>DALZZG010000013.1:19083-41174 GCA_031987665.1 Stenotrophomonas sp. | reverse complement strand
CTTGGGCGCAGCCCAGGGGAGGGTTGGGGAGGGGAGCTTTTCGCGGAAAGCCTTTCGGCGCTGGGTTCAGTGCTGCTGCAAAGAACTTACCCCTCCCCGGCCCTCCCCTTCGCTTCGCGCAAGGGAGGGGGACAAGCGCGTTCGCTGAGGTGCCTCATGACCTGCCCCCTCCCTTGGGCGCAGCCCAGGGGAGGGTTGGGGAGGAGTGCCTTTCGCGGGAAGTCTCCCGCGCCGGATTCAGCGCTACTGCAAAGAGCTACCCCTCCCCGGCCCTCCCCTTCGCTTTCGCGAAAGGGAGGGAGGCAAGCGCGGTTGCTGAGGTACCTCATGGTCCGCCCCCTCCCTTGGGCAAAGCCCAGGGGAGGGTTGGGGAGGGGTGCGTTTCGCGGAAAGTCTTCCCGCGCTGGATTCAACGCTGCTGCAAAGAACCTACCCCTCCCCGGCCCTCCCCTTCGCTTCGCGAAAGGGAGGGAGACAAGCGCGGTTGCTGAGGTACCTCATGACCTGCCCCCTCCCTTGGGCGCAGCCCAGGGGAGGGTTGGGGAGGGGAGCTTTTCGCGGAAAGCCTTTTGGCGCTGGGTTCAGTGCTACTGCAAAGAACTTACCCCTCCCCGGCCCTCCCCTTCGCTCCGCGAAAGGGAGGGTGAAAAGCAGTTCCTGCAGCGCCTCATGACCTGCCCCCTCCCTTGGGCGCAGCCCAGGGGAGGGTTGGGGAGGGGTGCCTTTCGCGGAGAGCATTTCTGCGCTGGGTTCAGTGCTGCTGCAAAGAGCTACCCCTCCCCGGCCCTCCCCTTCGCTTTCGCGAAAGTGAGGGGGACAAGCAGCTACCCCAGCACCCCATGACCTGCCATCAAAGGCACAGCCAATGCCCGCATCCTGAACAATAGATGCCAGCTATCGAATGGAACGGATCATTCGATTATCTATTTCATCTATGGATGGCTACAGTCAGGTCATCCCTTCATTTCCCCCGAGCCAGCTGGAGCCAGCCCGATGAGCAGCAACGACACCAAGCCTTCCTGCCCGTATCACAGTGCCCCCTCGCCCGAGCAGGCGGCACAGGCGCAACGCGACACCAGCACCACGCCCAAGCAGAAGCATGGCGATGACCCGATCACGCCGATGACCACCGCCTTCGGCGCGCCGGTGGTGGACAACCAGAACAGCAGGACCGCCGGCCCGCGTGGCCCGCTGTTGATGGAGGATGTGTGGCTGCTGGAGAAGCTGGCCAACCTCAACCGCGAGATCATTCCCGAGCGCCGCATGCATGCGAAGGGCTCAGGCGCGTTCGGCACCTTCACCGTCACCCACGACATCAGCAAGTACACCCGCGCCAAGATGTTCGCGCAGGTCGGCAAGAAGACCGAGATGTTCGCCCGCTTCACCACCGTGGCGGGCGAGCGCGGCGCGGCCGATGCCGAGCGCGACATCCGTGGCTTCGCGCTGAAGTTCTACACCGAGGAAGGCAACTGGGACCTGGTGGGCAACAACACGCCGGTATTCTTCCTGCGTGACCCGCGCAAGTTCGGCGACCTCAACAAGGCGGTCAAGCGTGATCCGCACACCAATCTGCGCAGCGCTCGCAACAACTGGGATTTCTGGACGCTGTTGCCGGAAGCGCTGATGCAGGTCACCGTGGTGATGAGCGACCGCGGCATTCCGCGCAGCTTCCGCCACATGCATGGCTTCGGTTCGCACACCTACAGCTTCACCAATGATGCCGGCGAGCGTTACTGGGTGAAGTTCCACTTCCACAGCCAGCAGGGGATCGAGGCGCTGACCGATGCGCAGGCCGAAGTGCTGGTGGGCAAGGACCGCGAAAGCCATGGCCGCGATCTGTTCCAGGCCATCGAGCGCGGCGAGTTCCCGAAGTGGAAGCTGTTCGTGCAGATCATGCCGGAGCTGGACGCCGAGACCTACCGCATCCATCCGTTCGACCTGACCAAGGTGTGGCCCAAGAGCGACTACCCACTAATCGAAGTGGGCGAGTTCGAGCTCAACCGCAATCCGGACAACTGGTACCAGGACGTGGAGCAGTCCGCGTTCGCACCGAGCAACCTGGTGCCGGGCATCGGGCCGTCGCCGGACAAGATGCTGCAGGCGCGTCTGTTCGCCTACTCCGATGCGCAGCGCTACCGTTTGGGCGTGAACCACCACCAGATTCCGGTGAACGCCGCGCGTTGCCCGGTGCACAGCAACCACCGCGATGGTGCGATGCGCGTGGACGGCAACTACGGCGGCCTGCCGCATTACGAGCCCAACAGCTACGGCCAGTGGCAGGAGCAGCCGCAGTACCGCGAGCCTGCGCTGAAGATCCGTGGCGATGCCGACTTCTGGAACTTCCGTGAGGACGACAACGACTACTTCAGCCAGCCCGGCGCGCTGTTCCGCAGCTACGACGAGGCACAGAAGCAGCGCCTGTTCGAGAACACCGCGCGTGCGCTGGGCGATGCACCGGACTTCATCAAGCAGCGCCACATCGACAACTGCAGCAAGGCCGATCCGGCCTACGGTGCAGGCATCGCGGCGGCACTGAAGAAGCTGGCCGACATGCCGTCCGATCCGCTCAAGCCGGCACAGCCTGAAGCCAGCTACCCGACCGCGACGCCGGGTGCCGAGGACATCGAGCTGTAAGCCCCCCGCCACTTGACAGGCACCGCCCGCTGAACGCGGGCGGTGCCGTTTCTGGCCTGCGCCGGCTGGCACGCGCGCAGGCCCCCAGTCAGGGTTACCATGCCGGCGGCAACCAAACCGCAAGGATTCGACCATGAACCTCACAGACGATCTTCTCTCCCAGCTGCAGGGCGCACCGCTGCAGCAGGTCTCCCAGCAGCTGGGCATCGACAACCAGCAGGCTTCCGGCGCCATCAGCGCCGCGCTGCCGCTGCTGATGGGCGCCCTGGGCAACAACGCCGCCAAGCCGCAGGGTGCTGAAGCCCTGTTCGGCGCACTGCAGAACAACCACAGCGGCCTGGACATCGGCAGCGTGCTGGGCGCGGTGCTGGGCGGTGGCAACAGCAGCAGCCCGGCCGCCAACGGCGCCGGCATCCTGGGCCACATCTTCGGCGGCAACCAGGGCCGTGCCGAAGCAGGCCTGTCGCAGGCCACCGGCCTGAGCCAGGGCAACTCCAGCCAGCTGCTGAAGATCCTGGCCCCCATCGTGATGGCCTTCATCGCCCAGCGCATGATGAGCGGCGGCAACCAGGGCAGCGCCTCCGGCCTTGCCCAGATCCTGGGCCAGGAAAAGCAGCAGGTGCAGCAGGCCGGCGGCATCGGCGGCGGCCTGTTGGGCAGCGTGCTGGACCAGGACGGCGACGGCCAGTTCGGCGTCGGCGATCTGATCAAGCTCGGCAGCGGCCTGCTGGGCAGCGGCAAGCGCTAATTTCAGGCAGCCCGCTCGAAAGCACGAAGCGCCACCGCAGGGTGGCGCTTTTTTTTGGGGCGTGTCTGGCTACAGCGCGTCGATGTCACCCAGCGCACGGATCAGGCGGCGGGCGCGTTTGTCGGGGCGGTGCTCGGGCGGCTGGTAGCCGGTGCGCTCGGCAGCGCGGCGCAGGCGCAGTTCTTCGCGCGCCTTCTTCGACGCCTCGCTTTCCTCGTACAGCGCCTGTGCCACCGGTGCGGGGCCACGGGTATCACTGAGGCCGCGCACACTCAGCTCGAACACCTCGTCACCACGCTGCACGCGCAGCGCATCGCCCACGCGGATGGCGCGCGAGGATTTGGGCCGCTGCCCGGCCACGTCCACTTTGCCGGTATCCACCGCCTGCTTTGCCAGGCTGCGGGTCTTGAAGAAGCGCGCGGCCCACAGCCACACATCAAGGCGGATGCTGGGGGCAATGGTTGTGGTTTCCGGGTTCATCGTGCTCCTGGGTCTGATCGGCCGGGGCCGTTCATGCATACCTTGGGGCCGCCGTCATCACCATCAAGGTGCTAACGTGCCAACCCCGCTCGTGCCAGCCGAATTCATGTCGAAAGCCAGCCAAGCCAGAAACCTGACCGAAGGCCCCATCGGCCGCAGCCTGCTGGTGTTCGCGCTGCCCATTCTGGCCGGCAACATCGCACAGTCGCTGAACGGTTCAGTCAACGCGATCTGGGTGGGCAAATTCCTGGGCGAGGCGGCGCTGACCGCCACCGCCAACGCCAACAACATCATGTTCTTCCTGATCGGCTCGGTGTTCGGCATCGGCATGGCCGCCACCATCCTGATCGGCCAGTCGATAGGCGCCAAGGATCTGCCGCAGGCGCGGCGGGTGATGGGCACCAGCGCCACCTTCTTCATCGGCCTGTCGGTGGTCATCGCCATCGCGGGCTGGTTCCTGTCGCACCGGCTGCTGGTGGCGATGGGCACACCTGCCGAATCCCTGCCCTTGGCCGATGCCTACCTGAAGGTGATCTTCCTGGGTATGCCGCTGATCTATGCCTTCGCCTTCATCACCGCCGCGCTGCGCGGTGCCGGTGACTCACGCACGCCGTTCCGCTTCCTGCTGCTGTCGGTGCTGCTGGACATCGTGATCAACCCGGTCCTGATTTTCGGGCTTGGCCCGTTCCCCGAACTCGGCGTGGCGGGCGCGGCCTGGGCCACCTTCTTCGCCCAGGGCTTGGCGCTGGCCGCACTGATGCTCTACCTGCGCAACAAGCGCCACATGCTGTGGCTGGGGCGCAAGGACGCGGCGCTGCTGAAGATCGACACTGGCATCCTGAAGTCGCTCGTCATCAAGGGCGTGCCGATGGGCCTGCAGATGGTGGTCATCTCGCTGGCGATGATCATGATGATCAGCATGGTCAACAGCTACGGCGTGGATACCGCCTCGGCCTATGGCGCGGCGCTGCAGCTGTGGACCTACGTGCAGATGCCGGCCATGGCCATCGGTGCGGCCTGTTCGTCGATGGCCGCGCAGAACGTGGGCGCGCGCCTGTGGAGCCGCGTGGATGCCACCGCCCGCACCGGCGTGCTGTTCAACTTCCTGCTGACCGGTGCGCTGATCGCGCCGATCATCCTGTTCGACCGCAGCACGCTGGCGCTGTTCCTGCCCGAAGCCAGCCCGGCGCTGGAAATCGGCCGCCACCTCAACCACATCGCAGTGTGGTCGTTCCTGTTCTTCGGCGTGAACTTCGTGCTCGCTGGCGTGGTGCGCTCCACCGGTGCGGTGGTGCCGCCGCTGCTGATCCTCGCGGTGGCGATGTGGGGCATCCGCGTGCCATTCGCCAAATGGCTGCAGCCGGAGCTGGGCGCCGATGCGATCTGGTGGAGTTTCCCGGTCAGCGCGTTCTGCTCGATGCTGATGATTCTGGCCTATTACCGCTGGGGCAGGTGGCGCAAGGCGCACATGCTGGACAAGCCGTCCGCCTCCACGCTGGCTACCCCGGCGGAAGTGGCCTCGGTGCCACCATCGCCGGTGGCCGATGCGGATGCGGAGGTCGAGAGGGAGGATGAGGCTGACGAGGTGGAGACCTCTGGGCGAGGGTGATTGGTTTTCTCCCCTCTCCCCAACCCCTCTCCCGCGAGGGGAGAGGGGCTGAAGCCGAGATTGCTTCAGTCGTACTGATTCAAGCCCCTCTCCCCTCGCGGGAGAGGGGTTGGGGAGATGGGGCATGCCTCACTCAATACGTCGCATCAAACGCGAATATCGGCTTGCGCTTCTGCCAGGCGCCCGCGGTGAAATCGGGGAATTCCAGCGTCTGGAAGCTGTTGGCGATCGACTGCTCGGACAGCGGCGTGATCGCGCTCCACGTCACTGCATCGTAGATGTCGATGGGCATCGGTGCCCTCGCCTTCAGTGATTCGACGAAAGCGTGGATGACGAACCAGTCCATACCGCCATGCCCTGCCCCTGCGGCGGTGCTGGCGTATTCCTTCCACAGCGGGTGCTCGTACTGGTCCTGGTAGACCTTGAAGTCCTCCCACTTGTGCGGCGGGCTGCGGCCTTCGATGTGGATGCTGTGATTGAGGTCCATCCACAGGCCCTTGGTGCCCTGCACGCGGAAGCCCAGCGAGTACGGGCGCGGCAGCGAAGTGTCGTGCTGCAGCAGAATGGTTTCGCCATTTGCACAGGCCAATGTGGTGGTGACGATGTCGCCCAGCTTGAAGTTGACCTTGGTGCTGGGATGCGTGGCACCACCACTCTTCTCCACCGTGTACTCGTGCAGGCCACGCGCCTTGCTGGCGAACGCATTGATGTGGGTGAAGCGGTTGCCACGGTTGATGCCGGTGTACATCGCGCACGGGCCGATGCCGTGGCTGGGATACAGCTCGCCGTTGCGCTTGATCGAATGCTCGGTACGCCAGCGCGCTTCCGACCAGCCCTTCGCACCGAACTCCACGCCACTGCCGTACGGGTGTTCCGGGTTGCCGTCGTTGAACTTCACACCGCGCAGATCGTGCTGGTAGCCGCCCTGCAGGTGCACCAGCTCGCCGAACAGCCCGGCACGTACCATCTGCAGCGCGGCCATCACGTCGCGGCGGTAGCAGACATTCTCCAGCAGCATGTACGGCGTGCCGGTATCGAGCTGGGTCTTGAGCACGTCCCAGTGATCCTGCAGCGTGATGCCGGCCACCACTTCATAGCCCACCGCCACCTTGGCCTGCATGGCGGCAATGGCCATCGGCGCATGCCACTCCCAGGGCGTGGCGATGATCACGCCGTCCAGGCCGCGCAGTTCCAGCAGGCGCTTCCAGGCGTTGACGTCACGGTCCTGGCCGAACGCGGTCGGCGCGGGCTTGCCGGCCTTGGCCACCATGTCCATGGCGCGGCCCAGCATGATCGGCTCGATGTCGCACAGGCCCACCATTTCCACGTCGTCACGACGCAGCAGTTCGGTCAGCAGCACCTGGCCACGCATGCCGGTGCCGATCATGCCCAGCCGCAGCGTGCGGCCCTTGGCCCATGCCGGCATCGTGGGCAGCAGCGTGGTGGCCGCAAGCGCCGCACCGGTCAACAGGAAATCCCTACGTTTCATCACAAGAGCACCTCTTCATGAGATCGCGCCGGCCACGCAGCCGACGCGATTGGAGCATCAGAACTTGTAGCCGACCGTGAAGCTGTAGCTGCGGCCGTAAATGCTGGCGTAGTCGCTGGAGTCACCGAGGAAGCTGTTCGGATCATAGAACGGCAGCCGGTTGAACACATTCTTGACGGTGACGCCCACATTCAACTTTTCAGTGGGGCGCCACGCCAGGCTCAGGTTGGCGGTCCACCACGACGGCACGCCATCGCACTGCGCCGGATTCACCGGCAGGAAGCCGCCGGTGCAGGTGTCCGGGTTGTTGTCCTTGGCATCGACCCGGTCCCACGCCCACTTGCTGCCGCCGACGTAGTTGACGAACGCGCTGGTGGTGAAATTCCCGTAGGTCCAATCGGCATTCAAGGTGGCACGCAGGCGCGGGTTGCCGTAGTAGCCCACGGTGTTGCCATACTCCCAGCGGGTGTCATCGTCATAGTAGGCCGCGTTGCGGCGCGCGATGGTGGCGGCCAGGCCGACGTTGAGGCTGCCCCACTCTCCCAGCGAGAAGCGGCTGCGTGCATCGATGTCGAAACCGTCCACCAGCGTGCGGCCCTGGTTCTTGTACTGGCCCACGACACTGGCGACATTGCCGGTGCTGTAGCCCGGCAGCGTGCCCGGGCAGGCAACACCACTGGCCGGGTCGGCACACATTGCTGCCAACGTGGCCAATGCGGCGCGGTCCGAATCGGTGATCGGGTTGCGCGTCATCGACAGGATGTCCTCATCCTTGCTGTAGTCCGGCGCGGCGATCTGGTTGCGGCGGTAGATGAACCAGTAATCGGCCGACAGCGACAGCCAGCTCACCGGCTCGAACACGAAGCCCAGCGTGGCGATCTTGGCCTTCTCCGGCTCCAGATCCTTGTTGGGCTGGGTCATGCGCGCCACCGTGCGGCTGCAGTCGGCGTTGAGCAGGCTGTTGCCCATATCCACATCGCCCGGTCGCGCCGACTTGAGCAGCAGGTTGGCGATGGCGTTGGTCTCGGCGCAACGCACCTCGTCACGGAAGCCACCCAGCTGCGCGAACACGCCACCGGTGCCGGCCTCGGCCAGGCTCGGTGCACGGAAGCCTTCCGAATAGGTGCCACGCAGCATCAGCTGCGGCAGCGCTTGGTACTTCAGGCCGATCTTCGGCGCGATGTTGGCGCTGAAGTTGGGGTACTTGTCCACGCGCAGCGCGGCATCCAGTTCCAGCTTCTCGGTCAGCGGCGCAACCGTCTCGGCGAACAGCGCATAGGTGTTGCGCTTGCCGTCGAACCACGAGCCACCCTGCTGGGTGATCAGGCCGTTGGCGGCGTCGGTGTTGCCGGGCGTGTAGAAGGTTTCGCGGGTGGCGTTGAAGCCGAACGCGGCGCGCACCTCGCCTGCGGGCAGGCTGAAGATCGGCCCTTCGATCTTGCCGTCAAGGGTGTGCAGGCGCGTCCACGAATGGATGTCGAAGGTCGGGAACGCCTCGCGGATCAACGCGGCGTTGGCATCGCTGATCTCACCGAACCTGTAGGCCGGATGATCGGAGATGATCACGCGCCCGGTGCCGGGGTCCACGGTGTACGGGCCGAACGCCTTCTCGAAGCCCTTCAGGTTGACGTTGACGGTCTGGTAGGTCACCGAGTGGGTGCCCGCCGACGCGAAGGCGGTCTCCCAGTTCCAGTCACCCACGTTGCCACGCAGGCCGGCCAGCACGCGGTAGCTCTTGTCGGTGTTGCGCTGGCCGAAGTGGCTGCCGCCCACGTCCTGCAGCAGATACTGCAGGCCGACCACGCCGCCCATCATCGCCTTCAGTTCCGGGCTGGCATGGTTGTACTCGTTGTTCGGCCCCAGGAAGGGATACAGGAACTGGTTGACCGTAGTGCCGGTGTTGCGCGAGAACCAGCTGGTCGGGTTGCCGGTGGTGGTGCTGAACGCACGCGGGGTGCCACCGTTGGCGCGCAGGTCGATGTCGGTGTAGGTCGCCTCTGCAAAGGCTTCGGTGTTCTCGCCCAGCAGGAAATGCGCGTTGACGTAGGCGGTATTGCGCTCGGACTTCGCGCCGGCATCGATCTCGTTGTTCATCCACGTCTGCCAGATGCAGCGCGGGCCTGCGGCTTCGCCGGTCAGGATGCTGGTGCAGCCCGGCGCTGCTTCCTGCACACGCGCGCCGGTGACCGGGTCGAATGCGAAGTAGGTGCCGGGATTGAATTCACCCGGCTTGCTGCCGGTACCCAGGCGCAGGTTCTTCAGGTAGTTCGGGTTGTTGACGTAATACTGACTCGGGCGCTTGTCGTACCAGTCGCTCAGCGGGATCGCATCGCGCCGGTACAGATTCACCGATGCATAGACGTTGTAGCGGTCTTCGGCCAGATCACCGAAGCCTGCCGTGATGCTGGCCTGGTGTTCGCCATAGGAGTCGATGCGCGAGGACATGTCGGTGGTCGCACTGACCTCCACACCCTGGTAGTCGCGCTTGGTGATGACGTTGATCACGCCCGCCACCGCATCGGTGCCGTACACGGCGGATGCACCGTCGGTCAGCACTTCCATGCGTTCGATGGCTGCGGCGGGAATGGCGTCGATGTTGACGAACTGGGTCTGGAAGCCCGCGGGCGCGCCGTAGTAGGACAGGCGGCGGCCGTTCAACAGCACCAGCGTGCCCTGTGCACCCAAGCCACGCAGGTTGGCCTGCGAGGCACCATCGGAACCGGTGAACAGCGAGCGCGAATCCTGCTGCGCGGGGCGTGCGGCGGGCAGGTTGTCCAGCACCTGCAACAGGGTGCGCGCACCCATGTTCTCGATGTCCTGCTTGTCGATGATCTGCACCGGCGACGCGGTTTCCACGTCGCTGCGCTTGATGTTGGAACCGGTGACTTCGATGCGGGCCAGATCGGTGGCCTTGTCCTTGTCACCGCCCGCACTGTCCTGCGCGAAGGCGGGTGCGGCGGCGGCGAAAAGCACGCTGGCGACGGCCAGCGACAGCGGGGCGAAACTGCAACGCGGGGAATGGCGGTGAGCGGGCAACATCGGGTTCTCTCCTGGCGGGGTCGTGCAACGAGCAGCTGTTGGCGGGGCAAAGCGATCCCGTGCCACGGCCGGCGGGCCGTAGTCGGTGTGCAGCGGGGAGCAACGGTGTTACGTGGTGGTCATGGGTCGAGGAGTTCGGCGGAATCGCCCTCCTCGCCGATCAATACGGCGTTGGCCCAGTTGCCACAGACCTGGGCGGGTTGGCTGCCCTGCGCACCCAGCGTGCGCAGGCTCAGGCGGGAAAGACCGCGGATATCGAGTTCGGGCTTGACCACGCCCGGCGCCTTCACCAGGCCGCTGTCGTAGAGCAGCCTGTCGTCGCCCCACACCTGGAACTGCATGCCACCGGCCTGACGGCAGTGGTCATCGATGCCAAGGTCGGCGCGCAGCAGCTTCCAACCGCCCTTCAGCGCGACATCGATGCGGCTGTTGCCGCCCACGCCCAGACCGCGGCGGAACTGCAGGCCGTTCATGCGCATGGCGGTATCGGTGCCGAAGGCTTCATCCAGATACACCTGGTCAGCCAGTGCGGCCGGCAGCGGCAGCTGGGAGAGGAATTGCTGCCGTGCCGGCCGCTCGGCTGTCTGGTGCTCGAGGATGTGGAAGGTGGACAGCGCGATGGGGCCGACATCACGCGGCTGCAGCGCATCCACCGCACGCGCGGCACTGCCCTGCGCAGCGCTGACCATCGGGTCGTTGCTGCCTGCACCGTCGCCGTCCGGGTTCTGCACACTGAGCACGCGGAACCGCAGCAGGCGCCCTGCATGCGCCGGGAAGTCGATGCGCTGCATTTCCTGCTTCAGCTGCAGCTGGCCGCGTGCGATGGGCTCGCCCCACTCGCCGTTGCTGTCACCCATGTAGATTTCGTAGTCGCGTACCTGGCCGTGCTTCCAGTTCGTGTCGTTGCGCGGTGCCAGTTCGATGCCGTCGATCAACCTGCGTTCGCCGAAGCCGACCACCCATTCGTGCGCGCCGGTACGTACCGCCTGGTTGCGCACGCTGCGGAACCAAGTGCCGGGGTCGTCGTCGAAGGCGTTTTCCAGCGGATGGCCAGGCTCCTCGGCCGGTCGGCTGACCACCAGCAGGCTGTCCGAAGGCAGCGCGCGGCCCAGCTCCGGTGCGGCCGGGAAGGCATCGTCCGCCAGCGCGGCAGCCACCGGGAAATCCAGCTGCAGCTGCAGCGGCTGGCGGATGTCCTGCGTGGCGGTACGCACATGCAGCGTGCCCTGCCGCTCCTTCGCATCGAAGTACCAGCCCTCGCCTGCGGCCTGCAGCGCGGCGGCATCAGCCTGCTGCGGCAATGCACGGCCAGCGGCCGTCACCGCACGCGGCGCCTGCCGGTTGAGCACGCGCAGGCCATAGCGGCGTTGTGCCAGCTGGCCCTGGTACTGGCCTTCCACCGGCGCGATCTCCACCTGCACCGGGCCGCTGCCCGTGGCAGGTGCGCGCACGCTGATCCGCTGCGTGCTCGATTCGCCCTTCTGGTAACGGCGGGTACTGCCGTCATCCTCGTACAGCGTGTAGCTGGAATCCCCCTGCGGATAGAGGTCGAAGGTGACTTCATCCAGCGGCTTCTCACCGTCGAACAGCATCGCCGGATACATCGGCAGGATCGCGCCCGCACGCACGAACAGCGGCAGCGTGGCCAGTTCCACCTTGCGGTCCAGCTGGCGCCCTTCCGCCGGGGCCTGCAGATGACGGCCATCCCAGTAGTCGTACCAGCCGCCCGCAGGCAGGTGGATGCCACGCCGCCAGCCACGGCTCGCGGCCTGGCTGCGGTAGACCGGCGCAACCAGCAGGTCGCGGCCCAGCAGGTACTGGTACTTGTAGGTTTCGTCCTGCGCGTGCGGATCCTGCGGATGATCCCACATCAGCCCGCGTACCGGCGGTGCGCCGGTCTGCGCGGCGTCGCGCACCAACCCGTACATGTACGGCGTCAGGCGCATTTTCAGCAGCAGGTAGTCGCGGTTGATCGAGCGGTAAGGCTCGTCGTACCACCACGGGTGCTTGCGCGCATTGGCCGACCAGCCCGACATGCCCATCAACACGGGCGTGAAGCTCTTCCACTGCAGGTCACGCGTGTAGGTTTCGGCGCTGCCGCCGAAGATCGCATCGACATCGCCGGTGGCATACGCCATCCCGGACAGCCCCGAGCCCACCAGCGTGGGGATGTGCCAACGGATGTAATCCCAGCTGCTGCTCTGGTCGCCGGTCCATGCCACCGCGTAGCGCTGGATGCCGGCCCAGCCCATCACCGTCCACAGGAACGGGCGCGAGTCGGAGTTGTCCAGGATGCCGTTGAACGCCTGCTGGTTGGCGTCCATCGCGAACTGATAGCCCTTGCCGGTCCAGGCCACGTCCAGCTTCTGCACGCGGCTGCCAGCCTTGCCCACTTCCCAGGCGATCTTGTCCACGCCGTTCTCGGTCCACAGGCCGGTCTTGAAGCCGTACTTCGCCAGCCCCTGCACGGTCTCCGGCAGCTTTGTGTAGCCGCAGCCATAGCCATCGTTGGGCAGGATCCAGCCGCCCGGCATGTCGTACTCGCGGTACTTGGCGGCCACGCTGTCCACCACGTCCGGCGTGGTGCCGGTGGGGCCATCGCTCCAGCCTTCGGGCACGGTGCCCGGCTTTTTGCTGTTGTCGCCATCGTTGTAGCAGTCGGCATCGCCATAGGACAGCGCCCAGCGCGCGACCATGTTCGGCCGCCCGGTGAGCCAGGTGTAGCGCTCGAGCAGGTGCGGCAGGTCCGCGCCCACGAAGTAGTAGGCGTCGAAGCGGTCTTCCTGGTGCAGCAGCGTGGCCTGGTCGGCCTGGCGCAGGTCGTAGCTGCCATCACTCCACGTGTTGCGCAGCATGCCCCAGCCGTTGGAGCTGAGCAGCATCGGCGCGGGGCTGGGGCGGTCGCCCTCCTCCCAGCCGCCGGAGTAGGACACTTCCAGTTCCCTGCCCTTGAACTGATAGCGGCCATTCTGCTGACCACCACCGTAATAGGCTTCGTCCACCTGCGAGGACAGCACCTGCACGCTCTGCGTGGCATCCAAATCCAGCGGCTGCAGCTCATGCCACAGCGGCACGCTGCGGCCGTCGTCGATGCGCTCCAGCCGCAGCTGCAGCGGCGCACGCTGTACATGCAGCAGCAGCGCCGGCGTGCGCACGCGGATTTCCTTGTCGTCCTCTTCCAGCTGCGCCTGCACCTGGCCGGCCTGCGCGACCACGATGGGCGCGGCCTTGTCACCGGCACCCGTCAACGTGCCCTTGCGGCCCGCCTGCACGCGCACGACGTCATCGGCCAGCACTTCGATGCGCAGCTTCATGCCGCCATCGGTGAGCAGGTCCCAGCCACGCACGCCCTTGTCACCGTGGCCTGCCGCGACCGAGCGCAGATTGCCCACCGGCTCCGCATGCACGGCGAGCGAGGGCAGTGCCAGCGCGGAAACCAGAGCTGCCTGCAGCAGCGAACGTCGGATGTGGTGGTGCACCTTGCCCTCGGGCCCGTCGAACGGGCGGTTGGAATAGCGTTCGCGACCGACTCTAGGGCAGCAAATCGAAAGATGTCAACAAAATGAAAGCAAAAAGTAAGTAGCGTTTCTTGCAACCGAAAGATGGTGCAAAGCACCACTTTCCATTGAGCGGGAAAGCCGCTATTCATTTGCCACGAAAGGGTTTTGTCGGATTTCCTTTCGTTTCAGGGCTGCCATTCGGGCGCGACATCCTGCCTGAACCTATCTTTTCATTTGCTTTCGATATTTGACATTTCGAAAGAAAGCTAAGATTGTGCTCGCGAACAACAGGAACCCTGCATGGACCTCACTCCACTCTCCGATCTGTCCGCCTGGCACCACCTGGGCGGCGCCGATACCGCCACCGAAATCGCCCAGCAACCGGCGCTGTGGGAGACCCTGGCCGATACCCTCTTCCATGACCGCGCGCGGCTGCAGGCCTTTCTTGGCGAGCGCCTGAGCGATCCGCGCCAGCGCGTGCTGTTCACCGGCGCCGGCAGTTCCGGCTTCATCGCTGAAATGGTGGCCGACAGCATCAATGCGCAGTGGCCTGCCGAAGTGCGCGCCGTGCACACCACCAGCCTGCTCACCCACCCCGCGCTGTACCTGCAGCGCGACCGCCCCACCCTGCTGGTGTCCTTCGGCCGCAGCGGTTCCAGCCCGGAGAGCGTGGCGGCGGTGGAACGTGTGCGCGCCGATGTGGATGACGCGCTGTTCCTGGACATCACCTGCAATGCCAACGGCGAACTCGCGCGCCGTGGTGCGGGCCAGGCCGACACCTGCACGCTGCTGATGCCGGCCGCCTCCTGCGACCGTGCCTTCGCCATGACCAGCAGCCTGACCTGCATGCTGCTGGCCGCCCTCAGCGTGTTCGACCGCGCGCCGTGGGAAGAACGCAGCCACCGCCTGCAGCAGCTCGCCGCCATGGCGCGCGAAGGCATCGCACAGTGGGACGTTCCCGTGGCCACGCTCGCGCAGGCACCCTTCAGCCGCGTGATCTACCTTGCCAGCGGTCCGCTGGAAGCACTGGCGCGCGAGGCCGCGCTGAAGGTGCTCGAACTCAGCGCAGGCCGCGTGCTCGCACTCGCCAACACGCCGCTCGGTTTCCGTCATGGGCCCAAGTCCACGCTCAATGCCGAAACGCTGGTGGTGGTGTTCCGCAGCATCGAACCGCTGGCGCGTCGTTACGAACACGATCTGCTGCAGGAGCTGCGCGGCGATGGCGTCGCCGGCAAGGTGCTCTCGGTCGGCCCGCACACGGAAATCGCCGATGACGACTACACCCTGCCTGCGTCCGCGCTGTCCGACAGCTGGCTTGCCGCCGCGTGGCTGCCGTTCGCGCAGATGTATGCCCTGCAGCGTTCGGCCGCACTCGGCCTGACCCCGGACAACCCGTTCCCCGACGGCACCGTCAACCGCGTGGTCAAGGGAGTCACCATCCACCATGGCTGAGCGCGCGCCCTGCTACGGCATCGACATCGGCGGCACCAAGAGCGAACTGGTGGCCTGCGATGCGGCCATGCAGGTCGTCTGGCGCAAACGCATCGCCACGCCACAGGCGGATTACCCTTCTTTCCTTGATGCAGTGGAGCAGCTGGTTGCCGCCGCCGATGCCGAACTCGGCATGCGTGCCAACGCCATCGGCATCGCCCTGCCCGGTGTGCGCGAGCGCCGCAGTGGCCGCCAACTCAGCGCCAATGTACCGGCACTCACCGGCCAGACGGTCGCCCACGATCTGCAGGCACGGCTGCAACGCCAGCTGCATTTCGGCAACGACCTGCAGTGCTTCGCGTTGTCCGAAGCGCATGGCGGCGCCGCCGACGGCTACGCCAGCATGTTCGGCGCCATCCTTGGCACCGGTGCGGGCGGCGGCTTCTGCGTGCAGGGCCGATTGATCGGCGGCTTCAACGGCCTGGCCGGCGAATGGGGCCACTGGAGCGTGCCGGCCAATCTGCTGCAGCGCCACGGCCTCCCACTTCTTGATTGCGGCTGCGGGCTGCGCGGCTGCGTGGAGCGTTACGTCTCCGGCAGTGGCGTGGCGATGATCGAACGCCATCTGGGCGGCAGCGCGGCCAATGCCAGCGAAGTCATTGCCCTGGCCGATGCGGGTGACACACGCGCACGGCAGGCGCTGGACATCCACCGCGACCTGCTCGCCCACAGCTTCGCCGAACTGATTCTGGCGCTGGACCCGCACGTCATCGTGCTCGGCGGCGGCCTGTCGCAGTACGCGCCGCTGTACCAGCAGCTTCCCGAGGCGATCAGCACGCATCTGTTCAACGGCGTGGAAGTGCCTCCCATCGTGCCGCCACGTTTCGGCGATGCCGGTGGCGCGCGCGGCGCAGCCCTGCTCGCCTGCCAACCCGATCTGTCCTGAGTACCCCACGGAGTCCCCCATGTCACCGCTGCAGACCCTGCTCGCTTCCCATCGCCAAGGCCACAACGTGGGCCTGTACAGCGTCTGCTGCAGCAACGAGCAGGTGCTGCGCGCGGCCATGCACGTCGCCGCGCGCTACGGCACGCTGCTGCTGGTCGAGGCTACCTCCAACCAGGTGGACCAGTTCGGTGGCTACACCGGCATGACGCCGGTGCAGTACCGCGACTATGTGCAGCGCCTTGCCGATGAAGAAGGTTTCCCGCGCGAACGGCTGGTGCTCGGTGGCGACCACCTTGGCCCCAACGCCTGGCAGAAGCAGCCCGCCGCCGATGCCATGACCAACGCACGCGTGCTGATCGAGGCCTATGCGGCTGCCGGCTTCCACAAGATCCACCTCGACTGCAGCATGTCCTGCGCCGACGACCCCACCCCGCTGCCCGATGCCACGGTTGCCGCGCGTTCGGCGGAACTGGCGGTGATCGCTGAGGCCGCGGCGAAGGCCAACGGTCTGCCGCCGCCGGTGTATGTGATCGGCACCGAAGTGCCGGTGCCCGGTGGTGAAGCCTCTTTGGAAGGTGGGCTGGCAGTGACCACGCCTGCCGCAGCCGCGCAGACGCTGGCCATCCACCAGCAGGCATTCGACACCCCGGAACTGCGCGATGCCTGGCAGCGCGTCATCGCGATGGTGGTGCAGCCGGGCGTGGATTTCGATGCGGTCAGCGTGCACGACTATGACCCGGCGGAAGCCTCCACGCTTGCCGACTTCCTGGAGCAGCAGCCGCGCATGGTGTTCGAGGCGCACTCCACCGACTACCAGCGCGAAACCGGCTTCCATGCGCTGGTGCGCGACCACTTCGCCATCCTCAAGGTGGGCCCCGCCGCCACGTTCGCCTATCGCGAGGCGCTGTTCGCACTGGCTGCCATCGAGGCCGAACTGCTGCCGGCTGCAAGCTGCTCGCAGCTGCCAGAGGTGCTGGAACAGGTGATGCTGGCCAAGCCGAAGCACTGGCAGGCGCATTACCACGGTGACGAAGCCACGCTGCGCATGCTGCGTGCCTACGCTTTCAGCGACCGCTGCCGCTATTACTGGGGCGAGCCGGAACTGGAACGCGCGGTGGCCACCCTGTTCGCCAATCTTGAGCAGCACGCGCCGCCGCTGGTGCTGCTCAGCCAGTACCTGCCCGAGCAGTTCCGTGCGGTGCGAGCCGGGCGGCTTGCCAACACGCCCACCGCGCTGGTGCAGCACCACATCGGCCTGTGCCTGGCCGAATACGCACGCGCCTGCAGCCACAACCAGGCCGGTCCGCGCACGTCACAGGCCGATACCGCAGCCTCGGTTTCCGGCAACAGGTAAGCTTCCGTTTTCCCTTTCACGGACCCAGCAGATGGCCATGCGCAACACCCGTCCCCGCCGCCAGCAGATCCTGCAGCTCCTCATCGACGAAGGTGCGGTGCAGGTGTCGGATCTGGTTGACCGGTTCGGCGTGTCAGCCGTGACCATCCGCACCGATCTGGGCCAGATCGAATCGCAGGGTCTGGCCACGCGCACCCACGGGGGGGCCACGCTGGTGCGCGTGCCGCCGCAGGAACACGACATCCATGAAAAGGATGCGCTGAACCTCACGCTGAAGGAATCCATCGGTGGCCGTGCCGCGCAGCTGGTGCGCCCCGGCGACAACATCATCATCGACTCCGGCTCCACCACCATGACGCTGGCGCGCCACCTGCACGACCATCAGGACGTCACGGTGATGACCAACGGCCTGAACGTCGCCTGGGAACTTGCCAACGCGCCGGGCATCGAAGTGATGCTCACCGGCGGCCAGCTGCGCAAGCAGTCGTTGTCACTGCAGGGCAGCCAGGCCGAATCCAGCCTTACCACCTACAGCTTCGACACCTTGTTCCTCGGCGTGGATGGCCTGGACCTGCAGTTCGGCCTGACCACGCACGATGAGGGCGAGGCACGCCTGAACCACCGCATGGTCGAACGCGCGCGCCGCATCGTGGTGCTGACCGACGCCTCCAAGTTCGGCCGGGTCAGCCTGCACCGCATCGCACGACTGGACCAGGTGCACACCATCATCACCGATGCCGGCATCGACGACGCAACCCGCGAAGGGCTGCTGCAGCAGGACATAGAAGTGATCATCGCCGAGCCCTCGCCATGAACACCCCGCACGCGCTGCACGGCCGCATTCTCACCCCGCTCGGCTGGCGGCGCGGCCATGTCCGTTTCGACCAGCACATCCGCACGCTGGACGTGGACGACCACGCAGCTGAAGACAGCACGTTGCCGGTGATCCTGCCCGGCTTCATCGACCTGCATGTCCACGGCGGCGCCGGCGTGGACCTGATGCAGGGCGGCGACGTGGCCCGCACCATCGCGCGCACCCATGCCCGCCACGGCACCACCAGCCTGCTCGGCACCACCATGACCGCGGCGATGGACGAGATCGAGAACGCGCTGCGTGGTCTGGCGCAGGTGATGGCAGCCCCCGACAGCGATGCCGCGCAGATCGTCGGCGTGCATCTGGAAGGACCCTTCATCAGCCCGCAGCGGCTGGGCGCACAGCCACCGCGCACGGTGGAGGCCACCCTGCAGTCCGTGCAGCACCTGCATGCCCTGGCACCGATCAAGGTGCTCACGCTCGCACCGGAAATCGGCCAGCACACGGCGCTGATTCCCGCGCTGTCGGACATGGGTATCCGCGTGCAGCTGGGCCACAGCGCCGGCACCTATGAGGACGCAGTGGCCGCGCTGCAGGCAGGGGCCACCGGCTTCACCCACCTGTTCAACGGCATGACCGGTGTGGACCACCGCAACCCCGGTATCGCCGCCGCCGCGCTGGCACACGCGCAGTACGCCGAGATCATTCCCGACCTGCAGCATGTACATCGCGGCGTGATCCGCATGGCGGCACGCGCCATTCCGCGCCTGTACGCAGTGACCGATGCCACGGCCGCCACCGGCATGCCCGATGGCGAATACGCGCTCGGCGAACAGCGCGTGCACAAATGCATGGGCTGCGTGCGCCTTGCCAGCGGCTCGCTGGCCGGCAGCGCACTGACCATGGACCAGGCACTGCGCAATCTGGTGGATGTCGGCCTTGAGCTGGCCGATGCCGCGCAGCGTGTTTCCACCTTCCAGGCCGACTATCTGGCGCTGCACGACCGTGGCCGCATCGCGCCCGGCCTGCGCGCGGACATGGTGGTGCTGAGCCCGGACCTGCACCTGCAGCAGGTGTGGGTGGGCGGCCAAGCGATCGACCTGCAGCACACCTGACATACCCCCTCCACGCGCCGGCACGCGGCCTGCCGCGCCCGGCCATGCAGACGCCCCTTCCGGAGCGAACCCGATGACCGACAGCGCCCACGCCGTACCCGCCACCGACGCCGCGCCACGCTGGCCCGTGCGCTACCTGTTGTTCATCGCCGGCCTCGGTGGCCTGCTGTACGGCATCGACATCGGCATCATCGCCGGTGCCCTGCCCTATCTGGAGGCAACCGCCAGCCACGCATGGCAGCTGAGCAGCCAGCAGCTGGGCTTCGTGGTGGCCGCCGTGCTGCTGGGCAGCGTGCTGTCCTCGCTGTTCGCCGGCATGGTGGCCGACCTCATCGGCCGCCGTGGCGCCATGCTGCTGGCCGGCGTGCTGTTCACCGCCAGCATCCCGATCATGGCGCTCGCATCCGGTTATACGCCGCTGCTGCTGGGCCGCCTGCTTCAGGGCATCAGCGGCGGCCTGATCGGCGTCGTGGTGCCGCTGTATCTGGCCGAAGTGCTGGCGCCGGAACGGCGTGGCCGTGGCGCGGCGATGTTCCAGCTGCTGCTGACCATCGGTCTGGTACTGGCGGCACTGATCGGCCTGTACCAGGCCCATGCCGTGGACGCCGCCACCGAGAGCATGCGCAACCTGCCGCTGGTGCAGCAGGCGCAGGAACTGTTCGCGGTGAAGGACCACGCATGGCGCACCATTTTCTGGAGCTGCCTGCTGCCCGGCGTGGTGTTCTGCGTGGGCGTGCTGTGGCTGTCCGAATCACCACGCTGGCTGGTGCAGCGCGGGCGCATCGATGCCGCGCGTCACAGCCTGCAACGCACCCTGCCGGCCGCGCAGGTGGAGCCGACGCTGGCGCAGATACAGGCGCCCACGCATGCCGGCGCCGATGGCAAGCGCGACCGTCTGCTGAGCAGGCGCTACGTCGTGCCGTTCCTGCTCGCCTGCGTGGTGCTGGCCTGCACCCAGGCCACCGGCATCAACTCGGTGCTCGCCTATGCGGTGAACATCCTCAACCAGGCCGGCCTGCCGGGTGCCGCCGCCAACGGTGCGGATGTGGCCATCAAACTGCTCAACGCGCTGATGACCGTCGTGGCGCTGCTGCTGGTGGACCGCAAGGGCCGCAAGTTCCTGTTGATGCTCGGCAGCGGCGGCATCTGTCTGTCGCTGCTGGCCACCGCCATGCTGTTCTACAAGACCGAGCAGGGCCGGCTGGATGTGCAGCCGCGCCTGCAGCAGATGGTGCAGGCCGACACACTGCAGCTGGACATGGACTCCACCCAATGGCGCCAGCTTTCCAGCGCGCGGCTGCACAGCGGCCAGCCGCTGCAGCTCACCGTGTCCTACAGCTTTGGCGGCTTCAGCGATGTGCGCTCGCTGCGCAGCGACAACCCCAGCGACCACCAGCTGCGCATCCAGCGCGACGCCACCGTGCGCGCCGACAGCGTCATCGGCAGCTTTTTCCGCCGCCTGCACCTCAATCCCTTCCCGGATCCATCCACCGCCGCCACCGCACCGCTGCACATCGAGCAGGCGTGGATCGGGCCGGTGCCGCCGCCCACGCATGGTTGGCTGGTCGCCACCTGCATCCTGGTGTTCGTGGCGTTCTTCGCGGTCGGCCCCGGCGTCTGCGTGTGGCTGGCGCTGTCCGAACTGATGCCCAACCGCATCCGCTCCAACGGCATGAGCATCGCCCTGCTGATCAACCAGTTCGTCTCCACCTCGATCGCCGCGGTGTTCCTGCCCACCGTCGGCCAGCACGGCTACTCCAGCATGTTCCTGTTCTGGGCCGGCTGCACCTTCGTGTTCTTCCTTGTCGCCACCTTCTGGCTGCCAGAAACCAAGGGCAAGACACTGGAGCAGATCGAAGCCCACTTCCGCTGAGCAGCGGCCCACACCCCCGTAGCCCGGGTAAGCGCAAGCGCACCCGGGACCACGCGGTGTTTCAGCTGCGGAAGCACTGACCGTTCGCCGGACGGCATTGCCGGGCACTTCTGCTGCCATTTCGATTCCCCGGGTGCGCTGCGCTTACCCGGGCTACACAAGCTGGCTACGCGAACGTGCGGTGCGCTTTGCCGGATGCCACAAACGCAAACGGCCACCCGGAGGTGGCCGTTGCTGCAACAGACCGTGAGGCCTGCGGCGGTATTACTCGGCGGCGGCAGCCTTGGCGGCCAGACGCGCGGCCTTGGCCTGCTGGGCGGCGGCCAGGTCTTCCTTGATGCGAGCAGCCTTGCCTTCCAGGCCACGCAGGTAGTACAGCTTGCCGGCGCGAACCTTACCGCGGCGCTTCACTTCGACCGAGTCGATCAGGGCGCTGTGGGTCTGGAACACGCGCTCGACGCCGTAGCCGTGCGAGATCTTGCGGACGGTGAACGAGGAGTTCAGGCCGGCGTTCTTGGTGCCGATGACGACGCCTTCGTAAGCCTGCACGCGCTCACGGTTGCCTTCCTTCACCTTCACGTTCACCACGACGATGTCGCCCTGGCTGAACTTCGGCAGTTCGCGGGTGACCTGGGCGGATTCGAACTCCGCGACGATGGACTTGTTCAGCTTGCTCATTGGATTACACCGATTTTTCGGGGTGGGCGTGTCGGATTCGACAGCTTGGGCTCATGCAGTCACCGGATTGCGCTGCACGTTTGTTGTTCTGGCACCCTGCTGGCACAAGTAGCCAACGGGAACTCGCAATTCTAACCTACGGATCGCCCTCGGCGCCAGTAGGGGGCTGGGCCGCCGCCAGGGCCTCACGGGCCTCGGCCAGCAGCTTGCGGTCGGCCTTGCCCAGGCTGGCCTCATCCAGCAGGTCCGGGCGGCGTAGGGCGGTACGCAGCAGCGACTGCTGCCGGCGCCAGCGGGCGATGGCAGCATGGTTGCCCGAGCGCAGCACGTCGGGCACCTCGCCCAGCGCATGGCTGGCCGGCTGGCTGTAATGCGGGCAGT
>DALZZG010000013.1:0-18943 GCA_031987665.1 Stenotrophomonas sp. | reverse complement strand
CGCCCTCCTGCAGCCGGGTGACCGCATCGATGATCACCGCCGCGCCCAGTTCGCCACCGGACAGCACGTAGTCACCGATGGAGATCTCCTCGTCCACCTCGGCAGTCAGGAAACGCTCGTCCACGCCCTCGTAGCGGCCACAGAGCAGGATCATGCGCGGCAGTGCCGCCAGTTCGCGCACCTTGGCCTGGGTCAGCGGTCGGCCCTGCGGGCTCAGGTAGATCAACGGCGCCGGCTGCGGGTCGGCCGCGCGGGCAGCAGCCAGCGCAGCGCGCAGCGGCTCGATCAGCATCACCATGCCGGGGCCGCCGCCGAACGGGCGGTCATCCACCCGACGGTAGTTGCCCTCGGCATAGTCGCGCGGATTCCAGCCGTGCAGTTCCAGCAGGCCGCGCTCCTGCGCGCGCCCCACCACGCCCAGTGCGGCCGACTGGGCGAGGAATTCCGGGAACAGGCTGATGACATCCACACGCATGGCGCTAGAACTCCGGGTCCCAGTCCACGACGATCAGGTTGCCGTCGAAATCCACCGACTTGATGAAATCGTCCATCACGAACGGCACCATGCGCTCACGGTCGCCACGCACCACCAGCACGTCATTGGAGCCGGTATTGAACAGGTGCGAGACCTGGCCCAGCTTCACGCCGTCCACGGTCTGCACTTCCAAGCCTTCCAGGTCGACCCAGTAGTATTCGTTCGGCTTCGGCGGCGGCAGTGCGCTGCGCGCGATGTAGATCTCGGTGCCGCGCATGGCCTCGACCACGTTGCGGTCATCCACGTCCGGGAAGGTGGCGATCAGGCTCTTGCCCGATTCACGGCCACGCACACCGGACAGCTCGGACTCCTGCCCCGCAGGGGTACGCAGGATCCACGGCTGGTAACGGAAAATGGCGGAGCGAGGCTCGGTCCAGGACTCGAGCTTCACTTCACCGCGCACACCAAAAGCGCCGGCAACCCTGCCCAGCAGGATCCGGCGCCCGGAATCTTTATTCATAACCAATCGGGCCGCAGTGGCCTGAGCCTTGGTCGCTTCCTTGTACAGGTTGCGAACCTTGTCGGTCAGCTGGGCGCCGTTGGCAACCCACTTGTCGACGGCGGCGATGTCCAGCACCACGCGCTGCTCGGCGCCCTGGGCAACCGGGTTGTAGTAGCCGACGCGCTCGATGTTGCGGCCGTCGCGGGCGCTACGGACGTCGGTAACGATGATGTGGTAGAACGGACGCTTCTTGGCGCCGCCGCGGGTCAGTCGAATCTTGACCATGGTGGTTTTTCCTATGTAGCCCAGTCGCCAGGATGGCGCGGTAAGCCGGCGATTATAGCGGCGCGGCGGGGGCATTCCAAGTCCGTGAAACCGGCGCAACCTGAACAGGGCTGAACGGGCGTTTCCAGCTGACTGCGGTCCGTGTGCGCCCTGCCGAAGCGCCTACAACCGCTCCCACGGCGCCAGCGCCAATGCCTGCCGGAGCATCGCCAGCAATTCTTCCGACTGGCCGAACACCAGCCCTTCTCCCACACCCGCCAGCGGCCACAGGCCGGTGGCGTTGCAGGCCACCGCGCCACTGAAACCGGACAGCGCCGACAGCGGAATCGCCTGCCGCACCTGCACCTGCCCCAACCCTTTCAGGCCGTTCTCCAGCAACTGCTCAGCCACGCCGTGCAGGATGTCGGCCAACGGCCACAGCACCTGCCGACCGTCCCAGAACGCCACATTCCAGGTGGTGCCCTCGCTCACCCGGCCCGCCGCATCGACGAACAAGGCATCGTCATGGCCCTGCGCCATCGCCTGCCGGCGATGGTGGAACAGCGGAAACGTGCCGACGTGTTTGATGTGCGCCAGCTCACGCTGGTAATGCACCGGCAGCACTGTGCGCGGTTGCGCCGGCATGCTGGCGGGCGGCGCCACGGCCACCAGCACGTCCACCGGCACCTGACGTAGCGGCTGGCGGAAATCGAAGGCGCGCGCGAAGACGGTGATGCGCACGGAAGCATCCGTCATGCTGCAGTCGGCCAGCGCCTGCCTCACCCATGACTGCACCTGTCCGGCATCCAGATCCACACCGAACAGAGCCTGGGTGCCCTGCTGCAGCCGTTGCAGATGCAGCGCCCAGCCCTGCACCGCGCCGTCGCGCACCTGCAATGACGTGAAGTGCCCATAGTTCACCTGCGCGGCTGCGAGCACCTCGCCACTGGCCTGCTCCCCATTGCAGAAATACTGGATCACAGCAGCTCCCGCGCCTGTGCCCACATCCCGCGCTGGATGTCCGCCGCGGGTGCGCGCCGTGCCAGCCATGCCGATTGCCCGGCCCATGCCTGCATCGCGTCGATGCGGTTGTCGGCATTGGCCTGCGCACGCATGCCGGCCGTCAGGCCACGCTGCACCGGATACGGTTGCGGCGGCGGCGCGCCGTCGGCATGAGCCGCCTGCACATAGGCCGTGGACAGCGCCCGCCCCAGCCGGCCACTGAAGGCGCGCGTGGCGCAGGTCGCCTCTGGTTCGGTCGCGGCAAGTGCATCGCGCCAGGCCGGCGCGATGCTGGATTCGTCAGCGGCAAGAAAAGCGGTGCCCACCTGCACCGCGCTTGCACCCAGCAGCAAGGCAGCGGCCACACCCCGGCCATCGGCAATGCCACCGGCGGCGATCACCGGCACCTGCAGCTTGTCGGCAAGACGCGGCAGCAGCGCGAACAGGCCCACCATCTGCTGCTCGGCACGCGCGGCATCGAAAGCACCGCGATGACCACCGGCCTCCATGCCCTGCGCGACCACCGCATCGGCACCGGCCGCCTGCGCCTGCAGCGCTTCATCCAGCGTGGTGGCACAGGCGAACCAAGCGATGCCCTCGGTCTTGAGCCGCGCCACCTGTGCAGCTGAGAACACCCCCATGATGGTGGAGGCGACCGCGGGCCGCGCCTGGATCAGCGCATCGAACTGCGCATCGAAATCAGCGGGGCCGGCGTCACCGGCGCCAGCCTCCACAGAAGGCCCCCATTGGCCGAGAAAGGCGCGGGTGGCGGCCTCAGCGTTGGCATCACGCACAGGGCCCGGGTCCGGGACCCATACATTCACCTGTGCCGGCCCATGGGATTGTTCGCGGAAAGCAGCCATCCACTGACCGATCTGCGCCGGGGTGGACAGCACGGCCCCCATCGCGCCCATGCCACCGGCATTGGCCAGCGCCGCGCTCAGCGGCACCGGGCAGGCACCGGCCATCGGCGCCAGCAGAACGGGAAGCGCAATGCCGAAGCGCTGGCAGAAGCCAGCGACCCGGTCGGACACGGCAGGGTTGCGGAGGGCGATGGTGGTGCCCTCGGCGTTCATCCGGTTCAGCGCAGCGAGATGCCGTAGGAACGCACCAGCTGGCTGTCCATCTCTTCGTTGAACACGAAGTTGACGTACTTGGCGTCGTCGGCGGTGAACTCCACCTCCACGCGCGAACGGCCGATCTCGGTGCCGGATTCATCCAGCGCGCGCGCCAGGAAAGCGCCCTTGTAAGGCCGGGTCGCCACTACATACACCGATGCGTCCTTGGAACCCATGCCACGGCTCTTGCCGAGGGTCACGGTCATGCCATTGGCGGCGAGCGTAGGATCCACGTCCAGCTTCAGCGCCATGCGCTTGTCCACGCCTTCGCCCAGGCCGGCGACGAAATCGGTGGCGGTGCCGCTGATGGCACTGCCGGCCTTCTGCGACAGCGAACGGTCTTCACCGCATGCACTCAGTGCCAGCACCAGCGACACCACGAAAATTCCCTTCTTCATACAACACCCTCCCTTGGTTGAACCGTCAGCAATTCGTATCGATCAACGGAACGGCAGCCCGCCCTTTCCGCCGCCCATCACGCCAAGCATGGCCCTCATCATCGCGCAGCATACCCTTCATGCCGCCGCCGGACAGCCCCTCGTTTTCGCATTCTCACACCCAAGAGCCGTGACGCTTCACGCCAGATCCCGCGGCACAGGCATCAGTATCCGATACTGGCTCTCGACCCAGCCTTCACGCAGATCAAAGTCGCGCAATGCCGCAGGCCGCTGCAGGAACGCTCCCCACAGGCGCAGGTCGATGAAACCCGACGCGGGCCGCTCACGCCACTCGGGCGGACCATGCAACTCCAACTCCAGGCAATAGAAGCCGTCCGCACCACAGACGAGCGCGTACTGATCATCCACCACACCACCACGGTACACATCCGGCCCGTCCACGAAGCCATGCAGCCGCAGGCTGCCATCGGTGAATCCCATCGCACCGTCATCGCGGGGCAGGCGCTGATTGAATGCCTGCAACTGCCACGCCTGCTCCAGCACCAGCACATCGCCACGGCTTAATTGCAGATACCACCGGTGCAGGTGCCGATAGCGCGCCATCCAGTTGCTGGAAGCATCCGCTGCGCAGGTGATATCCCACGCATCCGTGGCGTTGGCGAACAGCAGCGCCGCACCCTGCGGCACAGCATCGGTAGTGTGCGGCGGCAGCCACGAACGTGTCCGCAGATTGGGCTCGCCTTCCACCCGCGCCACCACGCTGCCATCGGCATCGCGCTCGTAACGGCAAGCCGCGCCACTGGCCGGCTGCAATGACAACAGGAGCGCATCTGACGTGGGCACCTTCAGCCAGATGCTGATGTGGCCAACACCACCCGAAGTACCCGGTGCCCCTTGGCCGATACCCAGTGAATACACACCGCTACGTTCGATCTGGATGCGGGTGTCGTCCCGGCTGTGAACATCAAACCAACGCTGCTGATCATCGTCCGGCCCGCACAGGTCACAGCGCCAATCCATCGGCGCACCGCCGTCCTGCCCACCCGTTGGATGGAAGCGGAGCAGCACCACGTCGCCCTCACGCAGAAACATCCTGCGCGTATCGCAGATACCCGCACGCGGGTAGCGCTCGTTATCAAAGGGCGCTAGATCGGCAACATGCCGGCGCCATTCGCGGCCTGCCTGAACCGGCAGGGGCAGCGCACCGGCACGCAGCGGCGATGTACCCAGGCAGGGCAGCGCGGCAGGCGTGACCGCAGGCACAGGCGCCTGTGCCAAAGGTGATGCGATCCGGCGCCGGAACAAGGCATCGACCAGCCCGGCCATCAACAGCAGCACGACCCACAGCACGAACATGGCCGGCACCACCGCCCAACCGGATGCCAGCCGCAGCGCCAGCATCAAGGCCAGCCCCAGCAGGACGAGGTGCTGACCGGGCGACCAGGGCACGACGCAGCGCCTCCCTATCCGCTCGTTGTACTCAGCGGAACGGCAGGCCGCCCTTTCCGCCGCCCATCGCACCAAGCATGCCCTTCATGTTGCGCATCATGCCCTTCATGCCACCACCGGACAGCTTGCCCATCATTTTTTCCATCTGCATGTACTGCTTCATCAGCTTGTTGACGTCGGCCGGCTGGGTGCCGGAGCCACGCGCGATGCGGGCGCGGCGCGAGCCGTTGAGCAGCCCCGGGTTGCGGCGCTCCTTCTTGGTCATCGAGTTGATGATGGCGATCATGCGCGGCACTTCCTTGCTCTGCGTGACCTGCTGCTTGAGGTGGTCGGGGATCTGCCCCAGGCCCGGCAGCTTGTCCATCAGGCTGCCGATGCCGCCCATGTTCTGCATCTGCTCCAGCTGGTCGCGCATGTCGTTGAGGTCGAACTTCTTGCCCTTGGCGACCTTCTCGGCCAGCTTCTGCGCCTTGTCCTTGTCGACCTGCTGCTCAACCTGCTCCACCAGCGACAGCACGTCGCCCATGTCCAGGATACGACTGGCCACGCGCTCGGGATGGAACACATCCAGGCCGTCGACCTTTTCACCGGTACCGGTGAACTTGATCGGCTTGCCGGTGATGTAGCGCACGCTCAGCGCGGCACCGCCACGGGCGTCACCGTCGGTCTTGGTCAGCACGACGCCGGTCAGCGGCAGCGCTTCACCAAAGGCCTTGGCGGTATTGGCCGCGTCCTGGCCGGTCATCGAATCGACCACGAACAGGGTTTCAGCCGGGTTGATCGCCGCGTGCAGGGCCTTGATCTCGGCCATCATCGCTTCGTCGATGGCCAGGCGGCCGGCGGTATCGACCAGCAGCACGTCCACGAAGGACCGGCGCGCGTCGTCGATGGCCGCGCGGACGATGTCCACCGGCTTCTGGTCCGATGCGGACGGGAAGAACAGCACGCCCACCTGGTCGGCCAAAGTCTTGAGCTGCTCGATGGCGGCCGGACGGTACACGTCGGCCGACACCACCATCACCTTCTTCTTGCGCTTTTCCTTCAGGTGCTTGGC
This sequence comes from Stenotrophomonas sp., assembly GCA_031987665.1. GTDB lineage: Bacteria > Pseudomonadota > Gammaproteobacteria > Xanthomonadales > Xanthomonadaceae > Stenotrophomonas. Next base: position 12,681 of record DALZZG010000013.1, on the reverse strand, counting down.
CAGCTTGCCGACCGTGGTGGTCTTGCCGGCGCCCTGCAGGCCCGCCATCAGGATGATGGCCGGTGCCGGCACGTTGAGGTTCAGGTCGGTGGCCTGCGAGCCCATGACCGCAGTCAGCTCGTCGCGCACGACCTTGATCAGCGCCTGGCCGGGGGTCAGCGACTTGAGCACTTCCTGGCCGACAGCGCGGACCTTGATCTTCTCCACCAGCGCCTGCACCACCGGCAGGGCCACGTCGGCCTCCAGCAGGGCGATGCGGACTTCGCGGGTGGCCTCGCGGATGTTCTCCTCGGTCAGGCGGCCGCGCCCACGCAGACGCTCGATGGTGCCGGAAAGGCGCTGGGTCAGTGACTCGAACATGCGGTGCAACCTGCGGGAATCGTCAGTACAGAGATCCCAAGTATAGCGGGCAGCGCCGGAGCACGCGGTTGCGCATCGCCAGCGGCTGGCGCGTGTGAGAAACTGTGCCGATGACAATCGTTCTCATCGCCGCCGTCCTCTATCTGCTGGCCACCGCCCTGCTGGTGCGCGGCCTGGCGGCCGATCGCAATCCGCCTGCAGGCACCTGGCTGGTGCCCGCTGGCGCGGCGATCCTGCTGCATGCCGGCTACCACCTGTGGGTGGCGCTGCACACGAGCGGCGGACCGGACATGCACTTCTTCGCGGCACTGTCGCTGGTGGCGCTGGGCATGGCCCTGCTGACCACGCTGGTGGGCGCGCGCGGGCGCATGGCTGCGCTGGGTGTGGTGGTGCTGCCGATGGCGGCGATCCTGCTGCTGGCCTACCACAGCTATGGCCACGCACCGAGCAAGCCGCTGGGCTGGCGGCTGGCCACCCACGCCTGGCTGGCGCTGCTGTCCTACGCCACGCTGAGCGTGGCCGCGCTGCTGGCCATCATGCTGTGGCTGCAGGAGCGCGCCCTGCGCCGCCGCGACTTCCACGCGTGGCTGCGTGCGCTGCCGCCGCTGGCTGATCTGGAAACCCTGCTGTTCCGCACGATCGCGGTGGGCTTCAGTCTGCTGACGTTGACCCTGGTCACTGGCGTGCTGTTCGTGGACAACCTGCTGGAGCAGAAGCTGGTGCACAAGACCGTGCTCAGCGTGCTGTCCTGGTTGGTGTTCGGCATCCTGCTGGTGGGCCGCCGCCGTTACGGCTGGCGCGGCATCAAGGCGGTGCACTGGACCCTGAGCGCGATGGCGCTGCTGCTGCTGGCCTTCTTCGGCAGCCAGTTCGTGATCGAACTGGTGCTGCACCGCGGGTGATGGGTTGCTGGGTGCCTGCGGGCGCTCGCTCTTTCTTCTGAAGGGCTGCGGAGCTTACCCCTCCCCAGCCCTCCCCTTGGCTGCGCCAAAGGGAGGGAGCAGGTCATGCGAACGGTAGGGACCGAGGGATGCGGCGCCTCTGGCTCCCTCTCTTTGCCATAGGCAAGGGGAGGACTGGGGAGGGGTGCCGTTCGAGCGTCGCCCCTACTCCGCCGCGGCCTCCAGCGCTTCGGACAGCCGCTCCACCGCGATGACCTCCATGCCCTTCACCACGCCGGTCTTCGGCGCGTTGGCCTTGGGCACGATGGCGCGCTTGAAACCATGCGTAGCAGCTTCACGCAGTCGATCCTCACCATTGGGCACCGGGCGGATTTCACCGGACAGGCCCACCTCGCCGAAGGCGATGGTCTTCTCCGCCAGCGGCCGGTCCTGCAGCGAGGACAGCACGGCCAGCAGCACCGGCAGATCCACGGCGGTTTCCTGCACGCGGATGCCGCCGACCACGTTGACGAACACGTCCTGGTCGCCCACCAGCACACCGCCATGACGGTGCAGCACCGCCAGCAGCATGGCCAGGCGGTTCTGCTCCAGGCCTACCGCCACGCGGCGCGGGTTGGACAGTGGCGAAGAATCCACCAGCGCCTGCACTTCCACCAGCAACGGGCGCGTGCCCTCGCGGGTGACCATCACGCAGCTGCCCGGCTGGCGCGTGCTGCCGCCGGAAAGAAAAATCGCCGATGGGTTGGGCACTTCCTTCAGCCCCTTCTCACCCATCGCGAAAACACCGAGTTCGTTGACCGCACCAAAGCGGTTCTTGAAGGCGCGCAGCACGCGGAACCGGCTGCCGCTCTCGCCCTCGAAATACAGCACCGCATCGACCATGTGCTCGAGCACGCGCGGGCCGGCGATGCCGCCCTCCTTGGTGACGTGGCCGACCAGGAACACGGCGGTGCCGGTCTCCTTGGCAAAGCGCACCAGCCGCGCGGCACTCTCGCGCACCTGGCTCACCGAGCCCGGTGCGGCGGTCAGCGATTCGGTCCACAGGGTCTGCACGGAATCGGCCACGATCAGCTTGGGGCGTGCGCTGGCGGCGTGCTTCAGAATGTTCTCCACACCGGTTTCCGCCAGACCATTGAGGCCTTCCAGCGGCAGATCCAGACGCACGGCGCGGCCTGCCACCTGGGCCAGCGATTCCTCACCGGTGACGTACAGCACCGGCAGCGTGCCGGCCATCTTCGCCACCGCCTGCAGCAGCAGCGTGGACTTGCCGATGCCGGGGTCGCCGCCCACCAGGATCACCGCACCTTCGACCAGACCGCCGCCAAGCACGCGATCGAACTCGCCGATGCCGGTGGACACGCGCAGGTGTTCGGTCTGCTGCACATCCTTGAGCGCGGTGATCTTCGGCGCATCGACCTTGCCCGCCCAGCCGCTGCGACGCGCCGCCGGTGACTTGGCCGCGGCAGCGCTCTCCAGCACCACTTCACTGAGTACGTTCCAGGCCCCGCATTCGCTGCACTGGCCCTGCCATTTGCTGTACTCGGCACCACATTCGGTGCAGACGTAGGCGCTGTTGCGGGTCTTGGCCATGAAGGTTCCTGCTGCGGGGCACCGCAGCATAGCCGAGCACGGTCGCAGCGGCTGCGACGGTGCCGCGTGGCTCAGGCCGGTTCGCTGCGCGCGGCGATCATCGCCCGGTACTGGCGCGGCGCCATGCCCACTTCAGCCTTGAATTTGCGGGTGAACGCACTCTGGTCACTGAAGCCGCAGGCTTGGCCGATGCTGGCCACGCTTTCATCACCGTGCAGCAGGTGCAGCGCGATCTGGATGCGCAGCCGGGTCAGCACCTGCTGCGGTGTCATCTGGAACACCTTGCGGAACGAGCGCTCCAGCTTGGACAGCGAGAAGCCGGTGATGTCCAGCAGGGTCTGCATGCGGACGTTCTCGGCGTAGTGCGTGTTGAGGTAGTCCAGCGCCAGCCGCAGCGGTTCGTACTGCGACTCCAGCCCGCCACGCTGGCCCAGGTCGCGCGAAATGCCCACCAGCCCCACCACCTGCCCGTCCTCGATGATGGGCCGCTTGCAGGTCAGGCACCAACCGGGCTGCTGGTTGGCGAACAGCTGCAGCTCCATCACGTTCTCGATCACCTCGCCCGCCAGCACGCGCTGGTCCTGGGCGACATAGGCCTCGCTCATGCCCATGGGGTACAGCTCATCGGCTCGCTTGCCGATGACCTCGCTGCGCGACTTCATGCCAAGGCGCTGCATCATCGTCATGTTGACGTGCGTATAGCGCCCGGCACTGTCCTTGGCGAAGAACAGCACGCTGGGAATGGCGTCAAACAAAGCTTCAATTTCGGCGGGGTCGATGCGCATCACTGACTGCAGAAAATCTGGGGAGCCTGGCTGACTTACGATGATGCCTGAATGTGTGGACTTTTCCACAGACCGCGGCGTGGGACATGCCACTCCACATTGCAGCTGTATGGTTCAGACGCTGCAGCGCAGGCAGAGGTGGGTGCGTGACCCCTGCGAAGGTCAGCGCGTATCACGCGGGGTGGCATGCAGGCCACGCCTGCCCCGCCCCATGAACGACGACGCCCCGCTTTCGCGGGGCGTCGCTGGCACGCCGGGGCGCGCTATGGCGTGGCCGTGATCAGCCCCACGGATCCTGCAGGATCATGGTGTGGTCGCGGTCCGGGCCGGTGGAGACGATGGAGATCGGGCAGCCTGCCAGTTCTTCCAGCGCGCGCAGGTAGGCGCGGGCGGCCGGCGGCAGCTTGTCCCACTCGGTGATGCCGTGGGTGTTCTCGCTCCAGCCCGGGAACTCCAGGTACACGGGAGTGCACTCTTCCCAGCCCTGCGCATCCAGCGGTGCGTACTCGGTGCGCTTGCCGCGGTATTCGTAGGCGATGCAGACCTTGAGCTTCTCCATGCCATCGAGCACGTCGAGCTTGGTGATGCACAGACCGGAAATGCCGTTGATGGCCACCGCACGCTTGAGCGCGACGATGTCCATCCAGCCGCAGCGACGCGGACGGCCGGTGGATGCACCGTACTCGGCGCCACGGTCACGGATGCCCTGGCCGATTTCATCGTCCAGCTCGGTCGGGAACGGGCCACCGCCGACGCGCGTGGCGTAGGCCTTGGCGATGCCCAGCACGTAGTCGATCAAATCCGCGCCCACGCCGGTGCCGGCCAGTGCGCCACCGACGGTGGTGTTGGAGCTGGTGACGTACGGGTAGGTGCCGTGGTCGATGTCCAGCAGCGCACCCTGCGCGCCTTCAAACAGCACGCGCTTGCCCTGCTTGCGCAGGTCGTGGCAGATGCCGGCAACGTCGGACTTCATCGGCTCGACGTATTCGCCGAACGCCAGCGCTTCGGCGTAGACGGTGTCGAAATCAACCGCTTCCACGCCCAGGTACTTGGTCAGCACGAAGTTGTGGTAATCCAGCGCAGCGCGCAGCTTTTCAGCCAGCTGCTCGGGGTAATGCAGGTCGGCCACGCGGATGCCGCGACGTGCCACCTTGTCTTCGTAGGCCGGGCCGATGCCGCGACCGGTGGTGCCGATGGCCTTGCCGCCGGCAGCCTTCTCGCGCGCCTGGTCCAGGGCAATGTGGTACGGCATGATCAGCGGCGCGGCCGGGGAGATCTTCAGGCGCGAGCGCACTTCCACGCCGGCCGTTTCCAGCTCCTCGATTTCCTTGCGCAGTGCGGCCGGGGAAATCACCACGCCATTGCCGATCAGGCACAGCGCGTCATCGCGCAGGATGCCGGACGGAATCAGGTGCAGGACGGTCTTCTTGCCGTTGATGACCAGGGTGTGGCCGGCATTGTGGCCGCCCTGGAAACGAACCACTGCGCCGATTTCCTCGGTCAGCAGATCGACGATCTTGCCCTTGCCTTCATCGCCCCACTGGGCGCCGAGAACAACAACTGATTGACCCATGACGGGTGACTCCTGAGTTTGCTGCGGCCATCGGGGCCGCGGACGGGGCCGTGCATCGCCCTTCGTCTGCCATGGAGGGCGCCCCATCGGGGGACGCCGGCAAACACCGGGGCCAAACACGGAAAAAGCCAGACGGGACACCCCGACCGGCTTTTCTGGATTATCCGGGTTTTGCCTGACGGCTACCACCCCTGATCGTTCAGACCTGTCCCGAGGGTGATGGGCCGTTCAGTGGCCGCTCCCGAGCCCGTAGAGCGGAGCCATGCTCCGCTGGGCCTTATCAGGGAAAGCCCATGCCGAGCATGGCTCGGCACTACGGGCAGGTTGGTCGCGGAAGCCCCATGCCGAGCATGGCTCGGCACTATGGGTGGCTTTCATGCCGAGCATGGCTCGGCACTACGCCTCTTGTCAGCGGTCGTTCTTGAGGTACTGCAGGAACGGGTCGTTCTTGTCGAGCACGATCACGCCGTTGCCGTCGGTCATGGAGCCACGGTAGGCCTCCAGGCTGCGGTAGAACGCGTAGAACGCCGGATCGGCCGAACCAGCCTTGCCGTAGATTGCGGCAGCCTGTGCGTCGCCTTCACCGCGCAGTTCCTGCGCGTCACGCTCGGCCTCGGCCACGATGACGGTGCTCTCACGGTCGGCCTGCGCACGGATGGTCAGCGACTGCTCCTCGCCTTCGGCGCGCAGCTTGGCGGCCTCCTGCTTGCGCTGGGCGCGCATGCGCTCGTACACGTCGGTGATGACCTGGCTGTCGGTCGGCAGGTCGATCTGCTTGATGCGCAGGTCGATGATCTGCATGCCGAGCGGCTTGACCGCCTCGTTGATGCTCTTGAGCTGGCCGGCGATCAGCTCGCCACGGTCACCGGACACCAGCGCCTGCAGCGTGCGCGAGTTGATCTGGTTGCGCAGCGAGTCGGTGATGATCGGCGCCAGGCGGGCATTGGCCACCTTGCCGTCGCCCCCGGTGGCGCGGTAGTACGAACGCACATCGGAGATGTAGCCGATGGCGAAGAAGTCCACGCTCACGTCCTTCTGCTCGGCGGTGAAGTAACGCGCCGGGGCGGTGTCCAGCACCTGGAAGCGGCGATCGAACACGCGCACCGTCTCCACCAGCGGCACCTTGAAGTGCAGGCCTGGCTTGATGTCCGAGCGCACCACCTTGCCCAGGTTGAGCACCATGGCGGTCTGGTCTTCGCGCACCACGTAGACCGAGCCCAGCAGGCCCAGCAGCAGAACGACCACCAGGCCAATCACGAATGAATTCTTCATCGGCCGGCCTCCTCACGGGTTACCGAGCGCGAGACCGAGCGGTCCGCGTTGCGAATGTTGTCGGTGGCCGACGGCAGCGCCGGCACCACCATGTCCGGGGTCAGCTGCGGGTTGGCCGCGGCCTTGCCGGTATCGGCCGGCATCGGCACATAGATCAGCTGACGGCCGTCACCGCCGATGACCTTGCGGTTCTCGGCCAGCACCTGCTGCACGGTTTCCAGCCACAGGCGCTTGCGGGTGACTTCCGGCGCGTTCTTGTACTCGGCCTGCAGCAGGCTGAAGCGGCGTGCGTCACCCTCGGCGCGGGCGATGGAGGCCTGCTTGTAGCCCTCGGCGGTGGTACGTGCGCGCGACGCCTGGCCGCGCGCTTCCGGCACCACCTTGGCGGCGTAGGCCTGGGCTTCGTTGATCAGGCGTTCCTTGACCTGCTGCGCACCGTTGACCTCGTCGAAGGCCGGCTTCACTTCTTCCGGCGGACGCGCGTCGGGCAGGGTCAGGCCGGTGACGACCAGACCGGTGTTGTAGGCCTTCAGCGAGGCCTGCAGGCGCTGCTCGGCCACCGCGGCCAGCGGGCCACGGTTGTTGAGCACGGTGTTCAGGTCGGCGCGGCCCACCTGCTCGCGCACCGCGCTCTGCGCGGACTGCTCCAGCATCTGGTCGCCATCGACGGTGCCGAACAGGTACTGGCGCGGGTCATCCACGCGGTACTGCACGTTCACCGACACGTTGACGATGTTCTCGTCGCGGGTCAGCACCGGCACGTTGCTGCTGAAGGTCTTGATCTGGGTCGCGTTGACCTTGGCCACCGACTCGATCGGCCACGGCAGCTTGAAGTTCGGGCCCGGCTGCAGGATGCGCGAGAACTGGCCGAAGCGCAGCACCACGCCGCGCTGCTGTTCACCGATCAGCTGGAAGCTGGAGAACAGCACCAGCAGGGCCACCGCGATCAGCGCCCAGCGCCAGATGCCGCCATCAAACAGGTCGCGCAACGGGCCGGGCAGGCCACCGCCGCCCCATCCGTTGCCATTGCCGCCGCGTGGCTTGCGGGTGCCGCGGTTGTCGTCCGCGCCCCCGCCATTGCCGCCGGGTGTATTCCAGGCCATGCATGCTCCGTCTGTCAGGGCCAGGGCAGGGATTCCGCCGGCCGGCCATCAAATCGAACCCCGATTCTAACAAGGCAGCCTGCATGCAGGTTCAGGGCTGTACGAACCCGGCCCGTCCAAGGCGCCGGAGGCCACGCAAGTGCTTGATCTGGCTGATCTGCGCCACTGACAGGGGCGGCGCGGTGGCCATTTGTGTTCAGGGCGGGCCGCCCTGCGGGGCAGACCTTCCTGAGCGCAGCGGCTATCGTGGGGTTCCCCCCGCTCCACCGCAGGCCAGCCGATGTCCGTTTCCGCTCCCTTCTCCGCCTTCCGCATCCACAACGACGACGCCGGCTACCGCAGCGGCGTGGAGCCGATGACGCTGGACCAGCTCAGCCCGGGCGAGGTGGTCATCCGCGCCCGCTGGTCATCGGTGAACTACAAGGACGCGCTGGCCGGCACCGGCAAGGGCAAGATTCTGCGCCGCTTCCCGCTGGTGGGCGGCATCGACGTGGCCGGCGAAGTGGTGGCCTCCAACGACCCCGGCTTCCGCGAGGGCGACCGGGTGCTGACCACCGGTTGCGGCCTGAGCGAGACCCGTGACGGCGGCTACAGCCAGTATGTGCGACTGGAAAGCCAGTGGGTGATTCCGCTGCCGGCCGGCCTGGACGCGCGCGAGGCGATGGTGCTGGGCACCGCCGGCTTCACCGCTGCGCTGGCGCTGTTCCGCATGCGTGAAAACCGCCAGTCGCCGGCCCATGGCCCGCTGGCCGTCACCGGTGCCACCGGCGGCGTCGGCTCGCTGGCGGTGGATATCTTCAGCCGCGCCGGCTACGAGGTGCATGCCATCAGCGGCAAGGCCGAGGCGGCGGACTACCTGACCTCCATCGGCGCCGCGCAGGTGCTGGGCCGCGACGCACTGGCCACCACCCGGCCCATGGAATCGGCCCGTTTCGGCGGCGGGCTGGACAACGTGGGCGGACCGATGCTGACCAGCCTGCTCGCACAGACCGCCCCTTACGGCAACGTGGCCTCGGCCGGCCTGGCCGCCAGCGCCGAACTGGACATGACCGTCATGCCTTTCATCATCCGTGGCGTTTCGCTGCTGGGCGTGGCTTCGGCCGGCACCGCGCGCGACATCCGCGGGCAGGTCTGGGCGCTGCTGGGCAGTGACTGGAAGCCGCACCACCTGGACACCATCTGCACCCGCGAAGTGGGGCTGGAGGAGCTGCCGGGCGTGTTCTCCACCATGCTCGAAGGCAAGTCCTTTGGGCGTACCGTCGTAAGAATCGATTGACCCAGATCACGACTGGCGGGAAACCGGTGCCCAATTGCTTCACGCAAGCCCCTGCGGCGCACTACACTCCGCTCACCATATGGGGAAGAACATGGCGCGCATCCTGATCGTTGACGATTCACCGTCGCAGTTGATGGGCATCCAGCGCATTGTCGAAAAGCTGGGGCACGAGACCTTCACCGCCACTGATGGCGCTTCCGGGGTGGAGGTCGCCAAGACCGTGCTGCCGGACCTTGTCCTGATGGACGTGGTGATGCCCAACCTCAACGGCTTCCAGGCCACGCGCACCCTCAAGCGTGAGGCCACCACCCAGCACATCCCGGTGATTCTGGTGACCACCAAGGACCAGGACACCGACCGCCTGTGGGGCATGCGTCAGGGGGCCAAGGCCTACCTGACCAAACCTTTCACCGAAGAAGACCTGTCGGCGGTGATCGAGCAGATTTTCAGCGCCGAGGCACCGCCGGTCAGTTGAGCCGGTGGCTGTTGATGCGGTGAGCGAAAGCGGGCGTTCTGCCCGCTTTTTTTTGTGCGGAAGCTGCCCTCTCCCGCCCTTCGGGCACCCTCTCCCGCGCGGGGAGAGGGGCTCAGGATGTCGCAAGTCGAGGCGGGGCTGGCAACTGCAGCGCTTTCCCCTCTCCCCTCGCGGGAGAGGGTGCCCGAAGGGCGGGAGAGGGGGAATGCCCGACCCTCCAGAAAGCGAAAAGGCGGGCAATGCCCGCCTTCCCATCACCACCCACCGCAGCAGCGCTTCAGCCTTCGCCGAAAGCCTTGGCCAGGTCCGCGTAGGCCTTGCGCTGAGTTTCGTTGCCGGCCACCGGCGCCACCACTTCCAGTTCCACGATCTGGTCGCCGTCCGGCTTGCCTGGCAGGCCACGGCCACGCAGCCGCAGCTTGCGGCCGCTGTCCGAATCCGCCGGCACCTTCAGTTCCACCGCGCCGCCGAGCGTGGGCACGCTGATGCTGGTGCCCAACGCCGCCTGCCACGGCGTGACCTGCAGGGTGTAGAGGATGTTGCGGCCATCCACCTCGAACTGCGGGTGGGCGGCGTACTCCACTTCCAGCATCAGGTTGCCGCCACCGCTGCCCTGCCCGGCCAGACGGATCACCTGTCCCGGGCGGATGCCCTTGGGCACGCGCACGTCGAGCTGGCGGCCATCGATGTTCAGGCGCAGGCTTTCGCCCTTGTAGGCCGCTTCCAGCGGCACCGACAGCTTGGCGCGGGTATCGCGCATCGGCTGCGGGCCGCCATAGCCACCCTCGAAACCGCCACGGCCACGCGCACCGGCACCCGCCCCGCCGCGCTGGCGCGCGAACAGGCTCTCGAAGAAATCGCTGAAACCGCCACCGGCACCACCGCCGCCGAACACTTCCTCGAAGTCGAAGCCCTGCGCGCCACCGAAATCCGGCGGGGCCTGGAACTCCTCGCCCGGGCGGTAACCCTGCGCGCGCAGCTGGTCGTAGGCCTGGCGCTTCTGCGGGTCGCGCAGCGCCTCGTAAGCCTCGTTGACCGCCTTGAACTTCTCCTCGGCACCGGCTTCCTTGCTTACGTCCGGGTGGTACTTGCGCGCCAGCCGCCGGTAGGCAGTCTTGATCTCGGCATCGCCCGCAGTGGGTTCAACCCCGAGCGTGGCGTAGTAATCCTTGAATTCCATCCATGCACCTCTGCAAAAAAGCCAGGCCCGCCGCCTTTCGGCAACGGGCCGTCATGCAACCGGCTACGGCCGTGGTGCCATTCTAACGGCCACCACGGCCAACGCTGGTGGAGGCGTGCTCACACGGCCTGATTGGCGGCCACCTGCCCCACCGGGATGCGCCGCGGCGCGGGCTCCTCGCGCTTGGGGATGCGGATTTCCAGCACACCGTCATGGCTGCTGGCCACGATGCCGTCGGCATCGGCGGTATCCGGCAGGGCGAAACGTCGGCTGAAAGCACCATGCCCGCGTTCGTTGCGCGCGAACATGCCCTCGCCTGCCGCTGCCGGCGCGCCGCGCTCGCCGCTGATGGAGAGAATGCCCTTGTCCATCTGCACCTGGATGCTGGCCGGTTCCACACCCGGCAGATCGGCCAGCAGCAGGAACCCGGTGGCTTCTTCGCGGATATCGACCGCAGGCACCCAGCCCTGTGCTGCGTTGCGCTGGGTGTCCAGCAACGGCGCGAGCAGATCGCGGATTTCAGACTGGGTCGGCCACTGGCGATAACGTACGATGCTCATATGTCCTCCTGGAGACGGGGGGCCGACATGCCGGAATGGTGATGCCGTTCCCATGTCAACGAGGTGTTGTGTGAACACGGCGTTTTCAAGCCGTTGACGCTGCGCTTGCAACCGATCACTAAACTGACATTCAGCACAGGAGCTCCTGATGTCCATCCATGTTGGCGACCGTATTCCCGAGGTCATCCTCAAGCGTCTGCGCGAGGGTCTGGAGACGATCGATACCGCCGCACTGTTCGAGGGCGGCAAGGCGGTGCTGTTCGCCGTGCCCGGCGCCTTCACCCCGACCTGCTCGGCCCGCCATCTGCCCGGTTACGTGGAGCACTTCAATGATTTCCGCAGCCGCGGCATCGCGGTGTTCTGCATGGCGGTCAACGACCCGTTCGTGATGCAGGCCTGGGGCCGCAGCCAGGAGATTCCGGACGGCCTGCAGATGCTGTCCGACGGCAACGGTGACTTCACCCGCGCACTGGGCTTGGAAATGGACGCGAGCAGTTCCGGCATGGGCACGCGCTGCCGCCGGTTCGCGTTGTATATCGAAGATGGCGTGGTACGTGGCGCCTACATCGAGGAACCCGGCAAGTTCGAGGTGTCCTCGGCCGAATACGTACTCGCACATCTGCCGGATTAACCACTCACCCCAACGAGGAGAAGGCCAGCCATGAGCAAACAGCCAGCCGCCAAGAAGACCAGCGCCAAGTCGTCCACGCCCAGCCAGCCGGCAGGCTTCACCGACCGCAAAACGCTGCGTGCCAACGCGCGCAAGAGCATCGAGGATGGTGCGATCACGCCGTCCTACAGTGCCGACCGCAAAGCGGTGATCAAACTGCTCAACGAGGCATTGGCCACCGAATGGGTGTGCGTGCTGCGCTATTACCGCCACTACTACATGGCCAAGGGCATGCTGGCCGATGCGGTGAAGGCCGAGTTCCTGGAGCATGCGCAGCAGGAGCAGGCGCACGCCGGCATGCTGGCCGAGCGCATCGTGCAGCTGGGCGGCGAGCCGGACCTCAACCCGGATACGCTCACCGACCGCTCGCACGCCGAGTACAAGGAAGGCGGCAACCTGCGTGACATGGTGCGCGAGAACCTGATAGCCGAGCGCATCGCCATCGACAGCTACCGCGAGATGATCAACTTCATCGGCGACAAGGACACCACGACCAAGCGCATCCTGGAGCAGATCCTGGCGCAGGAAGAGGACCACGCTGATGATTTCGCCGACATGCTGGCTGGGTGGATCGGCGAGTAATCGCGGCAGCCGTTTCAATCGCGGCAGCCGTTTCACCGGCTGCGGACACATCAACGCCTGACTTACCCGAAACCTGCCCTCACCCCAACCCCTCTCCCGCCTGCGGGAGAGGGGCTTCTTTTTTGCGGACCTGAGTCAATTGACCACGCGGAAACGGACGCGGGTCCAGGCGCCGTCTTCGGCGAGGGCGGTCAGGGTGTGGTCACCGGGTTCGTCGAAGTCGCGGGTGAACACCCTTGCGCCCTCGGTGCGGGCGATCCAGCGGCCATCCAGCAGCCACTCGATGCGCGACTCGCTGCCCACCGCGCGCAGCTGCAGGCGCGGGCCATGCGGCGCACCCGGCGGCCGCGCCA
>DALZZG010000012.1:0-41389 GCA_031987665.1 Stenotrophomonas sp. | reverse complement strand
GTCATCGCGATCAGCAGCTTGTTGATGCTCATTTGTGAATCCTCGTCGTGAAATTGGCAACGCGCCATTGCGCGCCGTGAACATGATGACAAGCCCATTTCGGGTGTCAAGCGGATACGCATTCAGGTTTCAAAAAAACTGATAAACGTCAATTAATTCAATTCGATGGCGATGGCAGTTGCTTCGCCGCCACCAATGCACAGGGTGGCGATGCCACGCTTCAGGCCCTGCGTGCGCAGTGCATTTACCAGCGTGACAACCAGACGCGCGCCCGATGCGCCGATGGGGTGACCCAGTGCGCAGGCACCGCCATTGACGTTGACCTTTTCGTGCGGAATGCCCAGTTCGCGGATAGGCGCCATGGCCACCACGGCGAAGGCTTCGTTGACCTCGAACAGGTCCACATCGGCCACGTTCCAGCCGGCCTTTTCCAGCACCTTGTTGATCGCGCCGATGGGGGCGGTGGTGAACCACTCCGGTTCCTGCGAGAAGGTGGCATGGGCCACGATGCGGGCCAGCGGCTGCAGGCCACGACGGGCGGCTTCGTCAGCCGACAGCAGGACCACCGCGGCAGCGCCGTCGGAGATGCTGGAGGAGCTGGCGGCGGTGACGCTGCCGTCCTTCTTGAACGCCGGGCGCAGGGTCGGGATCTTGGCGATGTCCGACTTGCCCGGCTGCTCGTCCTGGGCGAACTCGACTTCACCCTTGCGGGTGCTGACCTTCACCGGGACGATTTCATCGCTGAACGCACCATTGGCCACGGCGGCCTGGGCACGCTTGACCGATTCAATGGCGTAGGCGTCCTGCTCCTCGCGGGTGAAGCCGAACTTGCTGACGGTGGCTTCGGCGAACACGCCCATGGCCTGGCCGTCATACGGGTTGGTCAGGCCGTCCCATGCCATGTGGTCCACCGCCTGGAAGTTGCCGTAGCGGTTGCCGGTGCGCGAGTTGGGAATCATGTGCGGTGCGTTGGACATGGATTCCATGCCACCGGCGACGACGATGCTGGCCGAGCCGGCCTTGATCAGGTCATGGCCCAGCATGATGGCCTTCATGCCCGAACCGCAGACCTTGTTGAGGGTGGTGGCACCGGCGCTGGTCGGAAGACCGGCAGCCAGCGCGGCCTGACGGGCCGGGGCCTGGCCCAGGTTGGCCGGCAGCACGCAGCCCATGATCACTTCGGACACGTCGGCGGCGGGAACGCCGGACTGTTCCAGCGCGGCGCTGATGGCGGCTGCGCCCAGCGTCGGGGTCGGGACGCCGTTGAACTGGCCGAGGAAGGAGCCAATGGCGGTGCGCTTGGCGGCGGCGATGACGATATCGGACATGAGCAATCTCGGTTATACCTTGCGGCAATTATCGAACGTCCCGGGGGCCGGGGCCCATTGGACCAACGGCACATCCAGCAGACAGGAGGATTGTCGTTGCAGTATAGAAGGTCGGGATGGCGGCCCCGCAGGCCTGCTAATACCTGAATTGGCATATGGATCGGCTTAGGGAGGGGGAATCATGAAAATCGACAACATGGCGCGGTGTGGTCTTGCGGCAGCATTGGCACTGGTTCTGGTCGGGTGTGGCGGCGGGGGTGGCAGCAAATCGAACCCACCCGTGAGCCCGCCACCGACCGCGCCGCCTCCCACCCCCGAGCCGCCGAAGACGCCGCAGCCGGCCTTCGACGCGCATCTGGCCCTGACCAATGCCAAGGCCGCGCATGCCATGGGCCTGAACGGTGCGGGCTACCCCATCGGCGTGATCGACTCCGGCGTGATGCGCAACCACCCCGCGCTGGCCGGGCGCGTGGCGGTGAACTACAACTACGTCGATTCGCGCAAGAACAACCTCAGCGTGGATGACGTCGTGGGCCACGGCACCACCGTGGCGCAGCTGGCCGCCGGTGCGCCGACCGGGCAGTGGCCGGGCGGCATCGCGCCGGGTGCCACCATCCTTTCGGCGCGCATCATCAACGACAAGGCGCCCACCGATGACGGCTCGGGCCAGGGCAACGAAGTGGATGGTGCGTTGGGTCTTGCACCGATCCACAACGATCTGATCCGCGCCGGCATGCGCATCATGAACAACTCCTGGGGCGGCCTGTACTGGACCAAGCCCACCGCCACCGCGCCCATCGCCGACGAGTACCGGCCCTTCATCATGAATTACGACGGGCTGGTGGTGTTCGCCACCGGCAACGAATCGCGTGCCAATCCGTCGGACATGGCGTCGCTGCCGAGCAAGGCCGGCGTCAATGGGGCGATGGTCGCGGCGGACCTGGAGCGTGGCTGGCTGGCGGTCGCCGCGCTGGATACCGCCGAGCCCACCAAGCTGGCCTATTACTCCAATGCCTGCGGTGTGGCGAAGAACTACTGCCTTGTCGCACCGGGAACCTCGACCTTCATCGGCCATGACAGCACCGCCGACAACCTGAAGTATTACTACGGCAGCGGCACCTCGTATGCGGCACCGCTGGTGTCCGGCGCGGCGGCGCTGGTGTGGCAGGCGTTCCCGTACTTCGACAACAACCTGGTGCGGCAGACGCTGCTGGGCACCGCCACCGACCTGGGCGCACCGGGCGTGGACGAGGTGTTCGGCTACGGCCTGCTCAACGTCGGCAAGGCGGTGAAGGGGCCGGCGCGTTTCGACTGGGGTGATGTGCGCGTCAACGTCAACCAGGCCGGTCTGAACTCCACCTGGGGCAACGACATCAGCGGTAACGGTGGGCTGGCCAAGACCGGCGGTGGTGCGCTGGTGCTGACCGGCACCAACACCTATGCCGGCGCGACGCGCGTGGAGCAGGGCACGCTGGCACTGCGCGATGGCGGTTCGATCCGCTCCAACGTGACCATTGCGGCGGCGGCCAACCCGTCGGCATCAGCGCTGCAGTTCATGGCGGGCAGCAACCGGGTGATCGGCAACGTCGATAACAGTGGCAGTGTGATCCTGCGCAGCGGTGGTGCCACCAGCACCATCGAGGGCAACTACATACAGCGCTCTGGTGGGCAGTTGATGGTGGCGCTGGGCGTCAATGCGCTGCAGGTCACCGGCACCGCCACGTTGAACGGTGGCGTGGTGGTCAATGGCGCGGTCACCGGCTATGTGGCGCAGGATGGCAAGCGGCAGGATCTGATCCACGCCAATGGCGGCGTCAGCGGCCAGTTCGCCACGCCGGCCACGGCGACCGCCAACAGCGGCGTGACGCTGCTGCAGACCCAGTATGGCTACGACGCCAACAATGCGTGGCTGCAGCTGGATCGGGTCAGCGTGACAGCGGCGGCAGGTGCCGCGGGTGCCGGCTTCCAGGCGATGTCCGCGGCGCAGCGTGTCGAGCATGCCTTCGAGCTGCTGGACGCCAACGGTGCCCTGCGCAGCACGGCCTTCGGTGCGGCGGCGGCGAGCCTGCAGCAGGTGGGCGGTGGCTTCAATGGTCTGGCGACGAGTCTGGAGAGCCTGTCCGGGCAGGCGCATGCCAATGCCACGGCAATGACCTTCGACAGCATCGACATGAACCGTCGCGCTTTGTCGGCTCAGTTTGCCGATGGTGGCGGTCTGCATGCGCCGCAGGGTGCGTGGATGCGCACGCTGGGTGCGGGCGGGCAGGGCGGTTACCTCGGCAACGGCTACAACGCCGGTGGCTGGATGATGGGTCGTGAGACCGCTGTTGCCGGCAATGGCGTGCTGGGCTTCGCCTTCGGTGAAACCCGTGCCAACAGCAGCAGCGGCAGCGCGCTGGATCGTGGCCGCGACCGTCAGACCCAATCGCAGTTGTATGCGGGTTGGCAGGCGGGCAATGCCTACGTGCTGGGCCAGGCCGGTTTTGGCCAGTACCAGCGTGAGCTGGACCGCGGCCTGCTGCTGGGTGCAGAACGCGCAGGCGTGCAGGCACGCTACGGCGGACGCTTCCTGTCCAGCAGTGTGGAAAGTGGCTATCGCCTGGGCCGTGGTGCGGCGATGGTCACGCCCTATGTGGGGGCCGAGTACACGCGCATCGACAACGATGGCTTCCGCGAGCAGGGCGGCTACGGGTTCGGCCTGCGTGCCGATGACTGGAACAGCAGCCGCACACAGGCGCTGGCAGGCCTGCGTGGGCAGTTCCTGTGGAAGCGCGTGTCCTTCAACGGGTATGCCGAGTGGCAGCAGACGCTGGGCAGTGATGGCCTGATGCTGGATGCCGGGTTCGTGGGCATCGATGCGTGGGCACCGATGGCGGGCCTGCAGCCGGCGCGTTCCGGTGGCCTGTTCGGGGTGTCCGTGGATTCATGGCTGTCGCGCAACAGCCGCCTGTCGCTGGGCTATGACCAGCGCTTCGGCCCGCGCGGCGACAACCGTCAGGTCTCGCTGCGCTTCTCCTCGGGATTCTGAGGGCCCTGAAACGGCAGAGGCAGCCTCGCGGCTGCCTCTGCTCTGGTGCCTTTGGCGAGGCTTATTCGCCGCGCAGCTGGCTCATGCGCGGGGTGGCGCGCCCCAGCGGCAGCTTGAGCTTGCCGATGGCCTCGATGCGGTTCTCAGCCAGGCGGTCGGCCGCGCGCTGGGGCGAGATGCCGTCACGCTCGGACAGGTCGAAGACGCGGCCAAGGTTGTGGTAGATGCTGCGGATCAGGCGCATCGCACGCTCGCGGTTGTAGCCGTCGATCTCCAGCGACACGTTCATCACGCCACCGGCGTTGACCGCGTAATCCGGTGCCCACAGGATGCCGCGCTTGTACAGCTCGTCACCCACCGCGTGGCTGGCCAGCTGGTTGTTGGCGGTGCCGCAGATGACCTTGGCCTTGATGCGGTCCAGCGTGGCCATGTCGATGCCGCCTTCCATGGCGCAGGGCGCGAACACGTCGGCGGCCACGTCATAGATGGCTTCCGGCTTGACCGCCTCGCAACCGTATTCGCTGACCGCCTGCTGCACCCGTACCGGGTCCAGGTCGGTGACGTACAGCTTGGCGCCACGCTCGCGCAGCAGCTTCACCAGCTCCATGCCGATATGGCCCAGACCCTGTACGGCGATGCTGAGCTTGCCCACTTCCTCATGGCCGAACTTGCGCTTGACCGAGGCCATCAGCGCCTGCAGCGCGCCATAGGCGGTGAACGGCGCCGGGTCGCCGGAGCCGCCGTGTACCTGGTGCACGCCGGTGACATTGCCGGTTTCCAGATAGATCTGTTCCATGTCGTTGACGTCGGTGCCCACGTCCTCGGCGGTGATGTAGCGCCCACCCAGTGCCTCGACCTGGCGGCCGAAGGCGCGGAACAGCACCTCGCTCTTGTCGGTGCGCGGGTCGCCGATGATGACCGCCTTGCCGCCGCCCACGTTCAGCCCCGCAAGGGCGTTCTTGTAGGTCATGGTGCGGCTGAGCCGCAGCACGTCGCGCAGGGCGTCGTCGGTGTTGGCGTAGGGGCGCATGCGCACCCCGCCCAGGGCAGGGCCAAGCGTGGTGTTGTGGATGGCGATGATCGCCTTCAGGCCGGCTTCGCGGTTCTGGCAGAACACGACCTGCTCATGGCCGGAGGTTTCGAGCGTTTCGAAAAGCATGGGGGCTCCGTTGGCGTTTTGCGGCAACGTCGGTGATCCTGCTGGCAAACAGCAGGTCGGAAAACAAAAATGCGACTTCGTCGGTTGGGTGACGTGGTCGCGGCGCCATTCTAATGCATTCCCGGTTCGGAAATGTTCAGGCGTGAAGGTGGCGCGCCACATGCACGACGGGCGGGCTGGCGGTGTGAAGAAGGCCGCACGGCGCTGATGTGCAGGGCCGGGTCACGCTGCGCTGCAACCTGACCCGGCGCGTCCGCGGCTCTATCATCGGTTTCACCAGTAACCGGATGTCCGCACGGCCCATGAGTACCCCCGCTTCCCAGCTCCCGCAGGCGCAGCCTGAAACCACTCCGCTGCGCTTCGTCACCGCTGCCAGCCTGTTCGACGGCCACGATGCGGCCATCAACATCATGCGCCGCCTGATCCAGGCGCAGGGCGCGGAGGTGATCCACCTGGGGCACAACCGCAGTGTGGAAGACGTGGTGCGCGCGGCGCTGCAGGAGGACGCCGATGCCATCGCGCTGTCGTCCTACCAGGGCGGGCATGTGGAGTACTTCAAGTACATGGTGGACATGCTGCGTGAGAGGGGCGCCGGCCACATCAAGGTGTTCGGCGGTGGTGGCGGCACCATCACGCCGGAGGAGATCCGCGAGCTGCAGGCCTATGGCGTGGAACGCATCTATCACCCCAACGACGGCATGAAGATGGGGCTGGTGGAGATGATCGAGGATGTGGTGAAGCGTGCCGAAGGCGCGCGGGAACAGGTGGGTGGCAGCCGTGAGGCGGACGTGTCCGCTGCACCCGGCATCGACGATGAGATCGGGATCGGCCGCGTGCTGAGCGCGCTTGAAGACGGGCGCTACAGCGAGGCGGAGCTTGAGAAGCTGCGCAGGCAGTGGGCGAAGGAAGACAAGCCGTCGCCGTTCCCCGGTGCCGATGCGCTGTCGGCAACGCCGGTCATCGGCATCACCGGCACCGGCGGTGCGGGCAAGTCGTCGGTGACCGATGAACTGCTCAATCGTTTCCTGGCCAGCTTCCCGCAGATGCGCATCGCGGTGATCTCAGTGGACCCGACCCGGCGCCGTACCGGTGGTGCGCTGCTGGGCGACCGCATCCGCATGAACTCACTGCGTTCCAAGCGCGTGTACATGCGCTCGATGGCGACCCGTCGCCAGCATGCGGCCATCAACACGGTGCTGCGCGACTGCATCGGTTTCCTGAAGTCGCTGCATTTCGATCTGGTGATCGTGGAGACCGCCGGCATCGGCCAGAGCGATTCGGAAATCGTCGATCTGGTGGATTTCCCGATGTATGTGATGACCAGCGACTTCGGCGCGCCGAGCCAGCTGGAAAAGATCGACATGCTCGACTATGCCGAGCTGGTGGTGCTCAACAAGTTCGACAAGCGGGGCGCCGAGGACGCGCTGCGTGACGTGCGCAAGCAGTGGAAGCGCAACCGCGTTGCATTCAGCCTGAAGGACGAGGAGGTGCCGGTCTATCCGACCATCGCCAGCCAGTTCAACGACCCCGGCATCAGCTGGATGTTCGCCAACCTGTGTCGTCTGCTGCTCGGCAAGCGAGGAGCGGCGAATGGTGAGCAGGGGAGTGCGGGTGCTTCGCGCTGCTCGCTGGTGCCGCGTATCGATACCTCGCTGAAGGAGCCGCGTGCCACGGTGCTGATCCCGGGCAGCCGCGTGCGCTATCTGGCGGAGATCGCCGAGCAGGGGCGTGCGATCAATTCGCGCATCGACTCGCAGGCGGAGATCGCCGAGCGCGCGCAGAGCTGCTGGCAGGCGCTGAAGGAACTCGACGATGCGGGATTGCCGGCGGCGCTGGAGCTGTATCCGGGCGATGCGCTGCTCTCAGGCGAGAGCAGGGATGCGCAGGTGGATCGCTCGCTGTTGACCCTGCGCCAGCGCTACAACGATGCGGTGCAGTCGCTGGATTCGGATGCACTGCGCCTGCTGCGCGAGTGGCCGGCACGCTTGAAGTCGATCACCGAGCCGGTGAACGAGTACCAGGTGCGCGGCAAGACCATCCGTGTGGAGAACTACCGGGAATCTCTGAGCCACCAGCAGATCCCCAAGATCGCCGCGCCCACCTACCGCAGCTGGGGCGAGCTGCTGGTGTTCCTGCAGAAGGAGAACCTGCCGGGTTCCTACCCGTACACCGGCGGCGTGTACCCGTACCGCCGCAGTGGCGAAGACCCCATCCGCATGTTTGCCGGCGAAGGCACGCCGGAGCGCACCAACCGCCGCTTTCATTACCTGAGCGTGGGCCAGCCCGCCGCGCGCCTGTCCACCGCCTTCGACAGCGTGACGCTGTATGGCGAAGACCCGGCGCCGCGCCCGGACATCTACGGCAAGATTGGCAACTCCGGTGTCAACATTCCCACGCTGGACGACATGAAGAAGCTGTACTCCGGCTTCGACCTGTGCGCGCCGACCACCTCGGTGTCGATGACCATCAACGGTCCGGCACCGATGATCCTGGCGATGTTCATGAACACCGCCATCGACCAGCAGGTGGAGAAGCATCTGAAGGAAGACCCGGCACGCTGGGCAGCGGCGGAGAAGAAGATCGCTGCGCTGTTCGAGGGCCGCACTCGCCCGCGTTACCACGGCGACCTGCCGCCCACCAACGATGGCCTGGGCCTGGCGCTGCTGGGCGTCACCGGTGATCAGCTGGTGGATGCGGACACCTATGCGCGCATCAAGGCGGAAACCCTGTCCACCGTGCGCGGCACGGTGCAGGCGGACATCCTGAAGGAGGACCAGGCGCAGAACACCTGCATCTTCTCCACCGAGTTCGCGCTGCGCATGATGGGCGACATCCAGCAGTATTTCGTTGACAACAAGGTGCGCAATTTCTACTCGGTGTCGATCTCCGGCTATCACATCGCCGAGGCCGGTGCGAACCCGATCAGCCAGTTGGCCTTCACCCTGTCCAACGGTTTCACCATCGTCGAGTACTACCTTGCGCGTGGCATGAAGATCGATGACTTCGCGCCCAACTTGTCGTTTTTCTTCTCCAACGGCATGGACCCGGAGTACACGGTGATCGGCCGCGTCGCGCGGCGCATCTGGGCGCGTGCCATGCGCGAGCGCTACGGTGCCAACGAGCGCAGCCAGATGATGAAGTACCACATCCAGACCTCGGGCCGCTCGCTGCACGCGCAGGAAATCCAGTTCAACGATATCCGCACCACGCTGCAGGCGCTGTATGCGCTGTTCGACAACTGCAACAGCCTGCATACCAACGCCTATGACGAAGCGATCACCACGCCCACCGAGGAAAGCGTGCGCCGTGCGGTGGCGATCCAGATGATCATCAACAAGGAGCTGGGGCTGAACTTCTGCGAGAACCCGTGGCAGGGCAGCTTCATCGTGGACAAGCTCACCGACATCGTCGAAGAGGCGGTGTACAAGGAGTTCGAGGCCATCAGCGAACGCGGTGGTGTGCTGGGCGCGATGGATACCATGTACCAGCGCGGCAAGATCCAGGAAGAATCGCTGTACTACGAGCACAAGAAGCACGACGGCAGCCTGCCGCTGGTCGGCGTCAACATGTTCCTGCCGAAGGAGCATGCGGGCGAGGTGGCCACCGAGATCGAACTGATCCGCTCCACCGAGGAGGAGAAGGGGCAGCAGATCGACAACGTGCGCAACTGGCAGCAAAACCGCAACGCGCTGGCGCCGCAGGGCGAGACCTCGCATGCCCACGAAGTGGAGGGTGCCGCGTCCAACGATGACGACGTGCATGACGGGCACGGGCTGGCCTATCTGCAGACCACCGCGCGTGAGCGCCGCAACGTGTTCGAGGCACTGATCGAAGCGGTGAAGACGCACAGCCTGGGGCAGATCAGCCACGCGCTGTATGACGTGGGTGGTGAGTACCGCCGCAACATGTAACCGTCGTGCCGACAGGCTTGAAATACGAAGGCAGCCCGTGAGGCTGCTTTCGTTTTCGAGCATGTGGTTCCGGCGTGAAGGCGTCGCCGGATCAGGCGGGTAGGCTGTGGGCGTTTTTCCTCAGCGAACCGGGTCACGGATGAAGGCTGCGCTTGCCCTCGCATGTGTGCTGTCATGCCTTGGTGTCGCCCATGCATCGGCTGCCGAACCCACGCACGGCGTGATGCCGCCGATGGGGTGGAACAGCTGGAACGCCTACCGCTGCGACATCGACGCCGACAAGATCAAGGCAGCCGCGGACGCGCTGGTAAGCACCGGCCTGCGCGATGCGGGCTACGTGCATCTGAACATCGACGACTGCTGGCAGAACCCGCAGCGCGACGCGGAAGGCAACCTGTTCGCCGACCCCGCGCGCTTTCCGGGCGGTATCAAGGCCATTGCCGACTACGTGCATGCGCGCGGTTTGAAGCTGGGCATCTACGCGACACCCGGCTCCCGTACCTGCGCGAATCTCTACGACGACTATCCGGGCGCGCTGGGTAGCCTGGGCCATGAGCAGCAGGACGCGCGCACGTTCGCGCAGTGGGGCGTGGATTACCTGAAGTACGACTGGTGCCGTGCCGACCAGGATGGCCTTGAAGGCGAAGCCGCGTTCACCCGCATGTGGCAGGCCTTGCAGGCGACAGGCAGGCCGATCTTCCTCAGCATCCACCACGAGCCGCAGCTGCCCATGCAGCCGTGGCGGCCCAAGGTTGCAAACGCATGGCGCACCACGCCGGACATCAAGCCGCGCTGGCCCATTCTGATGCGCAACCTGGATGCACAGGTGGGGCTGGAAACCTATGCGCGCCCTGGTGCGTGGAACGACCCGGACATGCTGGAAGTGGGCAACGGTGAGCTGACCGCCGACGAGAACCGCGCGCATTTCAGCTTGTGGGCGCTGTTGAACGCACCGCTGCTGCTGGGCAACGACCTGACCGCGATGACGCCGGAGGTGCTGGCCATCGTCGAGAACCGCGACGTCATTGCGCTGGACCAGGATTGGGCTGGGACGCAGGGCCACCGGCTGCGTAATGACGGCGACAGCGAGGTATGGGGCAAGCCGATGTCCGATGGCAGCTTCGCGGTGGTGCTGCTCAATCGCGGCGAAGCGGCGGCGCGCATCGGCGTGGATGCCGCCGAGATGGGCTTCGATGCGAATGCCATGCTGCGCGCCAAAGACCTGTGGAAGCGCCGTGAAGCAGCAGTGCGTGCACGCATCGAAGCTGATGTACCCGCACACGGCGTGGCGGTTTATCGGGTGCGGGCCACCGCACGCTGACCCATGGCGCCGTGTGCCGTGAATTGTTGACGGCCCCGGCAGCATTGCTACTCTGGCCCGGTTCCCACTCTGGTGATGGCGGCATGGACAGACGGCGATTCCTGGGCAGCACTGCGTTGGCGGCAGCGGTGCTGCCACTGATGGGCACGGGCACTGCACACGCAGCGTCGCGTGGCCACCTGTTGCCCCCTGCGCTCAACAAGGGCGACACCGTGGGGCTGGTCAGCCCTTCCTCGGCCAGCAGCGAGCGGCTCAGTCTGCAGCTGGCGCGTGAGGTGATGGAAGCGCTGGGCTTCAAGGTCAAGACGGGCGCGCACTACGACGCACGTCGCGGCCACCTTGCCGGCACCGATGCCGAGCGGGCGGGTGATCTCAATGCGATGTTCGCCGACCGTGAGGTCAAGGCCATCATCTGCGTGCGCGGTGGCTCCGGCGCCGCGCGCCTGCTGCCGCTGCTGGACTACGCACGCATCCGTGCCAACCCCAAGGTGCTGCTCGGCTATTCGGACATCACCGCGCTGCACTGTGCCATCCAGGCCAAGACCGGGCTGGTGACCTTCCATGGCCAGATCGGTGCCGGCAGCTGGAACCGCTTCAACGTGGATCAGTTCGACCGCCTGTTCTTCAAGCGCGAGCTGATGCAGTACACCAACGTCAGTGACACCGATGGCGAGCTGGTGCCGCGCAACAACCGCACGCTCACCCTGCGTGGCGGCACCGCGCGCGGTGAGCTGGTGGGTGGCAACCTCACCGTGCTGACGGCACTGGCCGGCTCGCCCTATCTGCCTGACTTCAAGGACAAGATCCTGTTCCTTGAGGATGTGGCCGAAGCGCCGTACCGCATCGACCGCATGTTCAGCACCTTGAAGCTGATGGGCGCGCTGGACCAGATCGCAGGCTTCATCTTCGGCGAGTGCAGCGACTGCACGCCGGGCGACGGCTATGGCTCGCTGACCCTGGACCAGATATTCGACGACTACATCCTGCCGCTGAAGATTCCCGCCTACCGTGGCGCGATGATCGGCCACATCAAGGAGCAGTTCATCGTGCCGGTCGGGGGCAGGGTGGAGATGGATGCCGATGCCGGCAGTTTCCGTTTGCTGGAGCCGGTGTTCAGCGGCAGCTGACGGGTGTTCGCGGCGACCGCAGTATCAGTGTGTCAGCTTCGCTTGCAACGCGGTGACGTGGCGGCGCGGTGCCATGCCATCATCCGGTGCCGCCATCCGATGGCGGTCCGTTCTCTTGCCTGAAGGGATGCATGATGATGAACAGTCAGAACAGAACAGGTGGCATGGCCGCATGCGTGTTGGCCGTGGCCGTGGCCGTGTTGATTGCCGGTTGCAATGACAAGCCCGTAGCGCAGGAGGCTGTCACGCCCGCCGCCACGCCCGGAGGCAATCAGGTCGAAGCGCAGGCCACGCAGCAGGCAGTGAAAGTGGAGGTGTTCAACCCCGGTAAGAGCGGCATCTTCGCCGTGTCCTCGGAGCTGCTCACCGGTGCGACGGATGCGGTGCTGGTGGACGCACAGTTTTCCACCGCCGATGCCGCCAGGCTGGTCGAAATGATCAAGGCCTCCGGCAAGCGGCTGACCACGATCTACATCAGCCACGGTGATCCGGATTTCTACTTCGGCCTGGAAACGCTGCACGCCGCGTTCCCTGACGCCCGCATCGTGGCCACACCGCAGACCGTGGCGCATATCGAGGCGAGCAAGGACGACAAGCTGAAGGTGTGGGGCCCGCAACTCGGCGCCAATGCGCCCCGTGAACTGCTGCTGCCCACGCCGCTGCAGGGCGACACGCTTGAACTGGAAGGGCAGCCGCTGAAGGTGATCGGGCTGGAAGGTGCCAGCCCTGATCGTACGGCGCTATGGGTGCCTTCCATTCGCACGGTGATGGGCGGCGTGCTGGTGGATGCCGGCTCACATGTGTTCATGGCCGATACGCAGACGCCGCAGTCCCGCAAGGATTGGCTGGCGGCGTTGCAGCAGATACGCGAGCTGGCACCGTCGCGGGTGATTCCCGGCCACTATGCCGAAGGGGCGCCGCAGGACATGGCCGCGGTGGACTTCACCGCCGACTACATCCGCGCCTTCGACGAGGAGGCCGCCAAGGCCGGTGATGCGGCGGGTCTGATTGCTGCCATGAGGCAGCGCTTCCCGGGGCTGGAAGGCGATGCTTCACTGGAGCTGAGTGCGAAGGTGGCCAAGGGTGAGATGAAGTGGCCTTGAGCCACACTGTCTGGATGTAGATGGCAGTTGCTTCAATGCGAAAGCCCGGGAAATCCCGGGCTTTCGCGTTCCTGCCTTCTGTCGTTGCAGGCCTGCGTTACTGGATCGGCTGGTCCAGCATCAGCTGGCGCGCGAAGCGCACCGGCGGAGCGCCGTAGGACAGCATCTGGTCGTGGTAGGCCTTCAGGTTGAAGTTGGCGCCCTGCTTCTCCTCCACGGCCTTGCGCGTGTCGAAGTGCTCCTGCGCACCCACGAAGTAGGTGGGCAGCTGCGCGGAGGTGAGCTGCGCGCGCACCCACTTGCCGCTGGCTTCGCTTTCCTGCTGGAAGGCATCGTGGGTCATCAGCTGCATGGCCTGCTCGCGGCTCCAGTTGTCCACATGCACCCCCTGATCGAGGATGGCGTTGGCGATGGTGCGCAGGTAGAACTTCAGCTGCACCAGGTGGAACAGCGGGTCCTTATCCAGATAGCCCTGCTCCTGCATCATGCGCTCGGTGTAGACCGCCCAGCCTTCGGCGAACAGGCCCGAACGCAGCACAGCGCGCAGCGTGGACGGGAACTTGCCCGAGTGCCAGCCTTCCAGATAATGGCCCGGCGTGCCTTCGTGGATGGACAGCAGGTGGATCATGCGGCTGTTGTATTCGCGCAGGAACGAATCCACCTGCTTGTCGTTCCAGTCGTCCGGAATCGGCGAGACGGCGTAGAAGGTCTTGAGGTTCTTGTCGAGCGGGCCCGGCGAATCGCAGTAGGCCACGGCCACGCCGCGCTGGAATTCGGGCATCAGGATGATGTCCACCGGCGCATCGGGCAGGGTCATCAGGTCATGCTTGCGCACGAACTCGGTGGATTCGGCGAGCGAGGCCTTGGCGTCTTCCACCACCTTGTCGCGTGCAGGCTTGTCGGCATAGGCCAGTTCCAGCGCGGCCTCGATGGCCTTCTGCTGCTGGTCGTCGCTGGGGTTGGCCGGCATGTCCGGTGCGCCCGGCTTGTCCTTCAGCACATTCTGGGCAATGGCGTACATGTCCTTGCGCACGCGGGCCAGTTCGGCACGCGCACGCTCGCCGATCTCCGCGCGCGAAAGCGAGGAGTTGAGCGAGAACTTCAGCTTCTGGTCGTACTTCTCCGCACCGATGCGGAAATCACCCTTGGCGTTCGGCACCAAGGTCTTGTCCAGCCACTCCTGCTGCTCGGCAACGGCCTTGTCGAGGTTGGCGATGGCGGCCTTCAGGCGCTCTTGGTCGGCGGCTTCGAGCTGGCCGATGTTCGGCGTGATGAAGGTTTCGACCAGGCTGAGGATGCCTTTGTTCTGCTTGGCAACGGTCTCGGCATGGATCTTCGGCACACGCGCCGGGTCAAGGTTGGCGCGGGCGGCGGCGAAGATCTGCGGAATCTTCTCGATGCGCGCGGTGGCTGATTTCAAGCGGTCGGGCAGCGGCGCGAACTCGCGTGCCATCAGGCTGTAGATGGCGCTGCCGGCCAGGCCGTTGTAGACCTGCGGGTCCCACTTCCACGACTGCAGGGTTTCGTTGCCCCAGATGTCGGACTGCAGCTGGTTGCGCAGGATGGCGGCGTCCACCTGGTTCTCGCGGCCGAGCTTGCTGACGTCGATCTTGTCCAGGTCGGCGAGCAGGGCCTTGCTGGCGTCCAGATTCTTCTGCTGGCCGGCGGCGCTGAGGTCATCCAGCTCGGCGTCGTAGCGGTGGTCGCCGATCTGGGTGGCGTTCACCGGCGAGAGCTGCATCCAGGTGTCCAGCGCCTTCTTCGACAGTTCGGCGAACTGGGCATCGGCCTGTTCCTGGCCGGTCTGCGCGGCCGGCCCGTTGCTGGCGGCGGGGGCAGAGGGAGCATCGGCTCCCTGGCAGCCGGCGAGGCCGGCAAGCAGGGCGGCGGCGAGCAGGTGCTTGCGCATGGGTAGTCCTGTGGCATGGGTCAAAGCGGAAGCATAGGCGGCGTGAAGTCCGCACACACCTGCCGTTGGTTGGGCCTGCTCCGCTCCGTAGCCCGGGTAAGCGCAGCGCACCCGGGGCCGTTCGCGGTATTCCGGACGTTCCCTGAACTACGCTACCCCGGCTCCCCGGGTGCGCTGCGCTTACCCGGGCTACAGAGCGGAATGATGTGAACGCGCTCTTAGCTTTCGTATTCAGTGTTGCCGCTATGCTGCGCGCGGCGCCGGGCTTGGCGCATCACTTGGGGAATAGGGACGCATGAAGAATCTGCAGGGAATCAGTTGGTCGTTGGGCCTCGGTGCGCTGTTGCTGCTGGGTGGCTGCGGCAAGCACGAGCAGGCCGCTGATGCCGCCGCCACCGCATCGGAAGAGCTGCGCGCGCCGGAAGGCACGTTCCTGGCGTATGAGCACACCGTGCAGCTGCAGCTGCCGGGCAAGGACATCGCGCCGCGTGTGAAGGCCGTGGCCGAGGCCTGCCAGAGCGCCAAATTCGGCGACTGCGCCGTGCTCAACGTGTCGCAGCAGGCCGGTGACATGCCCAGCGGGCTGATCAAGGTGCGCGTCGCCCCCAAAGGCGTGGAGCCGCTGATCGCGTTGGCCAGCGACAAGGGCGAGGTGACCACCCGCAACACGCAGGCCGAAGATCTGGCCCAGCAGGTGGCAGACACCAAGCTGATGCAGGATCGCCTGAAGAACGAGCATGCGCGCCTGCTGGAGTACCAGCAGCGGCGCGATCTGGCAGTGGCTGACCTGCTGACCATCTCCCAGCGTCTGTCCGAGATCGAGGCGGGGCTGGAGCAGGCCAACCGCGATGCCGCGCAACAGTACCGGCGCATCGATACGCAGCTGCTGACATTCACCTTTGAATCAACCAACAGCCAGCGCAACCGCAGCGAGATCGGTCGCGCATTTGGTGACTTCGGTGAAATCTTCACCACCAGTCTGGCCTATCTGATCCGCATCGCCGCCGGCCTGCTGCCGCTGCTGATCGTGGGTGGTTTCGTGTTCTGGCTGGCACGCGCCTGGTGGCGCCGCCGCCGAGCCAAGCGCGCGGCGAAGTAAGCGCACAGCAGTAGATATGGAAAACAACAACGGCGCCTTTGGGCGCCGTTGTCGCATCAAACCCCGCAACCCCCGTAGCCCGGGTAAGCAAAGCGCACCCGGGGCTCTTCGCGGTGAACCTGAAGCATCCCGTGTCCGCTGGCTCCACCTGTCCCCGGTGCGCTGGCGCTTACCCGGGCTACAAATGCGGGTGAAGCTTGCGTGTGCGGACAGGCGCCCATCGCGTAGCCCGGGTAAGCGAAGCGCACCCGGGGCTCTTCGCGGGAAGCCCGAAGCATTCCGTGTCTGTTGGTTCCACCGGTCCCCGGGTGCGCTGGCGCTTACCCGGGCTACAAATGCGGGTGAAGCTTGCGTGTGCGGACAGGCGCCCATCGCGTAGCCCGGGTAAGCGAAGCGCACCCGGGCTCTTCGCGGGAAGCCCGAAGCATCCCGTGTCTGTTTGCTCCACCTGTCCCGGGTGCGCTGGCGCTTACCCAGGCTACAAAGGCGGGTGAAGCATGCGCGTGCGAACAGGCACCCATCGCGTAGCCCGGGTAAGCGAAGCGCACCCGGGGCACTTCGCGGGAAGCCCGAGGCATTGCGTGTCTGCTGGTTCCACCTGTTCCCGGGTGCGCTGGCGCTTACCCGGGCTACAAATACCACTGCGCCGGTCGCGGACGATCAGTCGTGCAGATGCAACTCGGGAATGTGTTTCTCGTGGATCGCGAACAGGTCCTGGAATTCTTCTTCGGTCAGCTCATCGGGCAGGTACACCGCCACCTGCGAGGTGCTGCCGTCGGCGGCGGTGCGCTCGCGTGGCCCGGCGCGCAGTGACAGCTCGCGGTTCTTCCAGGTGATGACCATCGGTACGTCTTCCCACTCCGTCACCTCGGCGTTGTCGCCATCCCACAACACAACGATCGTGTACATGCTCAGCCCTCCAGCCTGCGATGTTCACTGGTAATGGTCGCACCTTCGCGCATCACCAGGGTGACGGGCGTGCGGGTGGCGATATCCAGCAAACGCTCCCACTGGGCGTCATCCAGCGCGCCGGTGGCCGAGAGCACACGGTGCACCAAAAGCTTGCCGGAGGCATCGCGGCTGGAACTCAGCTCCGCCTTGAACTCGCCCAGCTCCCAGCCCTTCTTCTCTGCGTACATGCGCAGGGTGATGGCGGTGCAGGCCGCCAGCGCCGACAGGTACAGGTCGAAAGGCGCCATGCCGGCATCCTGACCGCCCAACCGCTGCGGCTCGTCGGCAACCAGGCTGTGGTTGCCGCTGGTGATGCGGTGGGCGTAGTTGCTGGGGGTGGATTCAATGCTGACGTTGGCCATGAGGATGTCCGGTAAGCGGTGGGTTGACGTTAGCGCCATCGCCGGTATGCCGATAGGCACCTCCGGCGGTCGCACCGTTCCATGGGCTGAACGATCGGTCGCGTGCCGCGGTTACTGCGCCGCCGCCGCGGTGCAGGCGCCGGCCGGTGCCTGCAGCAGCACGCAGGACACGGCAGTGGCAAGCATCTTGGGTGCGATGAAGTGCCGGTGCAGCGGGTCCACTGCCGCCATGTACAGATGGCCGAAAAGATTCAGACACAACACCCGCGTGGACAGGGAGAAGATGACCCATTCGCCATCCTCCATGACGCTCACACAGGAGCGGAACTGCAGGTGGCGGTCATCTGCGCCCAGAAGCACCTGTGCCGAGCCTAGCGCGAGGCGGCTGTCCAGAACCGGGAACCGCTGCGAGAAGCGCTGCAGTGGTGTTGTGCTGATCAGCGAGGAGACAGGGCAGCCCAATGGCGAGGTGCGCAGGCCAAAGGGTTTGGCGGCGATGTTGCGAAGCCGCATCAGGCCGCTGATCACGGCTGATGGTTGGGTCATGAACGCGTCAAGCAGCTGCACCAGCAGGTGTTCGGCCGAGCTGCCGGGCAACCAGCGTCTTTCCACACGCAGTTGGATGCAGTCCTGATGATGGCTGCACGGTAGATGGTCGCGCAGCAGTGAAGCCTCCGGAAGCTGCGCCATCGTCGTTGTGTGGAGCACCGGAGAGCCGCGTCCTACGAAACCGCGTGCGAGACAAACGTGCCCCAGTCGTTGCCGCAGACGTCCGATCCGGTGGCGCATGCCTTGCTGGAGGCGTCTGCACCATGCGGTGTCCATCGTGCGGGAGAAGCCCAGCACCGTCGTACGCGGCGCATGCAGCCGCTCGTGCTGTGCCAGCTGGTGCGATAGATGGGCCGGCAGCAGGTCGGTAAGCGTCGCAAGGTTGGCGCTGCCAAGGGTGACACGTTCCCGTTGGTCTGCTTCAAGTTCTCCTGCGGCTTCGTCGGGATGGCAGGACACGGCAAACAAAGCCGGATGGCGGCCATCACCACGCAGGGGTTGGAACTGATGCCAGGTTGCCGGCGCCATGCGGACGGTGAAAAGGCAGTCGGCAGGAATCTCCACATGCTGCAGGCGCTCACCAATGCGCGGATCCTCCTCATCCGTGCCGGCGGGAATGAAACGCAGGAGCGCGCCACCACTGCCACTGATGGCGGTGAACAGGCGTGCTGCGGCATGACGATGGAAGGGATGACCGTTGTTGCCCACGGCAAAGGTGTACAACGCCGCCGGGTCATTGCCACTGATATCAGGTGCGGACAGGCGGGCGGAGGGTTCATCCAGCGCGTTGTTGTAGTGCGGATGGTGCTGTTGGCGCTTGCCGGCAGTGAACGCCACGCCATCGCCTGCACCGGCATCGAGCTGGGCGAGCAGGGTGACTTCGACTGCGCGGCCGCCTTGTTCCCCCGCGATGCTGACCCGTGGAAAGCTGCGATCGTAGGTACTACGCATGTATTCCATCGTGGGCCTCATCATCGGTCAGGGGGAAGGCTTGGCTTTGGCCTTGCGGCGTGATTCGCGTTGCAGCGGGCCGGCCGTCGGGCAGATTTCGAAAGCGAACCGGCTGAGCGTATTGACCAGGCTGTCCGGCGTGAGGCGGTAGTAGACGTACTGGCCGCGGCGTTCGCTGGTCACCAGTCCGGCAGCAGCAAGCACCGAGAGATGGCGGGAAATGGCGGGCGCACTCATCTCGAAGCGCTGGCCGATCTCACCTGCGGTCAGTTCCTGCGCCGACAGGTACGCCAGGATTTCGCGTCGAGGGCGGGAGGCGAGTGCTTCGAATATCTGATCCGTTGACATTTGAATGAATTAACTAATTCGTTAATCAATTAATTGCACGGGAAGCCGGCCCTGTCAAGCAGTCCTTGGGATCGGGTGGCGCACGCCATGGCCGCGCTCATGGCGTACAGGCCATCGTGCAGTGGTGCGTACTTCTCAGTGGTGGTGCCGGCGCGCGAGCTACCGGCTCAGTTCATTTGCCGATGCGCACCGGCAGCGGAATGTTGCACAGATCGATATGGCCAGCGGCGCGCTTGTAGAAGCCGTCCACGCGGTTGCGGCGGGCTTCCACCGTGGCGGCGAAGGTTTTTGAATCCGTGCGCAGCACCTGCAAAGGCACGCGCTGGTCTGCCGGCAGTTCGCTGGCCAGCTGGATGGAGGTGATGGGCGTGCGCTCGGCAGGGTTCTCGTAGAAGCCCATCGGCTCGGGGCCGCGCTTGATGCTGCTGAGCAGCTCCATGCCCTTCAGCACGCGCCCGACCAAGGTGATGTTGTTGTCCAGCTGGCGCGGCGATTGCCCGGTCACTACATACAGCTCGGCACCCAGGCTGCTGTCTTCATCGTTGTTGCGGCCCGCACCCAGCGCTCCGTAGCAGTGCGCCAGCCAGACGTTTTCGCCATCACCGGCCACGGCGAAGTCACCGGCGAAACCGGTCATGCGGGCCCAGCCATCGCGGTCGGGCAGGGCGGTGACGTCCACGCCCTTGGCGGGGCGCTTGAACTCGGCAGGCAGGTGGGTTTTCGCGCTGCCCATGGATTTGGCCTTGGCGCTGTCGTCGGCATCGGCATCACCGAACTGCACCACGAAGTTGTCCTGCGAGCGGTAGATGCTCAGCCCGTCCCAGAAGTGCTCGCGGGCGAGGGTGCGGATGTTGGCCGCGTGCTCGGGCGCGAACTCCGGCGCAAGCTCGATGATGATGCGCCCCCCTTCCAGGTTCATGTAGAGCGTGTTTTCCGGTGCCGGCGTGTGCCAGTCGCTGGCGGGGGAGGCGTCGATGATCTCCTGTGCGCTGCGGTACTTGGCCGGGGCATCGGCGGCCAGCAGCGGCAGCGGGGACAGCGCGAGGGCCAGGGCCAGCAGCGAGGGACGAAGCGTCATCGGGCGACTTCCAGAAGGGGTGTGGGCCGATTCTGCGCGATTGGCCCGGCCCCCGGCCAGCACCATGAACGGGTATGGGGTGACTACCGGCACATTCGCTATAGTGAAGTGAACACTAGTGTTGGCTTCAGGCTAGTCGGAGGGAGTGGGGCATGAGCGAGCTGGATGCCCACCTGCGCAAATTCCAGAAAGAACTGAGCACCGGCACGGTGTCGCTGGCCCTGCTGGCGGTGCTGGCCAAGGCGCCCGAGCCGCTGTACGGCTACCTGATCGCCAAGGAGCTGGAGCGCGTCGGTGACGGCGTGCTCAGCGGCAAGCAGAGCGCGCTGTACCCCGTGCTGCGCAACCTGGAAGGCGCTGGCCTGCTGCAGAGCCATGTGGAGCCGTCGGTGGCAGGGCCGCCGAGGCGCTATTACCGCATCAATGACGACGGACGCGCCGCGCTGCGGCAATGGGTCGCCGCCTGGAATGCCACCCGCGATTCACTGCAATCCGTACTGGAAGGGACCGACTGATGAACGCCGAGAATGCAGCAAGGCCGTTGCCCACCACCATTCCCGAATATCTAGACCAGCTGCGGCGCGCGCTTGCGGGTGCCGACCCGGCGATGATCCAGGACGCACTCTACGACGCCGAGGAATACCTGCGCTCCGAGCTTGCCGAACAGGCGGGCAAGAGCGAGGCCGAGGTGATCGCCGGGGTGGCGGGCAGCTACGGTGCGCCCGGGGAAGTGGCCGAGATCTACCGCGAAACCGAGGTGACGGTGAACCGCGCGCTGCGCACACCGGCACCGGGCCGGCGTGTGGGCCCGGCAGCGATGGCCGCAGCCACAGCCGCGTCGTTGGCAAGCGGAACAACGGAAGGTGTGACGCCGCCGCCGGTGAGGCCGGTCAAGCCACGCTCTGCATTCGCCCGCTTCTTCGGCGTGGCACTGGACCCGCATACCTACGGCGCGCTGTTCTACATGCTGCTGTCGCTGGCGACCGGCGTGTTCTATTTCACCTGGGTGGTCACCGGCCTGTCGCTGTCCCTGTCGCTGCTGATCCTGATCGTCGGCATTCCGATCCTGCTGCTGTTTCTGGGCTCGGTGCGGGTGCTGTCGCTGGTGGAAGGGCGCATCGTCGAGACCATGCTGGGCGAGCGCATGCCGCGCCGGCCTGCCTATACCGACCGCAGCCAGAACTGGCAGCAGCGCATCGGCAGCATGTTCACCGATGGCCGCACCTGGCTGACCATGCTGTATTTCGTGCTGATGCTGCCGCTGGGCATTGTCTATTCCACCTTGGCCGCCGCCCTGTTGGGGACGTCGCTGGGGCTGATCTTCGCGCCGCTGGCAGCGTTGATCAGCGGCGAGCAGATGGGCATCTGGATCGACGGCGTGAACGTGGGCAATGCACTGTGGGCGTGGCCGGTACTGATAGTGGCCGGTTTGCTGCTGCTGTTCGTCACTCTCCATCTGGCGCGCGGCATCGGCCACCTGCACGGGGCGATGGCCAAGCACCTGCTGGTGCGGTCGCAGCGCTGACGGTCAGCGCAGTTGGAAGAATGATCGGGGCGCCCACTGGGCGCCCCGATGCCGTTCCGGGGGCAGTCACGAACAAACAGGGTTTGACTTCCGGTTTGCCTTCGCTAAAATGACTGACAGTCAGTCAGTGATTGATTCATGGACAAGCGCACCGCCATCATCGAGGCCGCCATCGTCGTCTTCGCCGAAAAGGGCGTGGAGAAGGCCACGGTCTCGGACATCGTCAAACGCGCGGGCATCGCTCAGGGCACGTACTACCTGTACTTCCCGTCGCGGCTGGCGGTGATGGGCGGCATCGCCGAGCGTGTGGTCGAGCGGATGCTGGAACACCTGCACGCGAAGTTGGATGGCCTGCCGCCCGCACAGCAGCTGGACCAGCTGGCCGGTGCGATCTTCGCGGTGGTGGAGCAGCAGCACCAGATGGTGGCGCTGCTCTACAGCGGCATGACCCAGACCGACGAGATGCGCCGCTGGGAAGCCATCTACGCACCGCTGTACGACTGGCTGCAGCAGCTGCTGGAGCTGGCGCATGCCGAAGGTGCGATAGCGCCCGACGTACAGCCGCGGCAGGCAGCACGCGTGCTGATCGGCACCATCGAAGCGGCCGCCGAGCAGGTGCATCTGTACGCCGCCACCAGTGCCGAAGACGCGCAGGCGCATCGCGCCGAACTGGAGCGCTTCATCCGCGCCGGACTGGGTCGCCGCTGACACATCCCCGTGCCCAGGCACGGATCATTCAATCCGAAGGAGAACAACATGGCCGGCAAAGGTTGGCTTTACGTTGCCCTGACATGCGTGTTCGAGCTGCTCTGGGTATATGGCTTCAACGTGGCATCACAGTGGTGGCACTGGCTGCCGATCCTGCTGGTGATCGTGGTCGATTTCCACTGGCTGGCGCGTGCCTGCGAATCGCTGCCCACGGGCACTGTGTATGCGGTGTTCGCGGCGGTTGGTACGGTCGGCGCGGCGCTGATGGACATCTTCCTGTTCGGCGGCAGCTTCAGCGTGGCCAAGGGCGGCTTCATGGCGCTGCTGGTGGCGGGCGTGATCGCCCTGAAGCTGGCCGATGGCAGGGACGCAGCAGATGCCGGCACGACCGGCGGGGAGGCGTGAGATGGGCTGGTTGCTGGTGATGGCCGCGGCCTTGATGGAGACCGTCGGCGTGGTCGGGCTCAAGCGTTACAGCCAACACAAGACGCTGTTGAACATGATCATGTTCGGTGGTGGCTTCGGTGCCTCGTTCGTGCTGCTCTACCAATCGTTCCGCTACATCCAGCTGAGCGTTGCCTACGCGGTATGGATCGGTCTGGGCACGGCAGCCGCCGTGCTGGTGAACATGCTGTTCTTCGGCGAATCGCGCAGCCGCGCACGCCTGCTGAGCCTGGCGGTGATCGTGGTGGGTGTGGTGGGTTTGAAGGCGGTGTCCTGAACGCGAACGGCCCCGGTGCGAACCGGGGCCGTCTGTTGTGCCGCGTCCGAGACGAACTCAGCGTGCGGCGCGACGGCGCAGCGGGGTGACGTTGCTGCTGGCCTTCTTCACTTTCTTCGCCGCTGCCGGCTGTGCAGCAAAGAAATCGCGCACCTTCGGGTAGACCACTTCGCGCCAGCGGCGGCCGCTGAAGATGCCGTAGTGGCCAGCACCCTCAACGATGAAGTGGCTGCGGCGTGCGGCCGGAATGCCGGTGCACAGCGCCTGCGCCGCTTCGGTCTGGCCGAGGCCGGCGATGTCGTCCAGCTCGCCTTCGATGCTCAGCAGGGCGGTATCGCGGATGGCCGACGGATCGACATGCTCGCCACGCACGTACCACTCGCCGCGCGGCAGCAGGAACTCCTGGAACACCACGCGGATGGTATCCAGATAGAACTTCGCCGGCATGTCCAGCACCGCGTTGTACTCGTCGTAGAAACGACGGTGCGCGTTGGCGTCATCCATGTCGCCCTTCACCAGGTCGGTGTAGAAGTCCCAGTGCGACATCAGGTGGCGGCTGGGGTTCATCGACACGAAACCGGCGTGCTGCAGGAAGCCGGGATACACGCGGCGGCCCTGGCCGGGGTAGGGCGCGGGCACGGCGTGGATCACGTTGTTCTCGAACCACGACAGCGGATTGCGCGTGGCCAGGTTGTTCACCGCGGTGGGGCTGCAGCGCGCATCGATCGGGCCGCCCATCATCACCAGCGAGCGCGGCGTCGTTTCGCCACGGCTGGCCATCAGCGACACGGCGGCAAGCACCGGCACCGTCGGCTGGCAGACGCTGACCACATGCACGTTCTCCGCGCCGAGGTGGCGGATGAATTCCTGCACGTACTCGATGTAATCGTCCAGGCCGAACTCACCTTGCTCCACCGGCACCATGCGCGCATCCACCCAGTCGGTGACGTACACGCGGTGGTCGCGCAGCAACGTGCGCACGGTGTCGCGCAGCAGCGTGGCGTGGTGGCCGGACAGCGGCGCCACCACCAGCACGATCGGCTGGGCCAGCAGGGCCTCGACCTTGGAGGTGTCGTTGCTGTGGCGCTTGAAGCGCAGCAGCTTGCAGAAGGGCTTTTCGACCTCGGTGAGCTGGGCGATGGGGACGATCTCGCCATCCAGCTCCAGCTCGTGGATGCCCCACTCGGGCTTCTCGTAATCCTTGCCCAGGCGGTGGAACAGCTCGTTCACCGCCGCAAAGCGGTCGGCACCGGGCATGGACGACCACCAGTGCCCTGGATTGTTGAAGAACGACGCATTGGCCTGCGCCTGATGGACCCAGGGCGCGAGCAGGTTGCGGGTCAACTCATGCAGTTGGTAGAGCATGGCGTCCGATATGTATGGTCATATGGTGCCGTGCAGCATACCGCAGTATGGACGTTGCGGCGTTAAGTGACAGCTGGCCGGGTAGTTTGCCTATTCAGGCACCCCGTTCAAGCGCGGCGAGGTCTTCGTCGATGGCCGGGCCCAGCCAGCAGTGCGAGCCCACCGGCCGGAAGCCGATCTGACCCAGCTGACGGCGGTACCAGCGCGCCGGACGCGACTGGAAGCCCACGTGGTCGCCCATGAACTCGTCCTCGGCGGCGAAGGTTTCCAGAAACGCCACGCCGCCGCACAGCTCGGCAAGCCCTTCCAGCCCGGCCTTGAGCTCGCGGCTGGGCACGTAGTGCATCACGTCCGAGCAGATCAGCAGGTCCACCGGTGCGCAGGGGCGCAGCCACTGGAAGTCACCGAAGCGCGCCAGATGCAGGTTGCGGCTGCGGCCATAGCGGCGCACCGCGTACTCGCTGCTGTCGAAACCCATGTACTGCAGCCTGGGCCGCAGTCTGAGCAGCGGCGCGCGCCATGCGCCTTCACCGCAGCCGATGTCCAGCACGCTGCGGATGGGGCGCTCCAGGTAGTACTCGGCGCTGGCCACGGCCAACTGCACCTTGCGTGCCAGACGCGCGGCACCGCCGATGTCACCGCGCCGGTACCAGCGTTGGAAGTAGGCGGCGTCGTACTGTTTTTCCTGCATGTGCGTGTCTTGTACGGATGGGCGAAAATGGCGGACATCCTACGCCGCCGCCGGAGCCAGTGCATGCAATCGTATTTCTGGGTGAAGACCTTCCACCTTGTGTTCGTGGTCGCATGGATGGCATCGGTGTTCTACCTGCCGCGCATCCTGGTCAACATCGCCGAAGCAGCGGGGCAACAGGCGGTGGTGGAACGGCTGCAGCTGATGGGCAAGCGGCTGTACCGCTTCGGCCACATCATGTTCGGCATCGCGTTCATTCTGGGGCTGGTGCTGTGGCTGGGCTACAGGGTGCTGCCGGACTTCCCGACCATGGTCGCCCCGGGCTCTGGCTGGATGCACGCCAAGCTCGGCCTGGTGGCGCTGCTGCTGGTGTATTACATCTTCACCGGCCGCTGGTTGAAGGGCACGCTGAAGGGCAGGGCACTGCCGTCCTCACGCGCACTGCGCTGGTTCAACGAACTGCCGCTGCTGCTGTTCATCGTGATCGTGTATCTGGTGCTGGCCAAGCCGTTCTGAGTGGGTGGGGGTGCGCGGGAAGCACCCCTCCCCAGCCCTCCCCTTGGCTACGCCAAAGGGAGGGAGACAATCGGTTGGCCGCACACGCTTTGCTTCACGCTCCCTCCCTTTGGCGCAGCCAAGGGGAGGGAGACAATGGGTTGGTCACGCGTGCTCTGCTTCACGCTCCCTCCCTTTGGCGCAGCCAAGGGGAGGGCTGGGGAGGGGTAGCGCTTTGCTGTTGCCAACCCATCAAAGCGGTTCACCAACAACCCGATGCCGACGTCGATGCCGCGGCACGCAGAGCTTCCGGCGTGACGCTACTCAGGCCGAAGGGGCGAGCTGGCGCAGTTCCTGGCGGGCCAGATCGACCCATTCGCGCTGCGCGCGCTGGTAGTACTTCGGTGAAAGCTCGGCGCGGTCCACCAGTTTCTGGAGCTGCGCGATTGCCTTGTCGGCCTGTCCACTGCGCTTGAGCAGCAGGGCGTAGCGCAGACGCGCTTCCTCGCCGGCAAAGCCGTCCACCATGGCTTCGTATTCGTGCAGCGCGGCCGCCGTGTCGCCGCAGTCTTCCACTGCACGCGCATACAGCAGGTGGCCTTCCTGCGAGCGGAAGCCGGGGTTGGCGGCGATCAAGGCATCCAGCGTCTTGCGCACCTGTTCGGGTTGGCCCAGACCGTATTGGGCTTTCGCAAGCCCCAGCATCAGGTCGGGATCCTCGCGGTGCAGGCCGCGCAGGGCACCTTCAAAAAGCACGGCGGCTTCGGCATGGTTGCCGCGCGACAGCTGCTCTTCCGCCAGCTGCCGGCGGTTTTCAGCCGTGTCGGACAGGCGCAGGCGCTTGTCCGCTTCGCGCTTGCGGCGCTCGGGGTCCAACTGGTCGCGCACCTGGTTCAGGCCCCGGCGCGCAGCCGGGTTGTTGCGCAGGCCCGGCAGTATCTCGGCGATGAAATAGATCAGGACGGCGAGATACGAGAACACCAGCAGGATGAAGATCCAATACAGCGGGCGCCCGGTGCGCACGACGTGCACGCAGCATGCAACCTGCAGGATCAGCGAAAGCAGAATGATCGGGCTCATCCTTGTCCCCTTTGTTGATAGGGCGGTTACGCCGCCTCGTAGGCACCATAACTGCGCAGGCGCTTGTAGCGGCGTTCCAGCAGCTCGTCAACCGGCAGTTTTTCCAGCGCGTCCAGCTCGTTGAGCAGCACGGCCTTCAGGCGGGTGCCCATCTGCTTGGGGTTGCGGTGGGCGCCGCCGATCGGCTCGCGGATCACCTTGTCGATCAGGCCCAGGCTCTTCAGGCGCGGGGCGGTCATGCCCAGTTGTTCGGCGGCATCCTTGGCCTTGCCGGCGTCCTTCCACAGGATGGAGGCGCAGCCTTCCGGGCTGATGGTCGAGTAGACGCTGTATTCCAGCATCAGGGTGCGGTCGCCCACGCCCAGCGCCAGCGCGCCGCCGGAGCCGCCTTCACCGATCACGGTGCAGATCACCGGCACCTTCAGCTCGGCCATTTCCATCAGGTTGCGGGCGATGGCTTCGGACTGGCCGCGTTCTTCGGCGTCGATGCCCGGCCATGCACCAGCGGTGTCGATCAGGGTCACCACCGGCAGCTTGAAGCGCTCGGCCATCTTCATCAGGCGCAGCGCCTTGCGGTAGCCCTCGGGTTTGGGCATGCCGAAGTTGCGCTTCACCTTTTCCTTGGTGTCACGGCCCTTCTGGTGGCCGATCAGCATCACCGGGCGGCCACCGATACGGGCAAGGCCGCCAACGATGGCCTTGTCATCGGCGAAGGCGCGGTCGCCGGCCAGTTCCTGGAACTCATCGCAGAAGATGCGGATGTAGTCCAGCGGGTAGGGGCGCGACGGGTGGCGGGCCACCTGCAGCACCTGCCACGGCGACAGGTTGCGGAAGATCTGCGCGGTACGCAGGCGCAGCTTGTCTTCCAGCGCCTTCACCTCGGCATCGACATTGACCGCCGGGCCGGCGCTGGCACTGCGCAGGTCCTTGATCTTGGTTTCCAGATCAGCGATGGGTTGCTCGAAGTCGAGGTAGTTCGGATTCATCGGAAACCGTCATGAATTAAAGGGGGGAAGTGTAGCCGAACGCGCCGGAGCAACCCGTACGCGCCCGTCCGGTCAGTTGGCCCAAGGGGGGCTGTACTTGACCTTGACCCGACGCACGGCCGGGTCTTCACGCAGGGCGTCGAGCAGCTGCGGGCTGACCCGCACCGCGCCACCGCCACCCAGGTCGAGCATGCCGGCCACGCTGCCGCTGGGCTTGCCGTTGAGCAGCAGGTCCAGGCGCAGCGGCGTGCGGCCCGGGCGGTGGGCAGCAAGCAGGGCATCGATGCGCTGCCAGATCGGGCCACCGCGCCCATCCACTCGGAGGAACACGCGCAGGGCGTGGTCGGCGGAAAGCTGCTCGTAATCCCAGCACTGGCGGATGCGCAGCGCATAGCCGCCGTTGAATTCATCCTCGCGCAGGCCACCCTTGACCACGAGGATGCGGTCCTTGGTCATCAGGTGGCCGAATTCAGCCAGACCATCGGAGAAGGCACTGCATTCGACGCGCCCCTTGCCGTCTTCCAGCGTCACGAAGACCTGGCTGTCACCCTTGCGGCGCACGCCGACCACCATGCCGGCCAGGATCACCTGCGCCTCTTGGCGCCACGCACGCTTCTCGCCGTCGCGTGCGGGCTGTGCGGGCGTGACCAGCTTGTCCAGCGCGCCAAGGTCGGTGCCGACCAGCTCCTTGATGTCATCGGCGTAGGGGTCGAACGGGTGGCCGCTGAGGTAGAAGCCCAGCGTTTCGCGTTCGCCGCCCAGCAGCTGCGCCAGTGGCCATTCGCGGCTCTCGGGCAGATCGAGCTGGCTGGCGGCGCTCACCGGGTCCGGTGCGCCGAACAGCGAGTTCTGGCCCGAGGCCTTTTCGCGCGCCATCTGCTCGGTGGCCTTGAGCACTTCCGGCAGCTGCAGCATCAGCGTCGCGCGGTTCTTGCCCAGACCGTCGAGCGCACCGCAGTTGATCATCGCTTCCAGCGTGCGGCGGTTGAGCTTGCCCGATTCCACGCGGCTGCAGAAATCCAGCAGCGAGGCGTAGTTGCCGGCGCGTTCGCGGTTTTCGACCACTGCCTCGCACGCACCCTGGCCAACGCCCTTGATCGCTCCCAGCCCGTACCGGATGGTGTCGGCGCTGGAGGCCTCGAACATGTAGGCCGATTCGTTCACTCGCGGCGGCAGCACGTTCAGGCCGAGGTTGCGCACTTCGGTGAGGAACCCGACCACCTTGTCGGTGTTGTCCATGTCCGAGGACAGCGTGGCGGCCATGAACTCGGCGGGGTAGTGACGCTTGAGCCAGGCGGTCTGGTAGCTGACCAGCGCATAGGCGGCGGCGTGCGACTTGTTGAAGCCGTAGCCGGCGAACTTCTCCATCAGGTCGAAGATCTCGTCGGCCTTGGGGCCATCCACGCCGCCCTTGGCCGCACCCTCGCGGAAAATCTCGCGGTGCTTGGCCATTTCCGCCGGCACCTTCTTGCCCATCGCACGGCGCAGCAGGTCGGCGCCGCCCAGCGAGTAGCCGCCGACGATCTGCGCCATCTGCATCACCTGCTCCTGGTACACCATGATGCCGTAGGTGTCTT
The DNA here is from genome assembly GCA_031987665.1 of Stenotrophomonas sp. Classification (GTDB taxonomy): domain Bacteria; phylum Pseudomonadota; class Gammaproteobacteria; order Xanthomonadales; family Xanthomonadaceae; genus Stenotrophomonas. The sequence continues at coordinate 12,017 of DALZZG010000012.1, read as the reverse complement.
TCAGGATGGCCTCGGTACGCGGATCGGGATAGATGATTTCTTCCTGGCCGTGCTTACGCGCGTTGAAGGAGGGAATCAGGTCCATCGGGCCGGGGCGGTACAGCGACACCAGCGCGATCAGGTCCTCGAAACGGTCGGGCTTGGCGTCTTTCAGCAGGCGACGCATGCCCGAGGATTCAAACTGGAACACCGCACCGGTATTACCGGAAGCGAAGATGTCGCGGTAGGTCGGTTCGTCGTCCAGCGGAATATGGGCGATATCCACCGGCGGAATGCCGGCGCGCGCGCGGCGCGTGTTGATCGCCTTCACCGCCCAGTCGATGATCGTCAGCGTGCGCAGGCCCAGGAAGTCGAACTTCACCAGACCCACTTCTTCCACGTCGTTCTTGTCGAACTGGGTGACCGGGTTCTTGCCGATGCCGCCTTCGTCATGTTCGGCGTACAGCGGGCAGAACTCGCTCAGCGGCTCGGGCCCGATCACCACGCCGCCGGCGTGCTTGCCGGCGTTGCGGGTGAGGTCTTCCAGCTGCAGCGCCAGGTCGATCAGGTCGCGGACATCGTCCTCGGTTTCATAGCGCTGGATCAGCTCGGCCGAGGCCATTTCCGAGTCCACGCCTTCCTTGCCCTTGCCCAGTGCATCCTTCAGGTGGATGCCGAGGATGTTGGGGATCAGCTTGGAAACGCCGTCGACCAGGCCATAGGGGAAGCCCAGCACGCGGCCGGTATCGCGCACCACCGCCTTGGCCGCCATGGTGCCGTAGGTGATGATCTGGCTGACGCGCTCGCGGCCGTACTTGCGCGCGACGTAGTCGATCACCTCATCGCGGCGGTCCATGCAGAAGTCGATGTCGAAGTCGGGCATCGACACGCGTTCGGGGTTGAGGAAGCGCTCGAACAGCAGGTTGTAGGGCAGCGGATCCAGATCGGTGATCTTCAGCGCCCACGCCACCAGCGAACCGGCACCGGAACCACGGCCCGGACCGATCGGAATGCCCTGGTTCTTGCCCCACTGGATGAAATCGGCAACGATCAGGAAGTAGCCCGGGAAGCCCATCTTGATGATGGTGTCGAGCTCGAACTCCAGCCGCTCGAAATACTCCTCGCGGGTCTTGCCCGGCGCCAGCGGATGCACCGCAAGACGCTCGTCCAGGCCTTCGCGCGACTGCTTCTGGATCCAGGTGTCCAGCGTCTCGTCGTCGGGCACCGGGTAGTTGGGCAGGAAGTAGGTGCCCAGCCGCATCTCCACGTTGCAGCGCTGTGCCAGCGCCAGCGTGTTGTCGATGGCGTCGGGAATGTCGGCGAACAGCTCGCACATCTGCTCGGGCGACTTGAGGTACTGCTCGCGGCTGTACTCGCGCGGCCGCTTGGGGTCGTCCAGCACGCGGCCGGTGGAGATGCACACGCGCGCTTCGTGCGCGTCGTAATCATCCGGCGCAAGGAAGCGCACGTCGTTGGTGGCGACCACCGGCAGCCCGCGCTGGCCGGCGGCCATCAGCGCGAACTGGTTGAAGGCTTCTTCGCCATCGCGCCTGGTGCGGGTGAGCTCCAGATGCAGGCCGTCGCCGAACACGCGTTGCCAGTCGGCCAGCTGCTGTTCGGCCAGATCGTGGCGGCCTTCGCCCGCCAGACGGCCCGCAAGGCTCTCACGGCCCGCCAGCGCGAACAGGTTGTGGCAGCCATCCTTCAGCCATTGCGGATGCACGGCCACGCCACCCTCGTTGCGGTGGCCTTCCATCCAGGCGCGGGTAAGCAGCCGCGACAGGCTCAGGTAGCCCTCGTGGTCGCGGCACAGCAGCGTCATCCGCCACGGGTCCTGGTTCTCCTCGGCGATGAGGATGTCGGCACCGGCGATCGGCTTGATGCCCACGCCCTCGGCGGCCTTGTAGAACTTCACCAGCGCGAACAGATTGTTCAGATCGGTGATGGCCAGCGCAGGCGCCTGCATCTCCACCGAGCGGCTGAGAATGTTGGGCTGCTTGGCCTTTTTCGGATCCGCCTGGTCGGACTTCGCCGGGACGCGGATGGTGGAGTCCACCATCGAGAATTCGGTGTGGACGTGAAGATGGACGAAGCGGGAAGAAGTAGACATGCCGGGCCAGAAGTGTGCCGAAGCAGGGTAGCGGCGGGGGGGCGGGCGAACAAGGGCTTGCGCCCGGGCTGCAGTTGCGCAGGGTGCCGTAGAACGGTGGCAGTGCTGGCGGAAATCTGGGCGGTCTGCCGCCTGCCGGGCCTATGCGCGTTCTTTCGGGGCGAGGCCTGCGCGTATCAGCGGCGCTGGCGCCGTGTCATTCCTGCAGTGCCGCCCTCACAGGCGCGAACGAACGGCGGTGCTCCGGGCAGGGGCCATGCGCGCGCAGGGCGGCCATGTGCGCGGGCGTGCCATAGCCTTTGTGCTGGTCGAAACCATATTCAGGATGGCGTTCATGCAGCTGAAGCATGTACCGGTCGCGGCTGACCTTGGCCAGGATGGAAGCGGCCATGATGGCGCGGTCGATGGCATCGCCACCGACCAGTGCCTCGGCCGGGCAGGGCAGGCCCTTGGGCACCTTGTTGCCATCGATGCGGGCGAACCCGGCCACATGCGCCACGCCTTCCACGGCCCGTCGCATGCCCTGCATGGTGGCCTGGAAGATGTTGAGCTGGTCGATCTCGGCCACCTCGACCATGACGATCTGGTACGCCAGCGCCCGCTCGATGATGCGATCGTACAGCTGCTCGCGCCGCAAGGCGGTCAGCGCCTTGGAGTCATCCAGACCGTTGATGCGCGGGCGCTCGGGATCGAACACCACGGCCGCCACCGCGACCGGGCCGGCCAGCGGCCCACGGCCTGCTTCATCGACACCTGCGTGGAGCGGGGAACCGGCTGCCGGGAAGGGGGATGGGGGGGCAAACAGCGAGGGCTGGACGAACGGCGGCTCACCGTCCAACGGGCGGGAGCGTTTCACTTGCCTGCGCCCTGCGATTCCCTGTTCCCTCGACCAGCCAACAGTTCAGCAACCGCATCCGCCGCACGCGCGGACGCATCCTGGCGCAGTTGCTGGTGCAGCCTCAGATAGTCCGCCTGCAGCGCGGCAACGCGCTCGGGGTGCTCGAACCAGTCGCGCACGGCGGCGGCGAGGTTGTCGGCGTTGCAGTCGTGCTGCATCAGCTCCGGTGCCAGGTCCTTGCCGGCCAGCACATTGGGCAGGGCGTAGCGGCTGACCTTGATCAGCCCCAAGGTGCTGACGATGCGGTAGGTGAGCTCGGCCACACGGTAACCGACCACCATCGGCCGCTTGACCAGCATGGTTTCCAACGTGGCGGTGCCCGAGGCAAGCATCACCACATCGGCGGCGGTCATCGCCTCGCGTGCGTGGCGATCGAGCAGGTGCACGCGCGCGCTGGGCAGCGCGGCGGTACGCATCTGTTCGACGATCAGCGCCTTGCACTTGGCATTGGCCGCCGGCACGACAAGATGCAGCTCACGCATCTGTTCGCACAGCTGCCACGCAGCGGCGAAGAACGGCGGCCCCAGCCGGCTTACTTCGCCCAGACGGCTGCCCGGCAGCACGGCCAGCACGCGCGCCTGCGCGGGAATGCCCAAGGCCTCACGCGCAGCCTCGCGATCGGTCTGCAGCGGAATTTCATCCGCCATCGGGTGGCCGACGAAGCGCGCATCGATGCCGTGACGCGCATAGATCGGCGGCTCCATCGGAAACAGGCACAGCACCATGTCGGCGCTCGCACCGATCTTCTCCGCACGCTTCTCGCGCCATGCCCACACCGACGGGCTGACGTAGTGCACGGTGCGCACGCCCCGCTGCTTGAGCCACTGCTCCACGCCCAGATTGAAATCGGGTGCATCGATGCCGATGAACACATCCGGCTTCCAGTCGAGCACGCGCTGGCGGAATTCCCTGCGCAGCTTCAGCAGGCGCGGCAGATGGCGCAGGATCTCGGTCAGGCCCATCAGCGCCAGCTCGCTGGCGTCGAACCAGGTCTCGCAGCCCGCGTTGCGCATTGCATCGCCACCGATGCCGGCGAACTCGGCCTCCGGATAGCGCACGCGCAGGGCCTTGATCAGGCCGGCGCCCAGACCATCGCCCGAGGCTTCGCCGGCAACCAGTGCGATGCGCAGCCTGGTGCTGCCGGTAGCCGGGAACGCGGCGGGAAGGGGTGAAGAATGCGGCAGGGAGGTTTGAGTCCCTGTTCCCTGTTCCCCGTTCCCGCTGGTGCTGTTCCCCGTCATCGCTGCAGCGGACGATCGCCGTGGTCGATGAAGTCCAGCAACTGCTTCACGTCCTCGCTGTCCTTGGCCTGCTCGACAAGCTGCTGCTTGGCCTCGGCCAGCGGCAGGCCGGCGACGTAGATGGTGCGGTAGGCGCGCTTGATGGCGCTGATGCGCTCGGCATCGAAGCCGCGGCGCTTGAGGCCTTCACTGTTGATGCCGCGCGGGCGGCCGTGGCCATCGATGCCCACCATGGTGAACGGCGGGATGTCGCCGGTGACCAGTGCCCCCATGCCGAGGAAGGCGTGGTCGCCGATGCGGCAGAACTGGTGGGCACCGGCGAAGCCGCTGATGATCACCCAGTTGCCGACCGAGACATGGCCGGCCAGCGTGGTGTTGTTGGAGAACACGCAGTGGTCGGCGACATGGCAGTCGTGCGCCACATGCGTATAGGCCAGCAGCCAGTTGTCGTTGCCGATGGTGGTGACGCCGCCGCCGCCGCCGGTGCCACGGTTGACCGTTACGAACTCGCGGAACACGTTGCGGTCGCCGATGACCAGCTCGGTGCGCTCGCCGGCGTACTTCTTGTCCTGCGGCTCGCCGCCAATGGCGGCGTGGCCGATGAAACGGTTGTCACGACCGATGCGGGTCGGCCCGTGGATGCTGCAATGCGGGCCGACTTCGGTGCCATCGCCGATTTCGACATCGGCACCGATCAGGCTGAAAGCGCCCACGCGCACGCCGTCGCCCAGCTTGGCGGACGGGTCGATGACCGCGGTCGGGTGGATCAGGGGGGCGCTATCGCTCATTGCTTGCTCCGGCCGTTCATTCGCGGGTGCCGGCGCACAGCACTTCGGCATGTGCGACCACTTCGCCGTCCACCTTGGCTTCGCCGTAGTACACGGCCATGTTGCGGATCACGCGCTTGACCTGCACATGCAGCTCCAGCACGTCGCCTGGCACCACCTGCTTCATGAAGCGCACGTTGTCCACCTTGACCAGGTAGAACAGCTTGGACTGCGCATCGCGGCCCAGGCTCAGCTGGGTCAGCACGCCACCGGCCTGCGCCAGCGCCTCGATGATCAGCACGCCCGGCATGATCGGCTGGGTGGGGAAATGCCCCTGGAAGAATGGCTCGTTGATGGTCACATTCTTGTGCGCGATGATGCGCTTGCCTTCCACATCAAGCTCGACGACCTTGTCGACCAGCAGGAACGGATAGCGGTGCGGGATCAACGTCTGGATGGTGGTGACGTCGACGGGCATCTGCATTGGGGCGTTCATTCCTTCTCCTTGCTCACAGCCAGGATGCGACGTGCCAGTGCATCGAGCTGCTTGAAGCGCGCGGCGTTTTTGCGCCACGTGCGGTTGTCGGTCAATGGGGTGCCGGACGAATACTCGCCCGGTTCGGTGATTGAGTTGCGGACCACGGAGCGACCGGTGACGATCGCGCGGTCGCAGATTTCCAGGTGGCCGACCACGCCGACGCCACCGCCCAGCATGCAGTAGCTGCCGATCTTGGCGCTGCCTGCGATGGCGGTGCAGCCGGCCAGCACGGTATGCGCGCCGACCTGCACGTTGTGGGCGATCTGCACGAGGTTGTCCACGCGCACGTCCACGTCCAGCGTGGTGTCTTCCATCGCGCCACGGTCGATGCAGGTATTGGCACCCACTTCGCAGTCGTCGCCGATGCGCACGCCGCCAAGCTGCGGCACCTTGATCCAGTGGTCCCTGTCCAGCGCCAGGCCGAAGCCTTCCGCGCCGAGCACGGCGCCGGGGTGGATGCGCACGCGCTTGCCCAGCGTCACCCGGGCGACCAGCGTCACGCGGGCGAGCAGTTCGCTGTTGGCGCCGATGCTGCAGTCATCACCGATCACGCAGCCGGGGCCGATCACGCAGCCTTCGGCCACGGTCGTGCGTGCACCGATGCTGACGTGCGGGCCGACATGCACGTTGGCAGCCACCGTGGCGCTGGGGTCGATGACCGCGCTGGGGTGGATGCCGGGTGCCTGCACCGGCGCGGTTTCGAACAATGTGCCGATCTTGGCGAAAGCGACGTAGGGGTCCCTGGCGATCAGCGCAGTGCCGGGCGCGGCATCGGCATCATCGGCACGCACCACCACGATGGACGCCTTGCTGCTGGCAAGCTGCGCACGGTAACGCGGGTTGGCCAGAAACGCGAGCTGGCCGGGGCCGGCATGGGCGAGGGTGGCCACGCCATGGATGACGGTCGCAGGGTCACCCTGCACCTGCAGGCCGAAACGGTCGGCAAGGTCCTGAGCGGTATGGGTAGGAGTATTCACGCGGGCGAGTTTACCGTGTGCGCTGACGGCGGTCATGCGTACCCGCTGAGGTTGTGAGGAACGAGGCAGGTCGCTTGGCGAGCAACTAAAGTCTGGGGGGATAAAGGGATGAAAGGCAGCGAGAGTGTTTAGCGCTTCTAACAATCATCAAATGCGTATGAAATGTCCCCCGGTGCCAAAAAAAGTTACTTACGCCCTTATTTTAGATCGAGTGAGATTGTTAGTAGTAGAGGCGCGGTTGACTCTTCTTAAGTTAAGGAAGGTTGAGACTTATGCTTCATCCTACTTGTGGCATGCTGCGAATCGCAGCAAGGTCGCTGCGATGATGTGGGTAGTACAATGACTAGGATGATTTTGATTGCCTCATCGGTTGCTTTTTTGGGTTTCATTGCTGCATCGGGGGGAGCTAAGGCACAGTCCGGCCCAACCGTGAGTCAATGTTATGACATTTACTCAAATTGTATGGCATCAGGTGGGCCGCGGACAGGCCCTCTTTCGCCTGAGACGGCTGCAGAATGTTCTGCGAATTTGAGTTACTGCTTGAGCGTTGCTACGAGTGGTCGGTCCGCTGCAGACGCGCCGAAGCCGTTACTTCGTAGGGAATAGGTTGATCTCGGGCTGGGGGGCGGGCGCTATTGCCCCCCAGCTTATAGTTGTACTAGTTGTGCTGAGGCAACTAGAACTGCCCGCCGAAGGTGAACTGTAGGCGTTCAATCTCGTCGCCGTCTTCTTTCTTCAGCGGGAAGGCATAGCTGATCGAGATCGGGCCCACCGGGGCACGCCACAGTAGGGCGATACCGGTGGAGGCGCGCAGCTTGTTGGCCTTGAAGTTGTCAGTGCCGTTGTAGACGTTGCCGAAATCGATGAACGCCGAGACGCGGGCCGACGGGCTGTCGAACAGCTTCGGGAAGTAGGCCTCGATCGAACCAACCGTCTTCACCGAGCCACCCAGCGGCTGGCCGTGCGTATAGCCACCGATCGGCTCCGAACGCGGCCCCAGGGTGTTGTCCTCGAAGCCACGCACCGAGTTGGTACCACCGGCGTAGAAATTCTCGAAGAACGGCAGCCCCGATGCCTTGACCTGGCGGTGATTGGCGGTCGGGTTGGTGGCGCAGTCCACCACTTCGGTGGTCTCAGGCTTGCCGGGCACGGCCGGCGTGTCGCCGTCGGCCGGCGTACCCGGGGTGCCGGGGATCACGTTCCAGCAGATGTCGCGGACCTTGTCCTTGCCGTAGGAGTCGCCGTAGCCGAGCTCGAAGCGGGTGTTGATGACCAGCGACGGCATGATCGGCCAGTACTTGGAGAGCTGGTAGCTGAGCTTGTAGTACTCCACGGTCGAACCCGGCAGCGTGGCCTCCAGGCCCAGGCGCTGGTAGGTGCCGCGCGTGGGCATGAAGTACTGATCACGGGTATCGCGGGCCCAGCCCAGCTCGGTACGCCAGGAGTGGAAGGTGCGCTGACCGACGGCATCGATGTAATCGATGATCGACTTCGGCGTGTAGCCCGGGTACGTGGTGATCTGGTTGCTGTCGATGCCGAACATCAGCGAGAACGAATCGTTCTCGGTGATCGGCACGCCGAACACCATCTGCGCCGCACCGTTGGTGCTGTTGTACTGCGCGGTGTTGAAGTCGGAGTAGTCCAGTTCGCGCCAGGACAGGTTGTAGCCCAGCGAGACGCCGTCATCGGTGAAGTAGGGGTTGGTGTAGCTGAAGCCGTAGCGCTGCAGGTAGCTGCTGCGCGAGGCTTCGACCGACACGCGGTTGCCGCCGCCCAGGAAGTTGTTCTGCGACAGCTGCACCGAGGTGGTCATGCCGTAGGACTGCGAATAGCCCAGGCCGAACACGAAGCTGCCGGAGGTGGTTTCCTTGACGTTGTAGACCACGTCCACCTGGTCGTTGCTGCCGGTGACCGGGCTGGTCTCCACGTCCACCGATTCGAAGTAGCCAAGGCGCTGCAGGCGGATCTTGGAACGGTCGATGGCGGCCTGCGAGTACCAGCTGTTCTCGAACTGGCGCATTTCACGGCGCAGCACTTCGTCGGCGGTACGGCTGTTGCCCTTGAACACGATGCGGCGCACGCCCACGCGCGGGCCCGGCACGACCTGCATGTTCACCGCCACGGTACGGTCGGCGCGGTTGCTGGTCGGGATCGGGTTGACCTTGGCGAAGGCGTAACCAATGTTGGACAGGCTGTTGGTGATGGCGTCGGAGCTGAACTCCAGCAGCGCACGCGAGAACGTGTCGCCGGCCTTCTGGATCACCATCTTCTCCACCTCTTCCTGCGGAAGCACGGTGTCGCCGGTGACCTTGATCTCGGAAATCTTGTACTGCTCACCTTCGGTCACGCCGGCGGTGATGAACATGTCGCGCTTGTCGGGGCTGATCGAGACCTGGGTGGAATCGATGCTGAAATCGACATAGCCACGGTCCAGGTACCAGGAGTTCAGCTTTTCCAGATCGCCGGACAGCTTTTCCTTGGAGTACTGGTCGTCACGGCGGTACCACGAGGCCCAGTTGTGCTCCTTGGATTCCCAGGTGTCCAGGATGTCCTCGGCCGGGAACTTCTCGGTGCCCACCAGGTTGACGTGGCGGATCTTGGCGGCCTTGCCCTCCTTGATCGCGATGGCGATGTCCACGCGGTTGCGGTCCAGCGGGCTCACCGTCGGGGTGATTTCCACGTTGTACTTGCCGCGGTCGTTGTACTGGCGGCGCAGCTCCTGGGTCACGCGGTCCAGGCTCAGGCGGTCAAAGGTGCCGCCTTCGCTCAGGCCGATATCGCTCAGGCCCTTGAGCAGCTGCTCGCTCTTGATGTCCTTGTTGCCGGTGACGGTCAGCTTGTTGATCGCCGGGCGTTCCTTGACCGTGACCACGAGGATGTCGCCCTGGCGGTCCAGCTGCACGTCCTCGAAGAAGCCGGTCTTGTACAGCGCACGGATGGTCTCGCCGACCTTGGCGTCATCAACCGTGTCGCCACGTTCGACCGGCAGGTAGGTGAACACGGTACCGGAGGAAATGCGCTGCAGGCCGTCCACGCGGATGTCGCTGGCGGTGAAAGGCTCGGCCGCCTGTGCGAGGGCGGGCAGTGCCAGGCCGGCGGCAAGTGCGAGGGCAAGCAGGCGGCGATTGGGGAGTCGCGTCATATCACGTCCGGTTGGAGTCGATTTCAATGTTGCGTGGGTGCCGGCGTAGGACGACGTCAGCGGGAAAAAGTTCATCGTGGCACCAAGCCGAGGATGTCGTTGTAGAACGCCAATCCCATCAGCCCGGCCAGCAGCGCCAGACCGATGTACTGGCCGGCGGCCATGGCCCGCTCACTGAGTGGGCTGCCCTTGACCAACTCGATAAGGTAATACAGCAGGTGCCCGCCGTCCAAGACGGGGATGGGCAGGAGGTTGATGATGCAAAGGCTCAGCGACAGCAGGGCCAGGAAATACAGGAACCAATCGACGCCGCGTTCAGCCGAGGCATTGGCCACGCGGGCGATGGTGATGGGGCCGGAGACATTCTTCAGCGAGGCATGCCCGGTCAGCATCCGGCGCATCATGCCCAGCGAGTCGCTGGCCAGCTTGCCGGTTTCGCGCACGGCGGCCGGTAGTGCGGCCAGCACACCGTACTGCTGGCGGGCGTCGTAAGCCGGTGCCTGGCCGGTGACGAAGCCCACGCCGATCAGCCAGCGCGGCTTGCCGTCCGGGCTCTGGCCGGCCTGCGGGGTCAGTTCCAGCGCCAGCCGTTCGCCGGCGCGTTCCACTTCCACCATGCCCGGGCCGCCCCGTTCGCCCAGCTGCTGGATCAGCGGACCCACCTGGTCGGCACTGTCCACGCGCTGGCCATCCACGGCCAGAATGAGATCACCCGACTGCAGCACGCCGGTGGCCGCCGAATCTGCGCTCACGGTGTCCACTTCGGCCGGCTGCAGCCAGAACTGCCAGACGAAGCCGCTGAGCACCGGCACCTGCCGTTCATCGAAGCCCACGGGCAGCTGCGACAGCGGCAGCACGCGGGTGCGCTCGTTGCCCAGCACGTCCTGCACGCGGACATGGGCATCCTGGCGGTCCATGGCGGCGGTGGTCAGGGCCATGCTGGCCTCGGCCCAGGTGGCGACCGGGCGGTCGTCCACCTTCAGCACCTGATCGCCGGCCGCAAAGCCCGCGCTGGCGGCCATGCCGGTGGCGCGGCCGACCGTGGCCGAGTAGTCCTGGCGACCGATCACGAACATCGCCCACAGCAGGGCGATGCACAGCACCAGATTGGCGATGGGGCCGGCCGCGACGATGGCGATGCGCTGCCAGACGCTCTTGTTGTTGAAGGCCACTGCACGCTCGCCGGCGGGCACTTCGGCCTCGCGCTCGTCGAGCATTTTCACGTAGCCACCCAGCGGGATGGCGGCGATGGCGAATTCGGTGCCCTCTTTGTTGCGGCGGCTCCACAGCGGCTTGCCGAAGCCCACCGAGAAGCGCAGCACCTTGACGCCACAGCGGCGCGCCACCCAGTAGTGGCCGAATTCATGGAAGGTCACCAGCACGCCAAGGCTGACGATCATCCACCACACGGAGCCGAGGAAATCAGCCATGTGCGTTGCTCGTTTGGCAGGTGGGCTCAGGCATGCGGCAGGCGGGCGATGGCGGTCTGGGTGATGTCACGGGCCTGGGCGTCGGCCGCCAGCAGGGCGTCCAGTGTATCGGCCGCCCCGTTTGGCAGGGTGGAGAGGGTGTGCTCCACCAGCGCAGGGATCGACAGGAAGCCTATGCGGCCCTGAAGAAACGCTGAAACAGCGATTTCGTTGGCGGCGTTCAGGATGGCCGGGGCGCTGCCGCCGGCGTCCATCGCCTGCCAGGCCAGGCGCAGGCAGGGGAAGGCCTCCAGATCCGGCGCCTCGAAATCCAGCCGGCCCTGGGTGAGCAGGTCCAGCCCGGAAACGCCCGATTCGATGCGCTGCGGCCAGCCCAGGCCGACGGCCAGGGTGGTGCGCATGTCCGGCAGGCCGAGCTGGGCCAGCGTGGAACCGTCGATGAACTCCACCAGCGAATGCACCAGGCTCTGCGGGTGCACCAGCACATCGATGCGCGAACCCGGTACGTTGAACAGGTGGTGGGCCTCGATGACTTCCAGCCCCTTGTTCATCAGCGTCGCAGAATCGACTGAGATTTTCGGCCCCATCGACCACTTCGGGTGGGCAACGGCCTGGGCCACGGTCACCGCGCCCAGTTCGGCGCGGCTGCGGCCACGGAACGGGCCACCGGAGGCAGTGAGGATGATGCGGCGCACGCCCGCCTCCAGGCTGGCGTCACGCGAACGCAGGCACTGGAAGATGGCGTTGTGCTCGCTGTCGATCGGGATGATCTCGGCGCCGGCAGCGGCGGCCTCGCGGGTCAGCAGTTCGCCGGCCAGCACCAGCGATTCCTTGTTGGCCAGCAGCAGGCGCTTGCCCGCGCGCGCGGCGGCAAGCGTGGAGGACAGCCCAGCGGCGCCGACGATGGCGGCCACCACGGTGTCGCACGCATCGCT
>DALZZG010000011.1:0-48015 GCA_031987665.1 Stenotrophomonas sp. | reverse complement strand
TGTTCTCCGACCGCACCGTCACCATCCGCGCCTCGGTGCATGACGTGCAGTTCACGCTGGTGCTCACCATCTGCCTGGTGGTGGCGGTGATCTTCGTGTTCCTGCGCCGGTTGTGGGCGACGGTGATTCCGTCCGTGGCGGTGCCGTTGTCGCTGCTGGGCACCTTCGGCGTGATGGCCTTCGCCGGCATGTCGCTGGACAACCTCTCGCTGATGGCGCTGACCGTGGCCACCGGCTTCGTGGTGGACGATGCGATCGTGATGATCGAGAACATCGTGCGCTACATCGAGCAGGGCAAGGACGGCAAGGAAGCGGCGGAAGTCGGCTCGAAGGAAATCGGCTTCACCGTGCTGTCGCTGACGGTGTCGCTGATCGCGGTGTTCCTGCCGCTGATCCTGATGCCGGGCGTCACCGGCCGCCTGTTCCACGAGTTCGCGTGGGTGCTGTCCATCGCGGTGGCGATCTCGATGCTGATCTCGCTGACGCTCACCCCGATGATGTGCGCCTACCTGCTCAAGCCCGACGCACTGCCCGAGGGCGACGACGCGCACGAACGGGCCGCGGCCGAAGGCCGCAGCAACCTGTGGACGCGCATCGTGCACCTGTACGAGCGCACCCTGGACTGGGTGCTGCGCCACCAGCCCCTGACCCTGACCATCGCCCTGGCCTCGGTCGCACTGACCGTGCTGCTGTACATGCTGATCCCCAAGGGCCTGCTGCCCGACCAGGACACCGGCATGGTCACCGGCGTGGTCATCGCCGACCAGAACGTGGCCTTCGACCAGATGCAGCAGCGCACCCAGGCGGTAGCCGCCGCACTGCAGGGTGACGCCGCGGTCAGCGGCATTGCCGCCTATATCGGCGCTGGCAGCATGAACCCCACCCTCAACCAGGGCCAGCTGAGCATCGTGCTCAAGGACCGCGGTGATCGCGACGGGCTGGACGTGATCCTGCCGCGCCTGCAGGCCGCCGCCGCGCATATCCCCGGCATCGCCCTGTACCTGAAACCGGTGCAGGACGTGACCCTGGACACGCGCGTGGCCGCCACCGCCTACCAGTTCTCGCTGTCAGACATGGACAGCACCGAGCTGGCCGCGCAGACCGAGCGCGTCACCGATGCGCTGCGCCGCCTGCCCGAACTGGCCGACGTCGACAACAACCTGGCAAATCACGGCCGCGCCCTGCACGTGGAAGTGGACCGCGACAAAGCCAGCCGTTACGGCGTGCCGATGCAGACCATCGACGACACGCTGTACGACGCCTATGGGCAGCGCCAGATCTCGACCATCTTCACCCAGCTCAACCAGTACCGCGTGGTGCTGGAAGTGGCACCGGAGTTCCGTACCGCCGATGCGCTGATGAACCAGCTGGCGATCGGCAGCAACGGCAGCGGCACGCTCAGCGGCAGCAATGCCACCACCCTGGGCCAGGTGAGCTCCAGCAACTCGTCCACCGCCACCGGCATCGGCAACAGCAATACCGGCATCGCCCTGGGCGGCGGCGGCAGCATCCCGCTGTCGGCCATCGCCACCGCCACCCAGGGCAGCGCACCGTTGATCGTCAGCCACCAGCAGCAGCTGCCGTCGGCGACCATCTCGTTCAACCTGGCCCCGGGCTACTCGCTGTCCGAAGGCGTGGATGCCATCAACAAGGCCGTGGCCGAACTGCAGCTGCCCGAGCAGATGCAGGCACAGTTCATCGGCACGGCGGCCGAGTTCTCCAGCAGCCAGACCGACGTGATCCTGTTGCTGCTGGCCGCCATCGCGGTGATCTACATCGTGCTGGGTGTGCTGTACGAAAGCTGGATCCACCCGCTGACCATCATCTCGACCCTGCCGCCTGCCGGCGTGGGCGCGCTGCTGGCGCTGTACCTGTGCGGCATGAGCCTGTCGGTGGACGGCATCGTCGGCATCGTGCTGCTGATCGGCATCGTCAAGAAGAACGCGATCATGATGATCGACTTCGCGCTGGACGCGCAGCGTGCCGGCGCCAACGCCCATGATGCGATCCGCCGCGCCTGCCTGCTGCGTTTCCGCCCGATCATGATGACCACCGCCGCGGCCATGCTCGGCGCGCTGCCACTGGCGCTGGGCACCGGCATCGGCTCGGAGCTGCGCCGTCCGCTGGGCGTGGCCATCGTCGGCGGCCTGCTGCTCTCGCAGCTGGTGACGCTGTACACCACGCCGGTGATCTACCTGTACTTCGAGCGCATGTCCGAGTGGGCCGCGCGGCGTCGCGAGCAGCGCGCCGCCGCACGCCTGCAGGCCGCCAGGTAAGGGCGCGGCATGAACATCTCCGCGCCCTTCATCAAGCGCCCGATCGGCATCAGCCTGCTGGCCATCGGCCTGTTCTTCGCCGGGCTGGTCTGCTATCTGCGGCTGGGCGTGGCGGCCCTGCCGAACCTGTCGATCCCGGTGATCTTCGTGCAGGCGTCCAACACCGGCGCCGATGCGGACACCATGGCCGCCACCGTCACCGCGCCGCTGGAACGCCATCTGGGGCAGGTGCCCGGCATCGACACCATGCGCTCGAGCAGCAGCGATGGCCGCAGCATGGTGTTCCTGATGTTCAACACCAGCCGCGACATCGACGCGGCGGCGCAGGATGTGCAGGCCGCGATCAACGCGGCCATGGCCGACCTGCCGGCGGGCATCAACACGCCCACCTACCAGAAGGCCAACCCCAACGACGACCCGGTAATCGCGTTGTCGCTGACCTCGGACACGCAGTCGGTGGCCGAGCTGTACAACATGGCCGACTCGCTGCTGGCACAGCGGCTGCGGCAGCTGCCGGGCGTGTCGCAGGTGGACATCGCCGGCGCATCGACGCCCGCCGTGCGCGTGGACCTCAACCTGCGCGCGATGAGCGCGCTGGGGCTGAGCCCGGACGACCTGCGCAACGCCATGCGCGCGGCCAACGTGGCCTCGCCGCTGGGCTTCCTCAGCGATGACAGCAGCCAGACCGCCATCGTCCTCAACGACCAGATGCGCAAGGCCTCGGACTTCGCCAACGTCGCCATCGCCACGCATGACGGCGCGGTGGTGCGGCTGAAGGATGTCGCCACCGTGTACGACGGCCAGCAGGATGCCTATCAGGCGGCCTGGTTCAACGGCAAGCGCGGCGTGCTGATGTACGTGTACCTGCGCAGCGGTGACAACCTGGTTGCCACGGTGGACCGGGTGAAGGAAGCCGTGCCGTCGCTCACCGGCTACCTCGATGCCGGCACCACGCTGACCCCCTACTTCGACCGCACGCCCACCATCCGCGCCTCGCTGGCCGAAGTGCAGATCACCCTGATGATCAGCCTGGCCATGGTGATCCTGACCATGGCGCTGTTCCTGCGCCGGCTCGCCCCGACACTGATCGCCGCCATCACCGTGCCGCTGTCGCTGGCCGGTGCGGCGCTGGTGATGACGACACTGGGCTTCACCCTCAACAACCTGACCCTGCTGGCGCTGGTCATCGCCATTGGTTTCGTGGTGGACGATGCGATCGTGGTGATCGAGAACATCATGCGCCACCTCGACGAAGGCCTGCCGCGCGAACAGGCGGCGATGGCCGGTGCTAAGGAAATCGGCTTCACCATCGTGTCGATCACCGCTTCGCTGGTGGCGGTGTTCCTGCCCATCATCTTCGCGCAGGGCATGATGGGCGCGTTCTTCCGCGAGTTCACGCTGACGCTGGTGGCCGCGATTCTGGTGTCGGCGGTGGTCTCGCTGACGCTGACGCCCGCGCTGTGCGCACGCTTCCTGCAGCCGCACGAAGTCAATGCGCGGCAGTCGCGCGCCAACCGCCTGCTCGACCGCGTGCATGAAGGCATGCTGCGCATCTACACGGTGGCGCTGGATTTCTCGCTGCGCCATGCACTGCTGCTGGCACTGACGCCGCTGCTGCTGATCGTGGCCACCTTCTATCTGGCGGGCGCGGTGAGCAAGGGCTCCTTCCCCGAGCAGGACACCGGCCTGATCTGGGGCCGCGCCAGCTCGAGCGCCACGGTGTCGTTCCAGGAAATGAGCGAGCGCCAGCGTCGCCTGAGCGATATGTTCCTTGCCGACCCCGCGGTGAAGATGGTGGGTGCGCGGCTTGGCTCCAGCCGGCAGGGCAGTAGCGCGCAGTTCAACATCGAACTGAAGACGCAGGCCGAGGGCCGTGAGGAACCGACCAACGTGGTGGTCACGCGGCTCAGCGCCAAGGCCGCGCAGTTCCCGGATCTGGACGTGCGCCTGCGCGCCATCCAGGACCTGCCGTCCGATGGTGGCGGCGGTGGTTCACAAGGCGCGCAGAACCGCGTGACGCTGCAGGGCAACGACGCCGGCCAGCTCGCCATCTGGCTGCCCCGGCTGGTGGAAGTGCTCAAGCAGAACCCGAAGCTGCGCGACGTGGGGTCGGACGTGGACAAGGGCGGTTTGATGCAGAAGATCATCATCGACCGCGAGAAGGCATCACGGCTGGGCGTGACCATCGGCGCCATCGACGGCGCGTTGTACGGTGCGTTCGGTCAACGGCAGATTTCCACCATCTATGCCGACCTCAACCAGTACGGCGTGGTGGTCAACGCACTGCCCAGCCAGACCGCCAGCCCAGCGGCGATCGAGGACCTGTACGTGTCGTCCAACAGCGGCCAGATGATTCCGCTGACGGCCTTCGCGCATCAGGAACCGGGGCTGGCACCGTCGCAGGTGACGCACCAGAACCAGTACACGGTGATGGACCTGAGCTACAACCTTGCGCCGGGCGTGAGCAGCGGCGAAGGCGATGCCATCGTCAAGGCGGCCATCGACGGTCTGCGCATGCCGGGCGACATCCGCCAGGCCGCGCGGGGCGGCTTCCGCCAGGCGATGGACCCCACTTCGATGCTGATGCTGATCGTGGCCGCCATCGCCACCGTCTACATCGTGCTGGGCATGCTGTATGAGAATCTCGTGCACCCGGTGACGATTCTCTCGACGCTGCCGGCGGCGGGCATGGGCGCGTTGCTGGCGCTGTGGGCGACCAGCACCGACCTGTCGGTGATTTCGATGATCGCGCTGGTGCTGTTGATCGGCATCGTCAAGAAGAATGCGATCATGATGATCGACTTCGCGCTGGTGGCACAGCGCGAGCACGGCAAGTCACCTGCGGAAGCGGTGCGCGAAGCGAGCATCGTGCGGTTCCGCCCGATCATGATGACCACCATGGTCGCCATTCTGGCCGCGCTGCCGCTGGCCATCGGCCTGGGCGAGGGTTCGGAACTGCGCCGCCCGCTGGGCATCGCCATGATCGGCGGCCTGCTGATCTCGCAGAGCCTGACCCTGCTCAGCACGCCCGCGCTGTACGTGATCTTCTCCTGCCTGCAGCAGCATTGGCGCAACTGGCGTGCACGCCGGAAGGAGCGCAAGCGGCTGCGGAAGGTGGCGCGGGCCTGATTCAAGGCAGAGCCAAGAACACCCCTCCCCGGCCCTCCCCTCCGTGCTGCGCACGCAAGGGAGGGGGCAGAAGCGGTTTCATGCAGTCTGTTCCAGTGCCGCGAGAAACAATCAGGTCGCGTGAGTCCAGCTTTTCCCCCTCCCTTGCGTGCGCAGCACGGAGAGGAGGGTTGGGGAGGGGTAAGCCTGTCAGGCCCCCAACGACGCCAGCGATTCCGCCTGCAACCGCTCATAGATCGCGAACTCATCGCTGACCTTCGCCCCCAGTGCCTGCTCGAAGGCATCGCGGTTGGCGCGTGCGGCATAGGCGCGCTGTTCGTCGCCGCCCAGGTTGGACTGGAAGATGCCCGCCGCGCTCACCGGCAGGAAATCCTCGTAGATGATCGGATCGGCCGACGCCAGCCCATGCTCGATCAGCACCTCCGCCGGCAGGTTACGTTCGCTCGCCGGCAGCGCGCGGCCTGCATCGGTCAGCGCATAGCGGTAATAGCCCAGGCCTTCGCGACGCAGCGTGGCATGGTCGTCCGGGAAACCGGCGAACGCAGCCTGCAGGCGCTGCACATAGTCACCGCCCGTGCTGCCCGCGCCGTTGTTCTCGCGCGCCTGTGCCAGCAGCGTGTCGTACAGCGCGCGGCCCTTGGGCGTCAGCGCAAGCCCACGCTGCTCGATCTCGCCGAAACGCGCGGTGTGCGTGCCGGCTTCGTTGTCGGCACCGGACGGGAAATGCACCATCTCCTCCAGCGCCTTGAAGCTGGTCTGGCGAAGAAGAATTGGGCACTCGCGGCGCGGCGGGCCCTCGATCACGGCCTTCGCCGCAAGACCACGCGCATGCATGGACGCCTGCGCGGCGTCGATGTCCAGCGTACGCGGCGTGAGGTGATTGATGTGCGGACCCCGGAAGCTGACGACGTCGGCCACCAGCCGGTGTGCCCCGTGCAGCGCGTGGTAGGTCTGCAGCGACACCGTGGCCTCGTTGTGCCAACGGAAGGTTTCCAGCGCCTCCACCACGAAGCGCCACGCATCGTCTTCGCTCAGGCCACCGTCGCGTTCGCACTGCTCGATCAATGCCAGCACGCCGGGGGTGAAGATGGTGCGGCGGGACAGGATCTCAGCCGCCTGGGTACGCAGTGCCTCGTCCTCGATCAGCTCCAGCCGCAGCAGCGAGGTGAAAACACGGAACGGATTGCGGTTGAGCGCTTCGCCATCCACCGGGCGGAACGCGGTGGAATGCACCGGCACGCCCGCCACCGAGAGATCGTAGTAGCCCACCGGCTGCATGCCCATCACCGCGAACAGACGGCGCAGCGTGGCCAGCTCCTCCGGCGTACCGACGCGGATGGCACCGTGGCGCTCCACATCCAGACGCTCGCGCTCACCGCTGCGCTGCATCTGCTCGGCCATGTCTGGATGCGCTGCCAGAACATCGGCATTCACTTCTCCCACCAGTTCAACCAGCGTGCCGTACAGCGGCACTTCGGTGCGATACATGTGCGACATCGCCTGCGAGAACAGGCTGCGGATATGGTCGGTGGAAGCGAAACGGTCAGCGGTCATGTCAGGGCGCGCAGTCGCAGGATCGGGGAAGCGCTCATTTTCGCCCGGATCGGGGGGCGACGGCCATCGGGGCAGCATTGATGACGCCCGCGACCATCATCATTCCCGCACCGGCAGGATGTTCAGGCCATGACGCGCCCTAACCCCTCTCGTCCTTCCTGCGGGCCGCCGCATCCCGCTGCGCGCGGTCGCCCAGCTGGCGCTGCAGCAGGGCATCCAACGTGATCGGGCGGTCCCAGTGGTCGTGGCTGGCGACGATGGCATGGCGCAGGGCGCGCCAATCGAGGTTCTCCGGTGGCGGCTGCAGGCTGTCCACCACCTGCTTCCAGCCGGCGCCGGGCAGGGCGGAGCGGGCGCGCACCAGTTCACGGCAGTCGCGCTGGGTCACCCTGCCCCAGAAGCAGGCGAAGTACACATCGCCTGCGCTCCAGCCGTGCTCGCGCATCAGTGCCTGCACATAGCCGCGGCGCGCGCCGGCATAGCGCACCAGTTCGTCCACGAAGGCGTCCGGGTAGCGCGTGGCATAGGCGTTGATGCTGGCGAGCTGGCGATCCACCCAGGCGTCGCCGGTGTCGGGGGCATGCACCGGCGCGGCATCGATGGTCGGTGCGGGTGCGGGCTGCTGCGCCCCGGCCGCCGAGGCAATGCCCAGCAGCGATGCTGCCAGCAGAGTCCGGAAGGCGTACGACCTGGCCACGGCCCGCGTCACGATCAGCCCGCCTGCGCCGCGATGGCGCGCACGGCCTGCGGCCACTGGTGCGCGGTGTCGGCCTGGTGCAGGCGTGGCGCGTCGTCGGACACGCCATGCTCGGCCTCATGCGCCCACGTCACCGCATACGGCGTGTACACGCCCCAGCCGCCCAGCTGCAGCACCGGTTCGATATCCGAGCGCAGCGAATTGCCGACCATCACGAAACGCTCGGCAGGCAGGTCGAACTCGGCCAGCACGCGGGCGTAGGTGGACTGGTCCTTCTCCGAAACAATCTCGATGCGCGGGAACAGATCACGCAGACCGGAGCGTTCGATCTTCTGCTCCTGATGGAACAGGTCGCCCTTGGTGATCAGCACCACCGGGTACTCGGCGGCGATGGCGGCCACCGCCTCACGCACGCCGTCGATGACTTCCACGGGGTGCTGCAGGGTATGACGGCCGATCTCGATGATCTGGCGCAGGTGGTGGGCGGAAATCTTCTCGTCGGTGAGTTCGCAGGCCGCTTCCAGCATCGACAGGGTCATGCCCTTGGCACCGTAGCCGAAGATCTGCAGATTGCGTCGTTCCACCTTCAGCAGGTGCTGCGCGGTACCGGCGTCGTGCAGGTCGATGTAGTGCCCGAGAATGGCCTCGAAATCCTGCTCTGCCTGACGGTAGAAGTCTTCGCTCTTCCAGAGCGTGTCATCGCCATCGAAGCCGACCAGGCCGATGGCGGAAGAAGAAGTGTGCTGGCTCATGGCGCACAGCATAGCGCGTGGGTGTTGCGGGGGCTCCCTCACCCCAACCCCTCTCCCGCTTGCGGGAGAGGGGCTTCTTTGGAGTCAATCAGCGGTTACTTCTGCTTGGCCGCGAATGCGCGGTACTCCTCCTGGGTGAGCTTGCCGTCCTTGTCAGCATCGGCGGCATCGAACACCTGTGCCAGGCCGGCATTGGCCGTGGCCTCGGTCTTGCTGATGGCGCCGTCGCCATCGGTATCAACGCTGGCCCAGGTCTGGCCACCGCCATTTGCAGCAGCCGAAGCCTGTGCAGCGCTGGCCGACGCATCGGCGGCTGCATCCTGGGCCTGGGCGGCATCACTCTGCGCCTGCTGGGCCGACGCCTGGGCGGCGGCCGCCTGATCCTTTGCATCCTGGGCCATGGCCGGCATCGCCAGCGCGGTGCCCATGATGGCGGCCAGAGCGAACAGCGGGGCACGATTACGAATGGTCATCAGGGTTTCCTCGTCGTTGTTGGGAAAGCGCGGTAATTCCGCACGGCCCCACCTTCGCAACCCCAGCCTGAATCGTTCGGCCTCATGAAAACGGCGGGAAACGCCTGTTTAACCTCTGCCGCCACAACTGCGATTACCCGCTCCGTTAGCCAGCGGTGAAGCCGACGTAAGCCGATGATTCAAGCGTTCCACCCATGCCGCTTATCGCGGATATGTCCGGTCTTTAAGATTTGCTGGTGGTGTTGATCGAACCCTGCCGTGAACTGAACAGGCCCCAGCCCAAGCCGACCCCAATCAGCGCACCGACCACTTCCAGCACCACGCGGGTGCCCAACTGGTCGGGATCGTGGATGCCGGACAACGCCAACTTTGCATAAAGCGGCGATTCCAGCTGCACCATGCCCAGATAGAACAGGTTCCAGCCATCCACGCCGGCAGCAATGGCGATGGCCGCAAGACTGGCCCAGCCCACCGCATGCCCGTGCGACAGCCCCGTGCGGCGGCACACCTGCCACCACAGCGCGAAGACGGCAAACCCCACCGCCAATGCGATCAGGGCGGCCTCGAGCGAGCCCAGCAGGCCGTAGTGCAGGACAAGGTTCATGCGTGCGATGCGATGGCGATGGCGATGGGAGCGGCCAGTCTAACGGCGGCAGCCACCCTCAACGCACCGGGAAGTCGTAAGCGGTCTCCGGCGTGGGCTCGGGCTTGAAGGTGTAGTGCCACCATTCCATCTCGTAATTGACGAAGCCCTGCGCCTGCATGGCCTGCAGCAGCAGCTGCCGGTTCTGCTTCTGCTGCGCGCTGATGTCCGGGTTGGCGGTATGCGCCAGCGGATCGAAGCGGTCGAAACCGGTGCCCATGTCCAGCGGCTGGCACTGGCCGCTGCGGCAGTCGAGCACGCCCAGGTCGATGGTGGCGCCACGGCTGTGGCCGGAGGTCTCGGCGATGTAGCCGTCCAGCAGGCGGCGCTTGTCCACGTTGGGGTAGTAGCGCGCCTTGGCCTGCTGGTCGGCCGGGTCATGCGCCCACGCCACGAAGGATTTGACTGCATGCACCGGGCGATAGCAGTCGTAGACCTGCAGTGTGTGTCCCTGTGCGCGCAGGCCGGCCTGCACGCGCGCCAGCGCCTCAGCCACGGGCCGCAGCAGGTAGCAGCGCGGGGCGTCGTAACCGGGCACCACGCGCCCGGTGAAGTTGTCGGTGCCGGCATAGCGCATGTCCACCGCGATGCCGTGCGCCAAGGTGGTGACATCCACCATGTCGGCCTCTTCCGGCGTGGTGGCCGGTGATACGTCCACGGCGTGTGCGGCGGCAGACGCGGCCACCAGCAGCAGCGCCAGCGCGGGCCTAGCGGCAATCGCCAACACGTTTGAATTCCAGATCCTGGTAGTCATAGCTGAAGTCGATATCCGGGTCGATGGCACGCAACTGCATCACAGGGTGCTGTGCATCGCCGGAAAATGCCAGCCATGCGTCGGCATCCTCGCCCAGCCCCTGCCATTGCACGAAGCGGCGCTCGCCACTGCGCATCACCTGCCCGTGCATGGCGGGCGACTTGGCCGAGGTGAACCACACGGCATCATCCTTCGGGCACAGACTGACCTCCCCGAACCACGGGTCGCGCCACACACCCAGCTGCGCACCCATCGCCGTTTTGCTGACGGGTTTGCGGTCCGCCAATGCAGGACGCACATGCCCATCGGAACGGCGCTGGGCGGCGGCCTGTTCGATCTGCGTGGCGTAATGCAGCACATCATGCGCGGCACCCGGCGCGGTGTAGCGCTTGAGCATGGCCTCCATCAGCGCCGTGCGGGCATCTTCGGCCTCGCCGTTGATCAGAATCACAACGCCGGTCCTGTGATCGGGCAGCAACGCCAGCGAGGAATACATGCCGGACAGCGTGCCGGTATGCGCGACCTTCCACTGCCCATCCATGTCGGAAAGACGCCAGCCGTAGCCATAGGCATGGAAGTGGGTGTTGTCCCAGTCACGCTGGCGCTGGCTGATCGGCATGGGCATGTGCGCGCTCCACAGCGCGCGGCGCTGCGTGTCGTCCAGCCAGCCGGGCGCCTGTGCGGGGTCCAGCAGCACCTGCATCCAGCGCAGCATGTCGTTGAGGCTGCAGCGGATGCCGCCCGCCGCCATCGACGGGAAGTCAGCCACCGCGCCGGGTTCTGCCGCTGCCGGCACGTTCCTGCCCTCGTGCCGCGAATGCGGGCGGGCGATGTTGCCGGTAGCGGAGGGCGACCATTCGCCGACGCGGCAGCGCGTCAGGCCCAAGGGCTCGAACAGTTCCTCGCGCACCAGCGTGGCATAGGGTTTGCCGCCCGCGGCGGCGGCCACTTCACCCGCCACCACGTACAGCAGGTTGTCGTAGGCGTAGTCCGAACGGAAGCTGCCTGTCGGTTTGAGATGCGCCAGACCGGCGATGATGTCACCGCGGTCGAAATGATTGGGCTCGGGCCACAGCATCAGGTCGCCCGCACCGAGACCAAGGCCACTGTTGTGGATCAGCAGGTCGCGCACCTGCATGTTGCGCGTCACCCACGGGTCGTACATGCGGAACTGCGGCAGGTGCCGGGTTACCGGATCATCCCATCGCAGCTTGCCGGCCTGCACCAGCCGCGCCAGCACGGCAGCGGTCATCGCCTTGCTGTTGGAAGCGATCTTGAACAGGCTGTCGGCATCGACCGCCTCCCCTTCTCCCACCGCCAGCTCGCCACGGGTGATGCGCTGGACGATCCTGCCATCCTCGATCACACCCACCGCGATGCCCGGCGGCCGGTAGTGCTGCACGGCCTGGTCCACCAGCGCCTGCATCGCCGCCGCATCGCTGGCCGGTGCCGCGTGCAGCCCGCCCGCCAGCGCCAGCCCCATTCCCATCATCAGATGCCGCATGCGCATCACTGCTCTCCACAAACGCCGACGGCCCGCCGAAGCGGGCCGTCGTTGCAACAGGTGATCAGAAGTTCCAGGTGGCAACCAGCTGCGCGTAACGCGGTGTCTGCCAGCGGGTGCCCGTGCCGTACAGGCCACGGGTAACGCCAGGACCCTTTTCATAGCGCTGGCGCACGTTGATGACTTCCTGCTCGTTGAGCAGGTTGAACACCGACAGGCGCACCTTCAGATCCACATTGGGAACCGGCAGCGTCCAGGTGACGTTGGCACCCAGGTTGTACACCCACGGCAGTCGTCCGCCCGAGCCACGCCCGGCGTAGACGAACTCGCGCTGGTCCCACGTGCCGCCACAATTCTTGACGCAATGCCAGAACGAGCCACCACCCGAGCCTTCGGTGACGAAGCTCGCCGCACCGGTGCTGTCACCCGGCCATGCCACGCCCAGCGGGGTGAGCGGGCCGCCGGACATCGCGGTGAAGGTGCTGCCGAACTCCCACATCTCGTTCAACTTGAAGCTGCCACGCAGTTTGATCTGGTGGCGGCGGTCGTTGAACAGCGGGCCATAGTCCTGGTTGTTGGCCGGATGATCCCAGTGCTGGACCATGCCGGTGTCGCCATAGTTGGTATCCGAGTTGACCGGGCCTTCATGATTGCCCTCGGACTTCGACCACAGGTAGGACGCGTTGAACGCCCACTTGTCGTCCCATGCGCGATCGATCTGGAACTCGATGGCCTTGTAGGTGCGCTTGGGCTTGGAGTAACCCATGATCGTATCGCTGCCGCCGGCCATGTAGCCCTCCTTGGAGGTATCGATGGTTACCCAGCCATCCTGCGCGCAGCCCATGTCGGTGGTACCCCACAGGGTCAGCTTCTCACCCGGGTTGGCAATGGGCCACAACGTGCCGTGGCGCTCGCCGCACAGTGCATTGATGCGCATGTCGTCCATGGTGTTGGCCATGCGCCGGTAAGTGGCATTGACGCCCCACGACCACGCCTGGTTGATCATCTGCTGATAACCAAGGATCGCCTCATCCTGGTACACCGCATCCAGGTCACGGCTCACGCTCTGGCGCAGGTCATCGACCGGCAGGTTGTAGGAGTCATCGACGCCCCCAATCTGCGTCCCCAGATTCGGCTGCATGTAGCTGGAACCGGTCACCGGATTGGTTGCGCTGCTCCAGCCATTGAGCGCGTAGAACGTACGCTCGTCGATCAGACCACCGGCAAAGTTGTAGTTGATGATGTTGGTGACGGGCAGGTAATAACGGCCCAGATTGCCGAACAGCTTGGAGCCACCGTCACCCTTCATGTCCCAGCTGAAGCCGAAGCGTGGCGAAACCAGATTGTCCATCTTGATGAAGCTGGCGCCCGAGGCAGTCTTGTTGTCGAAGCCATCCACGCGCACGCCCAGGTTCAGCACCAGGTTCGGGGTGACGTTCCACACGTCTTCCAGATAGTAGGCGTTGGCGGTGGTTTCAAACACGCCGCCGTCGATGCGGCGACGGCCCATTGCGATTGCATTGACCCCTGCAGGCACGGTAGCGCCGTTGTCCAGCATTGCCCCAGGAGTGGCCGAGTACACGGTGTAGCGCATACCGGTCGGGCCGGGATAGTGCGTGGTGCGGTCCGTGGTCATCTCCTCGCGGTCCAGGCCGAAGCGCAGCAGGTGATCACCCAGCTGCCATTCGAAATCCAGCCGCCCCACCTTGCGCTCGTCATGATGGTCGATGACCGAAGTCGAACTGCTCGGATGGCAGCTCACCGCAGGCTTGCCCATCGCGGTGTAGGTGGCGTTGTAGCTGGCGTCGATAAGCACCTGCGAGCAGGAAGCATCGGCCGGAGATGCAGTGAGCGCCTGGCTGCGGTTGATGCCATACATGGCCTTGGCGGTGAAGTTCTCGCCGAAATGACCGGTGTAGGTCAGCGAGCCATTCTTGCCGCCGCCATCATCGACGCTGGTGCCGCTGGAATCGCCAATGGTCGCGGTGTCGAAATCATAGGCGTTGGTGGCGTTGTCGGTGCTGGCTTCGTCGGAGAACGCCAGCAGCTCCAGGCGATGGTCGTCAGTGATGTTCCAGTCGATCTTCGCGCCCCAGAACCCGTTGTCGGCCTTGGACCGCTGCCACTCCGTGCCCAGGTTGTTGGTATTGCCATAGCTGCCCTGGCGCTGCTCGTACATGCCGAAGAAGAACAGCTTGTCCTTCACCAAGGCGCCGGATGCCCAGATATTGGCCTTCATGAAGCTCTCAGTGTCGCGACTGGCGTAATACACCGCCGATGCTGGCTTGCCATCACCATCGACACGGTCGAAGCGATGGTCGTCGGCCTTCGAGCGCCATGCTGCCGGCTCGAACGTCACTTCCACACCACTCTTGAACTCGTTCGTACCCGAGCGCGTGACGGCATTGATGACGCCGCCGGTGCTGCGACCAAACTCCACCGAGTAACCACCGGTCTTGACCTGGAACTCCTGGAAGAACGCGAACGGTGCGCTGGAGAAACTCTGGCGACGGTAGAAATCTGTGACGTTCAAGCCGTTGATGAAGGCAGAGTTCTCAGCCACCGAGCTGCCACCGAAGGAGATGCCACCCAACGACGAGTTGCCCGATACCACGCCCGGCGCCAGCATCGCCACCGAACTCAGGCTCTGGTCAACCGGCATGCGTGCCAGATCTTCACGGGTGATGTTGGTGGCCGTTTCGGTGGAGCTGACATCCACCCGGTTGACTACGCGCTCACCCACCACCTGCACGGAATCCAGCGTCACCGCACCGCTGCCACCACCGCCAAGGTTGACGTTGGTCGTGCCGCCCAGCGACACGCTGACGGACACCGCCTCCTTGTCGGCCTGGCCCTCGCGCTTCACCTGCAGGCTGTAGTCGCCCACCGGCAGTTGGCTCAGGCGGTACGCGCCGTCGCTGCCGGCGGTGACCGTGCGGGTCAGGCCGGTGGCCTTGTTGACGATGGTGATCTGGTCACCGCTGTTGGCGCGGCCGGCGATGGCGCCGGTGGCGCTCTGGGCCATGACGCTCGGCACCACGGCTCCCAGGCACGCGCCCAACGCCGCGGCCAGCGCCGCCTTCCTCAATAGTTTCGTGTTCATCCCCTGCTCTCTCCTGCAGATAATGGAAATGCAACCTGGAACGGCCGTTTATTTCCCTTTGCGTGGCAGCACCTGCCACTGGAAGTCGTAACCCCACTGGTCGAAATAGAGATTTCCCCCTTCCCATTCGACTTCGCCGCGTTGTGAGTCCACGGTTTCGGAGCGGACATGGCGCTTGGCCGGTGCCAGCGGCTGCGCGTAGTCGTCGTTGAAAGTGATGCGGTAGGCGTCGAGGCCACCGAGATAGAAATCACGCAGCGCCGGCACGTCGCTGGCCAGTGCGCCGGTGGTCACGTCCATCGGCACCCAGCCGTAGGGCGCCAGGTACACGGCACCCCAGTCGTGCAGGTTGCTGTAGCCGACGGCGTTGTCCGAATACACCATGCCCGACTGCCAGCGCGCGGGAATGCCGTTGAGCCGCAGCAGCGTGATCAGCAGCAGCGTCTGCTGGCCACAGTCGGCGTGGCCGGCATGCAGCGCGTATTCGCTGATGTTGCTGATGGTGGAATATTCGCGCGCACCACCCCACGGAATGCGGTCAACCGCGGCGAACAGCTTGCGGGTGATCTGGTAGGGGTTGGTCTCATCGCCTACCACCTTGCGCGAGAACGCTCTGATGGCCGGGGTGAACATCACATGCGGCGCACGCTCGGCCAGGTATGGCGCCAGCGCCGGGTCGGCCGGCGTCGGCTGCACCTTGTCGAGGTCGATGGCGATGTGCCGCGCCGACACGGTGACTTCATAGCGCACCGAGAATTCGGTGGGCGTACCGGCCACCGCCTTGCGCTCGAGGTAGGCGGTGCGCTGCAGCGTGTCTTCCGGCGCGACCTGCGCGCCTTCCGGCTGGCTGCCCAGCAGGCGGATGTGCTCCTGCTGGCCCGGGATCGCACGCGGGTACGGAATCCACGCACGGATCACCTGCCCCGCAGGCACCGCATCGGCCTTGACCTTGATCGACTGCGTCACCTGGATGCGGCGCGGCACCAGACTGCTGCTGCCGGTGACCGTGGCGGCGTCGATCACTTCGACATGGTGCGGCCCGAGGGTTTCATACGGCCCTTCCTCCGGCGGCTTGATGTCCGGCGAACGCCGCGCCACCGCCTCGCTGCTCACGCGGAACAGGTTGGACGGTGCGCGCTTGAACCAGCGGCGCTCGCCATCGATGTCCAGATGCTCGATCAGCCCGGCCTCGTCCCAGCGGCGGAATTCGTCTTCGCGCAGATCCGGAATCTGACGCTTTACCGCCGTCATCGCCTGCGCGCGGTCCAGGGTGAAGTCCAGCAGGATGCGGCGCATGCGTTCGCGCTGGAACAGCCACGCTTCGCGTTGTGCGTCGTCCAGCCCGGGCTGCTGCAGGGCCAGCGCCACCTGTGCGTCCGCGCCGGCGAAATCACCGGCGTCCACGCGCTGGATCACCTTTTCCAGCGGCTCCGGGCTGCTGTCTGCGGCGGCCAGCGCGAATGGCGAAACCAGACACAGCAGCGCACCACCAAGCCAACGACGGGCGGTGCGCGACAATGTGATGGCTTGGCTGGCGGCGGATTCCACAGCAACACTTCCCGGGTGCAGGGTGGTAACGGCTGTGTAACACGCACCTGGCAGCCGGTCAATAATTTATTCTTGCTTTTGCCGTCGTATGGAATAAATATTCCAAGGCATCACGAGGGGAGCTTCAATGAACGTCATTCCGTGCCGGCCCCAACGCCGACGCCTTGCCCCGCTGGCAAGGGCCCTGTTCCTCGCCACGGCGCTGATTGCCGGGCCTGCGCTTGCCCTGTCCCCGCCGTCTACGCCGGACGTCGGCCACATGGGCATCATCGGCCTGCAGGAAAGCTATCTGGCACCGCAGCACTGGATCGCGCAGCTGCCCGATGCCGATGCGGTGATCCTGGACCGCGCCGGCATTGACGCGCAGAACGCGCGCATGCGCCAGCGCGACGCCTCAATGCACGACCTGCGCGCCCTGCCGGCCAGCCTGCCGCGCGCGCTGGTGCAGGAACAGATCAACAGCATCTCCCGCGCGCCCACCCGCCCGCTGTACGACGTGCAGGGCAAACGGGTGGATGCCGCGCAGCTGAAGGCCATCAGCGACAACGTCGCACTGGATGCGGTGCCCGCACAGCGCCCGCTGCAGTACGGCCTGGTCGTGCACCGCGCCGCGCTGCGCGCCTTTCCCACCAACCTGCGCGTTTTCAGCACCAAGGGCGACACCGACATCGACCGCTTCCAGGAGTCGGCGCTGTTCCCCGGCGATGCGGTGGCGGTGCTGCATGAAAGTGCGGATGGAAAGTGGTTGTTCATCAGCAGCGAACGCTACGCGGCGTGGATCGAGAAGCAGCATGTCGCCACCGGCAGCGCCGAGCAGGTGTTCGGCTATGGCGCGCAGGGCCCGTACCGTGTGATCACCGGCGCCAAGGCGTTCACCGCGCACACGCCGGAAGAGCCGCGCGTGTCCGACCTGCAGCTGGAAATGGGCGTACGCGTGCCGGTGCTGGCCGACTGGCCGGCGATGAAGACCGTCAACGGGCAGCAGGCGCATGCGGCGCATGTCATCCAGCTGCCGGTGCGCAACGAGGACGGCAGCCTGTCCATCGTGCCGGCCCTGCTGCCGCGCTCGCAGGACAGCGCTGACGACTACCTGCCGCTGACCCAGCGCAACCTCATCACCCAGGCCTTCAAGTTCCTGGGCGAGCGCTATGGCTGGGGCCACTCCTACGACACGCGCGACTGCAGCGGCTTCGTCTCGGAGATCTACCGCAGCTTCGGCGTGCTGCTGCCGCGCAACACCAGCGCGCAGGCGGTGAGCCCGGCGCTGGACCGCCTCCCGTTCACCGACAAGGACGGCAAGGCCACGCGCGATGCGGCCATCGCGCAGCTGCAGGTGGGCGATCTGATCTACATTCCCGGCCACGTCATGATGATGCTGGGCCGTGCCGACGGCAGGACCTGGGTGATCCACGACACCTCCGGTGGCAGCTGGTTCGGTGGCGACGGCAAGCGCGTGCATGCCGCGCTCAACGGCGTCTCGGTGACGCCGCTGGAGCCGATGATGGCCAGCGACAGCGCCACGTACATCGACCGCATGACCAACATCCAGCGCATCCGCCCACAAGCCCGCAAATGAAGATCACCGACATCGAACTGGGCATGCTGCGCGTGCCCCTCAAAACCCCGTTCAAGACCGCGCTGCGCACGGTCGAGACCATGGAAGACGTGGTGGTGCTGGTGCGTACCGACACCGGCCACACTGGTTACGGCGAGGCGCCACCGACGGCGGTGATCACCGGTGACACGCATGGCTCGATCATCGAAGCGATCAACACCTTCATCAAGCCGCGCCTGATCGGCGAGGACATCGCCAACCTCAACCGCGTGTGCGGGCTCATCCAGTCCTCGCTGGAGCGCAACACCAGCGCCAAGGCAGCGGTGGAAATCGCCGTCTACGACCTGTGGGCGCAGCTTCACGGTGCGCCGCTGTACCAGATGCTCGGCGGCGGCGACCCGGTGATCACCACCGACATCACCATCAGCGTGGACTACATCGACAAGATGGTGGCCGATTCGCTGTCGGCGGTGGAGCGTGGTTTCGAGTCGCTGAAGATCAAGGTGGGCAAGGACATCGGTCTGGACATCGAACGGGTCAAAGCCATCCACGCCGCCGTCGAAGGCCGTGCGCTGCTGCGGCTGGACGCCAACCAGGGCTGGACCGCCAAGCAGGCGGTGTATGCGATGAGCGCGCTGGAGAACGCCGGCGTGGTGCTGGAGCTGCTGGAGCAGCCGGTGAAGGCCAACGACATCGCCGGCATGAAATATGTCACCGAGCGCGTCAACACGCCGGTGATGGCCGATGAAAGCGTGTTCAGCCCAAACCAGGTGTTCGACCTGATCCAGCAGGGGGCGGCGGACATCATCAACATCAAGTTGATGAAGACCGGCGGTATTTCCAATGCGATCAAGATCGCGGACATCGCCTCGCTGTACGGCGTGCCGTGCATGATCGGCTGCATGCTGGAGTCGAGCATCAGCGTGGCGGCGGCGGTGCATCTGGCGGTGGCCAAATCCGGGGCGATCAGCAAGGTCGATCTGGATGGCCCGTCGCTGAGCCAGTTCAACCCGGTGGAAGGCGGGGTGATCTTCAATGAGTCGGAGATCACCATCACCGATGCGCCTGGCCTGGGCATCATCGAGGTGCGCGGGCTGGAGATGATCAGGTCGTGAGCACGATGGCGATGGCAATCGGTGTGATGTGGGTTGCCATCGCGGCGTTGCTTTCCCGCTGGCATGTACCGTGCCGGCACTTCAAGGCAACCGCCAAAGCACCCCTCCCCAGCCCTCCCCTTGCCTGTCGGCAAAGGGGGAGCGGATGGCGTGCTGCCTGAGTCGTCCGCAATCGCTTAGAGTCCACCACTGACAACCGACGCCCCGCCCATGGCTCCACTGCTGAAAATCCGCTCTGAACGCGAACAGATGTCGGCCATCGAGCGGCGTATTGCCGACTTCATCCTCGACAACGCCCACCTGCTGCGTGACTACTCGTCCCAGCAGCTGGCCAATGCGCTGGGCATCAGCCAGTCCAGCGTGGTCAAGTTCAGCCAGAAGCTGGGCTTCAAGGGGTATCCGGATCTCAAGTATTCGGTGGGTGCGGCGGTGGCACTGGCCGGCAACGGCGAGGCCACCGAATGGCCGCCGGAGGAACAGCCCGGTGGCTACCTGCTCGCCGCCGAGACCCTGCGCCGCGCCAAGGCGGCCGCCGAAGAAGAAACCATGGCCGCCAACCCGCAGGCCGATGTGGAAGCGGTGATCGCGCTGATCGACGGCGCGCCCAAGGTATTCGTCTATGGCTGGGGCGACGATGGCCTGTACGCGCGCGAGTTCGCCATGCGCCTGTCGCTGCTGGGCATTCTCACCGTGCAGCACGCCGATCCCATCCTGATGACCGCCAACCTGTCCGCCGCGCGCCCGGGCGATGTGCTGCTGGTGTTCTCCGAGTTCGGCAAGCTGCCGCAGCTGTGGCAGCTCTCCCGGCAGTTCCAGGAGGTCGGCGGCAAGGTGGTCTCCATCACCCGCCACACCGCCAACCCGCTGCGCGCGCATGCCGATGCCGAACTGGCCATCTGCGCGCACGATCCGCAACCGCAGATTGCACAACTGCTGTACCGTTGCTCGCTGCAGTACCTGCTGGATTTCGTTTTCGTGCTGCTGTGCCAGGCCAATCCTGACCGCGAGCGGCAGCTGGCGCTGAACCAGGAACGCATCCAGCACCTGATCGACAACTGACCGCCGGAGCCGTCGCCATGCCTTCCCTGTTCCACCCCGCCGCCCGACGGCTGCTCACCGCCCTGACCTGCCTGATGGCCTTCGCCGCCACAGGCGCTGTCGCGGCACCGTTTGCCCCCCCGGTACACGGCGCACGGCAACTGGTGGTGGTGACGTCGAGCGGCTGGGATGCCACGCAGGGCCGGCTGCAGGCCTACGAGCGCGGTGAGCATGGCTGGCAGCCGCATGGCGCGGCCTTCGATGTGTCGCTCGGTCGTACCGGCAGCGCGTGGGGGTTGGGCCTGCACCCGGCCCAGCAGGACGGCCCGCACAAGCGCGAAGGCGATGGCCGCAGCCCTGCCGGCGTGTTCACCATAGGCCCGGCCTTCGGCTATGCCGACCACATCGAGAGCGCCCTGCCCTACCAGGCCATGCAGGCCAGCAGCTACTGCATGGATGTCCCCGCGTCGCCGCTGTACAACCAGATCGTCGATGCCCACAAGGTGGGCGCGGACGCGGTGAAGGGTTCCACCGAGGCCATGCGCCTGGATCTGCACAACAAGGGCGACGTGCGTTACCGCGAGGGCTTCGTGATCGAGCACAACGCCGCTGCCGTGCCCGGCCGGGGCAGCTGCATCTTCGCCCACCTGTGGCGCGCACCGGGTGAGGCCACCGCCGGCAGCACCGCGATGGAGCCGGCGCACATGACGGCACTGCTGGCGTGGCTGTCGCCGCAGGCCAAGCCGCTGTTCGTGCTGCTGCCACAGGCCGAATACACGCGCCTGCAGCGCGCCTGGGGCCTGCCGGTACAGGCGGGAGCCGTTCATTGAACACGACCCGACGCTTCACCGTTTCGGCACCGGTCAAGGTGCTGATCGCGCTGGTTCTTGCCGCTGTTGTCGGCCTGTCGCTCACCGCGTACGACAAAGCGCTGGCCCTGCAGGTTGCCGATGTCATGCGCCCCATCGGGCGCCTCTGGCTCAACGCATTGCAGATGACCGTGGTGCCGCTGGTCACCGCGCTGGTCATCGTTGGCGTCAACACCGCCAGCAACGCGGCCGCGTCGGGGCGCACCGCGCGCAATGCCATCATCGTGTTCCTGGTGCTGCTGGTCAGCTCCGCCGCGTTCGCGGCGGTGATCACGCCCTACCTGCTGGATCTGGTGCCGCGTGACGCGGGCACCATCGAGGAGTTCCGCCGGGCGCTGCGTTCCCCCACGACCGCCGGCACGCCTGCATCGGCTGCACAGTGGCTGGGCTCATTGATTCCCAGCAATGCCATCAAGGCCGCCGCCGAAGCCAGCATGCTGCAGCTGGTGGTGTTCGCCATGTTCTTCGGCTTCGCCCTCAGCCGCCAGCAGGCCGAGCGCCGCGAGCGCATCCTCGACATCATCCGCATCATCGCCGACACCATGATCACCCTCGTGCGCTGGGTGCTGTGGGCCGCGCCGCTGGGCGTGTTCGCGCTGGTGCTGGTGGTCTGCGCCGAGGTGGGCATGAGCCTGCTGGGCGTGCTGGGCTATTACATCGTGCTGATGTGCGTGATCTACATCCTGATCACGCTGCTGCTGTACGTGGTGGCGCGCGTCGCCGCCGGTGAGCCGCTGCGCCGTTTCGCCAGCGCGCTGGTGCCGGTGCAGGTGATCGCGGCCAGCACGCAGTCCTCGCTGGCTTCGCTGCCCACCATGATCGACAGCGCGCGCAACCGCCTGGGCTACCCGGCAGCGCTCACCTCGCTGGTGGTGCCGATGGCGGTGTCGCTGTTCCGCATCACCAGCCCGGCGCAGTACATCGCCGTGGCCAGCTTCATCGCGTGGCTGTATGGCATCGAGGTGCACACCTCGCAGTACGCGGTGGCGGTGCTGCTGGCCGCAGCCATCAGCATGGGCTCCACGGGCCTGCCGGGGCAGGCCAACTTCATGACCAACAACCTGCCGATCACCCAGAGCATGGGCCTGCCGGTGGAACCGCTGGGCGTGCTGCTGGCGGTGGACACCATTCCCGACGTGTTCTGCACCATCGGCAATACGACGGGCGGCGTCACCGCCACCGGCATCGTCGCCAGGCGCATGGCGAAAACGGAACCGGACGAACCGGCGCCCGACCCGGATTCCGGACAGGCCTGAAACACGAAGGGCGACGCCGGCACTGCGCTGGCGCCGCCCATTCGCTGCAGGCGGTAAGGCTCAGTCCTGCGACGGCGGCAGCGGCGGTGCGCCGGTCAGCGCATCGGCTGCCAATACATCGCGCGTGTTCTTCTGCACCGCCACCGCACCGAACAGCGCCAGGGCATAGGACATGCCGTAGAAGCCCTTTTCGCTCAGCAGCAGCGTGGCATTCCACAGGCCGATCACCAGCAGCAGCAACGCGGACAGCAGCGCGAACCAGCACAGGCTGTAGTACAGGTTGCTGACCGGCACGTCTTCCACGCGGTCGCGCACGCTCTTCTGCAGGGACACCGCCGCGAACAGGCCGAACAGCAGCAGCGACAGGTAGTAGCCCTTCTCGTTGAGCATCATTTCCGCATTGAACAGGCCCACCAGATAGGCACACGCGCCCAGCAGAAGCGCGGTCCAGGATGCCGCGATGAAGGCGGCCGACGGGCGTTGTACCGGTTGTCTCATCACCAAACTCCTTTTCGTGAATGCGCGCTCATACGTGAGCAGCGTCGGCATACGGTATGCGATCCCGTTGTCGCTGCCCATCCCGCTGGCAATTGGGCAGCCCAGGCCGTCATGGTGTAAAACCTGAGACTGGACATCCGTTTCCCCGCCATTGGAGAACCCCATGCCCCGTCCCCTGCTGCTAAGCCTGACGCTGGCCCTCACCCCTGCCCTGTTCACCACCGCCTGCGCGGCCGACCCGTCAGCCGATCCCGCTGCCGCGGCGGCGCTGCCAGAGGCGCAGTGGCCGTTCACCGCCACCGAGGCAGGCCGCTTCAACGAGCCATGGGCGATGACCTTCCTGCCCGACGGCAGCCTGCTGATCACGGAGAAGGGCGGCAAGCTCATCCACTTCGACCCGGCCAGCGGCAAGCGCGGCGAGGTCACCGGCGTGCCGAAGGTGGCCTACGGCGGCCAAGGCGGTTTCGGTGACGTGGTGCTGCACCCGCAGTTCGCCAGCAACGGGCTGGTCTATTACAGCTACGCCGAACCGGGCGAGGACAACACCCGCGGCGCGGCGGTTGCACGCGCCAAGTTGGTGCTGGATGCGGACGGCGGCGGCCAGCTTGCTGATGCGCAGGTGATCTGGCGGCAGACGCCCAAGGTGTCCGGCAACGGCCACTTCGGCCACCGCATCGCCTTCGGCCCGGATGGCAAGCTGTGGATCAGCTCCAGCGAGCGGCAGAAGTTCGACCCGGCGCAGGACATGAAGGCCAACCTGGGCAAGATGATCCGCCTCAACGACGACGGCAGCGTTCCCGCCGACAACCCGTTCGTGGCGCAGGGTTCGCCGGCAGATCAGGTGTGGTCGTTGGGCCACCGCAACATCCTGGGCATCGCCTTCGATGCCAACGGCAAACTGTGGGAACACGAGATGGGCCCGAAGGGCGGCGACGAGCTGAACCTGATCGAGCGGGGCGCCAACTATGGCTACCCCATCGTCTCCAACGGCGACCACTACGATGGCCGCAAGATTCCCGATCACGACACACGCCCCGAGTTCAAGGCGCCGGTCGTGACTTGGCGCGAAGTGATTTCGCCGGCAGGCTTCGTGATCTACAGCGGCAGTCAGTTCCCGCAGTGGAAGGGCAGCGGCTTCATCGGCGGCCTGTCCTCGCAGTCTCTGGTACGCGTAGCCTTCGACGGCGACACCGCACGCGAGGCCGAACGCTTCAACATGGGCCAGCGCATCCGCGAAGTGGAGCAAGGCCCGGACGGCGCGCTGTGGCTCCTGGAAGACGGCAGCAACGCGCGGTTGTTGAAGCTGACGCCGAAGGCAGCAGCACGCTGAGGAAAGCCATTTCCACCGCAACAAGGGAACTGTTGCAATGCTTCAGCGTTACCTGCTCGGAATCACGGCCAGCATCGTGCTGGCCGTATTCATCGCCATCACTGCATACCTCGCCGTCACCAACAATTCCTTGGCGGTTCTGGCGGTGCTCTACGCCCCTATGCTGGGCATCATCCTTCTGCCGACGCTGTTCGGGAGCTGGATCTATTACATGTTCCGTGAACGGGGCAGGGTGCCGATCGAGGCACACCTGTTGATTCTCGGGCCGCCGTTCTCTGCGCTGCTGGTGTTCCCATTGACCTTCATGGTCGAGAACTACCGTCATGGTCGGCTCTTTTCATCGGCACATACCATGGAGGAGGTGCATGTGAATCTCACGGGACAGCCGCTGTGGCTGGGTCCGACGGCTGGCCTCAATGGCAGCACCTCCAATGATGCCCTCATGCCACTGAAGGGCAGCCCGGTTGCACAGGCCCGGCAGATCACCCGCTATCCACCGCACGATGATCCTGATGCGACATATCCCTACTCGGGACGCGATCTCAAACCGGACCGTCGGCAGATCGGGCGTGCGGTTGGCACAACGCGGCCCGAATCATCCGTCGTGCCGTTGCATGCACGCAGCGCCGCATCGCTGCCATCCGACCTGCCCTTCCAGTACATCTACTACCACTACACGGACCGTGTGGAGGCCGTGCCTGCAATCGCGCGATCCCATGATCTCACCCTTCAACGTGAGGTCAGTCTTCCCCAGGGACTTGTCCTCGTCTCGGTGGCCAATCACGGCACCCTCCCGATCGTGCGGCTCGAGGTCGATGGACAGGCGCTTGATAGGGGGCTATGGCAGAACGCCGCATTGAAGGGCTCAGCCGGCTGCCCCAACCTGCGCGAGCCCCAGGCACCCGCACTTCTCGAGGATGCCGCCACGCTCACCCTTCGCTGGCAACTCAGTGACGCACCCGGCGTCTGGCACGAAGCGCGAATTCCCAATCCCCGCATACAGCCAACAAAAGACCAGAAGCGGCGTGCCCGTGCGGTGCAGCTGATGCTGTATTTCAGTGACAACCATCCCCCGGCCGCGCAACGGTTCCAGGAAGTTCCAATGGGCGATGAGAAGATGGGCATTCTGGCCAGCCCTGACCCGACCAATGCAGCAGCGATCTCGCCCTGCACCAGTGTTCTCAACGGCTACAGCAGGAGCGATGTCCAGCGCCTGTGATGCGCGGTTCACCAACCGACGGGTTGCGCGGGTCAGGCTGACCTGAAAGAAAGCATTATTGATGCCGATGGTGCAGGTACAGACCGACCGCCTGCACCAGCCCGTAACTGATCAAGGCTGCCGCGATGCCCAGGGTCAGCGGGCTGGCGTTGCTGCCGCCCTGCATCGCGCCGTTGCTGAAGGCTCCGGAATACCAGCGCCAGGCCAGCCGCCCGACCAGCAGCAGCGCCAGACCACCACCAATCCATGGGTTCGGCGTGTAGCCGGGTCTGCCGTCGCGTGCGCTGAATTGTGTATGCCGCAGTGCGAACACACCCAGTGCGCCACCCGCCACCGCACCGCCCGCGATGCCCCATGCCACATGTGGCAGGTAGACCGCCGCCACCACCAGCATCGCCGCGACCAGCACCAGAATGCCGATGCGCAGCTGCGTGCGCCGCGGCTGCCAAGGCTGCCAACCGAAGTGGCGGCGGATGCGCCGGTAGTACAGCCAACCGAAGCCGGCAGTCATCAGCCAGGGCAGGTAAACAGGCATCGGTGCGGCCATCGCGCGGTTCTCCGGTGAGTGCGGCCAGCATTGCACGCCGTGATGCGTGTGCAATGTGTCAACTGTCATCCGGCTGAGGTGGGTGACGCCTTTCATTCGCACCGAACCCGCAGCCCCGCATCCCCGTAGCCCGGGTAAGCGCAGCGCACCCGGGGATTTCCGTCCCGAGCATGCGGTGGCGCAATCCCAGAAAATTCCTGCCGAAAACGGTGAAGTTGGCGTTCGAGGTGAAACGCCCCGGGTGCGCTGCGCTTACCCGGGCTACGGGCTGCGTCAGGGGGCGAGCAACTCGAAGGTCACCGCATCACCGCTTGCCGACGAGGCACACACCCACAGGTCGAACAGGCCCGGCTCGGCGCGGAATTCACCATCCACGCCGGTGAAGGCAAGCATCTGCCGGTGCAGGCGGAACTGCACCTGCGTGGATTCGCCCGGTGACAGCAGCACCTTGGTGAAATCCCTCAACTCGCGCACGGGGCGCACACGGCTGGCGACGCGGTCGTGCAGGTACAGCTGCACCACTTCCTCACCCGCCACGTCGCCGGTGTTGGTGAGGGTGGCGGTGACCAGCAGGTCACCGTTCCAATCCATCTGCGGCGCGCTGAGC
Organism: Stenotrophomonas sp.; assembly: GCA_031987665.1. Classification (GTDB taxonomy): domain Bacteria; phylum Pseudomonadota; class Gammaproteobacteria; order Xanthomonadales; family Xanthomonadaceae; genus Stenotrophomonas. The sequence goes on along the minus strand of DALZZG010000011.1, from coordinate 21,548 downwards.
TGCGGCGCGCCGTAGCTGAAGCGCGCATAGCCCAGACCATGGCCGAAGGCATACAGCGGCGCATTGGGAATCTCGCGCCAGCGCGCCTTGAACTCGGACATCGTCGGCAGCTCCGGACGGCCACTGCGCGGATGGTTGTAGTAGTAAGGCTGCTGGCCCGACGCCTGCGGAAAACTCACTGGCAGGCGTGCGGACGGGCTGTAGTCGCCGAACAGAACATCAGCCACGGCGTGGCCGGTCTGCGTGCCCAGGTACCACGTCACGGCAATGGACTGCGCATCACGCACCGCACCGTGCAGCGCCAGCGCGCGACCATTGCGCAGCAGCACGACCAGCGGCGTACCCGTGGCGGCGACGGCTTCGGCGAGCGCCTGCTGTGCGGGCGGCAGGGTGATCTCCACCCGCGACTGCGCTTCGCCGCTGTAACGCTGCGGCTCGCCCAACGCCAGCACCACGACATCCGCGCGCCGTGCGGCGGCCACGGCCGCGTCGATACCGCCTTCAAGCGGGGCTTCCAATGCGCAGCCGGGCACGACTTCCAGCAGCGCGGTATCAGCCATCGCCTCACGCACGCCGGCCTCCAGAGTCACATAGCGCTGTTTGTCACCGAACAGCGTCCAGCAGCCTTCGATGTTGTCGCGGTCCTGCACGAACGGACCGATCAGCGCGATCTTCTGCCCCTGCTTCTTCAGCGGCAGTGTCTGCGCATCGTTCTTCAGCAGCACGATGGAACGGCGCGCCGCATCGCGTGACAGTGCGTCGTGCGCCGCGACATGCGATTGATCCGCTTCACGCGCCGGGTCCAGCGAGCGGTACGGGTCATCGAACAAGCCGATGGCTTCCTTCAACCGCAGAATGCGCCGCACCGATTCATCCAGCACCGTCATCGGCACCTCGCCCGCTTCCACCAACGCAGCAAGATGACGGTCGTAGAAGCCGCTCTGCATGCTCAGGTCCAGCCCCGCGAGGAAGGCCTTGCGCGTGGCGTCCACTTCGTCGGAGGCATAGCCGTGGGCGATCAGCTCCATGTCGGCGGTGTAGTCGGAGACCACCACGCCATCGAACTTCCATTCGTGGCGCAGCAGCTCGGTCAGCAGTACGCGGTTCGCACTGGCCGGCACGCCATTGATGTCGTTGAAGGCACTCATCACGGCAAGCGCACCGGCTTCCAGCGCTGCCTTGAACGGTGGCAGATGGGTGTCGCGCAGGGTCTGGGGCGAGATGTCCACCTGTGCGTATTCCATGCCGGCCGCCACGGCACCGTAGGCGGCGAAATGCTTGGGCGTGGCCAGCAGCGCATCGGCTGCCTTCAGGTCATCGCCCTGGAAGCCCCGCACGCGGGCGGCGGCGAATGCACTGCCCAGCACCACGTCCTCGCCTGCACCTTCCGCGCCGCGCCCCCAACGCTGGTCGCGGGCAATATCCACCGCGGGTGCGTAGGTCCAATGGATGCCGGCCGCGGTGGCCTCGACCGCGGTGGCCCGCGCAGTGCGTCGTGCCAGCTCCGGCTCGAAGCTGGCCGCCTCGCCCAGCGGAATCGGAAACACCGTGCGCATGCCGTGGATCACATCGGCCGCCAGAATCACCGGAATGCCCAGCCGGCTCTGTTCCACCGCCACCTGCTGGATCTGCCGCCCCTGAGCAGCACCCACACCATTGAACAGCGATCCCACGCGACCGGCACGCACCTGCTCCAGCACCTGCTCGGCATTGCGGACGTTGGCCTCCGGGTTCACGTCCGGCGCGAAAGGGCGGACCATGTCGGCGAATACGCTCAGCTGGCCGACCTTCTCTTCCAGGGTCATGCGCGCGAGCAGCGATTCGATGCGATCGGAGGTCACCAGTGGTCCTTGTGAAAACGGTTGCAAAGCCGGGATTCTAGCGCCGCGCGCGTGAAGTGCCCGGCCCCCTCTCCGTCATCTGGCCATCGCGGCCTTGCACCCTGGAGGAGACTGCCGTGGGTAACCGGTGGACCATGCCGTAGCCCGGGTAAGCGTATGCCCACCCGGGGCGTGGCGGATCACAACGACCCTGATCACGGTGGGCCATGTCACGAATCCGGGCTCGCTTCGCGCGGGAAGACCCTGGCTTCCCGGGTGCGCTTCGCTTACCCGGGCTACCACTACCAACAGCGGGCTTCAGGCCTGACTGGAGGCCTCGGCTTCGGCCTCACTGGCACGCTGGTCGCGCAGCGTCATCAGCATGGCGTCGCTGGATTCCTGGAACACCCGCAGGCCGAATTCATGCAGGATCGCCAGCAGGTGATCGAACACGTCGGACTGGGTCGTTTCGTAATGTGCCCACGCGGTCGGCGCGAAGCAGTAGATCTCCAGCGGCAGGCCCTGCGGTGTGGGCGCCAACTGACGCACCAGCAGGGTCATGTCCTGCTTGATGTCCGGGTGGCTGCGCAGGTAGCGCTCCACGTACACGCGGAACGTGCCCAGGTTGGTCATGCGGCGCGCATTGACCGGCTCCGGGTGGTCCGCAGCCACGCGCTGGTTCCACTGCCCCAGCTCCTCCTGCTTGGCGGCGAGATAGTCGTCCAGCAGGCCGAACTGGCCCAGCCGCTCCAGCCCCTTCGCATCCAGGAAATGCACGCTGTGCTGGTCCAGGAAGATCGAGCGCTTGATCCGCCGTCCACCCGATTCCTGCATGCCACGCCAGTTGCGGAACGATTCGGTCACCAGCTTCTTGGTCGGAATGGTGGTGATGGTGTTGTCGAAGTTGCGCACTGTCACCGTATGCAGCGCGATGTCGGTGACGTCGCCATCGGCGTTCTGGCTGGGCATTTCGATCCAGTCACCAATGCGCACGCGGCCATCGCCGCTGATCTGCACACTGGCCACCAGCGACAGGATGGTGTCCTGGAAGATCAGCATCAGCACCGCCGTGGCAGCACCCAGACCGGTGACCAGCGGGCCGACTTTCACGCCGAACAGAGCCGCGACGATGGACAGACCAGCGATGACGTACACCACGATCTTGACCACCTGCAGGTAGCCCTTGATCGGCTTGTTGCGCGCATCGGCACGACGCTCGTAGAAACTGTTGAACGCATCCAGCGCATGCGAGATGGCCAGCGCGATCGTCAACACCGTCCACGCATGACACAGCGCCTGCAGGCCACCCACCAGCTTCGGCGGCAGCTCCGGCACGATCTCCACTCCCCTGGCCAGCACCACCGACGGCACGATGTTGGCCAGCCGCGAGATCACCCGCAGTGACGGCTTGTTGTCACGGTCACTGGCAAAGCGCGCGATCACCTTGCGCAGGCTGCGCAGCAGGATGCGCTTGGTGACGAAGTTGGCCAGCCACGCAACCAGTATGAGCGCCACCAGCACCAGCGCCGGATATGCATATGGATACGGTGCCAGCGTCTGTTCCAGCTGCTCCAACCAACGGATTCCCATTACCGCCATCAGTGTGTTTCCTCCTTCTTCAGGGCCGCCCGCCATTGCACGGTGCACGCATCGGCGCACCGGCACCGGCCACGGAAGTGGCCGCCCGGCAGGGCATCAAGGCCAGGGGTTTTACTCGGCAGCGCGTGAGCGCTCGATCACCACGCCCACGGCGCGCGCACCGCGCACCGCACCGGGCTTGCTCAATTTGAGCCGCAGCCACTGCACGTTGAATTCATCCAGCACGATCTGCGCGCAGCGCTCGGCCAGCGTTTCCACCAGACCGAAATCCGATTCGCGCACGAAGCTCATCAGGCGCTTGCTGACCGCCTTGTAGTTGAGCGTGTCGGCGATGTCATCCGTCGCCGCGGGCCTGCGGTTGTCGAAGCCCATTTCCAGATCGAACACCAGGGTCTGGCGGATGCGCCGTTCCCAGTCGTAGATGCCGATCAGGGCGTCGATCTCCAGCCCCTCGATGAATACCTTGTCCATGTATGAAAGCCGCGAACAGTACGTGGGTGACTACCCATGGTAAGTGAGGCGGACTGAACCTGCCGTGCCCATGGCCGGCCTGCCCTCATGTGGAGGTGCAGGAACATCCCACTCCGCCGCCGGCGCTTCCGCTGTCAGGTGCCGTCCAGCGCCGGCAGCGTCGCCATGTCCCAGCGCGGCGTGACCTTCACTTCCGGTGGGCTGTGCTGCCCGGCCTGCAGCCGCAGCGCGCCGGCGAAGGCGATCATCGCGCCGTTGTCCGTACACAGCGCGGGGCGCGGGAAGCACACGCGGCCGCCACGGCGCTGCGCGGCGTCCTGCAGCTTGGCGCGCAGGCGCTTGTTCGCGCCTACGCCACCGGCCACCACCAGCACATCGCAACCGGCCGCATCCAGCGCGCGTTCGCACTTGATGGCCAGCGTATCGACCACCGCATCCTCGAAGCCACGGGCGATGTCGGCACGGGTCTGCTCGCTCTGGTCGCTGTCGCGCCACGCCAGCAGCACCTGCGTCTTGAGACCGGAGAAGCTGAAATCCAGACCCGGGCGGTCGGTCATGGGCCGCGCGAACCTGAAACGCCCCGGCGTGCCCATCTCGGCCAGCCGCGCCAGCTGCGGGCCGCCCGGATACGGCAGGCCCATCAACTTGGCGGTCTTGTCGAAGGCCTCACCTGCGGCGTCGTCCAGGGTTTCGCCCAGCAGGCGGTACTTGCCGATGGCATCGACCGCGATCAGCTGGGTATGTCCACCGGATACCAGCAGCGCCACGAACGGCGGCTCGGGCGGGTCGTCTTCCATCAGTGGCGCCAGCAGGTGGCCTTCCATGTGATGCACGCCGATCGCCGGCACATCCAGCCCCCACGCCAGCGAACGGGCCACGCCGGCACCCACCAGCAGCGCCCCCACCAGACCAGGGCCTGCCGTATAGGCCACGCCGTCGATCTCGGAAATGGCGATGCCCGCCTCGTCCAGCGTCTGCCGGATCAGCGGCAAGGTCTTGCGGACGTGGTCACGGCTGGCCAGCTCCGGCACCACGCCACCGTATTCAGCATGCAGCGCGATCTGGCTGTACACCGCGTGCGCACGCAGCGCAGCGGCCCCGGTGAGGGCCGTGTCATAGACGGCGACGCCCGTCTCATCACAGGATGATTCAATGCCAAGGACTTTCATGGGGCCCATTGTGGACCTCCCATTGCCCTGCGCAAAGTCCGGGGGACTTGCACACCCCTGTAAAGGGACTATAATGCGCGGCTCGCCGGGCGTGACCCGGTTTCATTGTGTCCCGGAGATTCCATGCCCAGCGTTAAAGTCCGCGAGAACGAGCCCTTCGAGTTTGCTCTTCGCCGCTTCAAGCGCACTTGCGAAAAGGCCGGCGTGCTGGCCGAAACCCGCAAGCGCGAGTTCTACGAAAAGCCGACCCAGGAACGCAAGCGCAAGGCCGCTGCTGCCGTGAAGCGCCAGCTGCGTCGTTCCTCGCGCGACGTCACCAAGCGTCAGCGCCTGTACTGATCGTACGCAACTCCTGAACGGGGGGCTCCGGCCTTCCGTACTGGAGTGAAAGCCGGCACGCGCAAGCGTAGCCGGCTTTTTGCGTTCCAGACGTCAGCAATACTGGCGTCCTACCCCCCTATTCCCGACCCAAAGAGGTGCTCCATGAGCCTGAAGCAACAGCTGACCGATGACATGAAGGCCGCCATGAAGGGCGGCGACAAGCACTCCCTGGGCGTGATCCGCCTGATCAACGCAGCCATCAAGCAGAAGGAAGTGGACGAGCGCATCGAGCTGGACGACGCCGCGGTGATCGCCGTGCTGGACAAGATGGTCAAGCAGCGCAGGGACTCGGTGACCCAGTACGAAGCCGCCAACCGTGAGGACTTGGCCTCGGTGGAGCGCGATGAGATCGTGGTGATCGAGCGCTACCTGCCGGCCAAGATGGGCGAAGCCGAGATCCAGGCCGCCATCACCGCCGCCATCGCCGAGACCGGTGCCGCCAGCGCGGCCGACATGGGCAAGCTGATGGGCGTGCTCAAGCCCAAGCTGGCCGGCCAGGCCGACATGGGTCTGGTGTCCAAGCTGGTCAAGCAGGCCCTGGCTGGCTGATCCAGCCCCCGGCAGATGCGATACCCCCAAGGCCCGCGCAAGCGGGCCTTGGTGTTTCCGCAGCCCCACACCCCGTAGCCCGGGTAAGCGCACCAGCGCACCCGGGGCCGTTCGCGGAAATCCCCGGGTGCGCTGCGCTTACCCGGGCTACAAGTTTCAGGCTCCCACCTCCCCGCCCCAACGCTTCACCCCCACCAACACCCGCCTTTGCTAGAACAACAGCTACAGAATTCCGTTTTCAACGCCTCGATGCCGTACAACCGCCCCACCTTCGATTCATTCAAGTCACGTCTGGAACTGCTGCAGCAGAGCCTACCCGCCGCGCTGGTGCGCCGCTTCGTCGAAACCGAGGTGATGACCCAGGCCGCTTCGCTGGCCTTCTACACCCTGCTCTCGCTGGCACCGCTGCTGGTGCTGCTGCTGTGGCTCACCGCCTCGCTGTACCCGCCCGCCCAGCAGGCGCTGGTGGACCAGATCGGCTCGCTGGCCGGCCCCAGCGTCGGCGAGGTGGCGCAGACCGTCATCAGCAACGCCGCCGCCCAGCCTGACCTGGGCTCGCTGGCCGGCGTGTGGAGCGTGATGCTGCTGTTCATCGGTGCCACGGTGGTGTTCGCGCAGCTGCAGGGCGCGTTGAACCTGATCTTCCGCACCGACATCCGCCGTTTCGAGGGCATGGTGGGCTGGCTGAAAAAGCGCGTGTTCTCCGCCGGCGTGGTGCTGGCGCTGGGCTTCCTGCTGATCGTGTCGATGGTGGCCACCACCGCGCTGCAGGTGGTCTTCGCGCACCTGCCCTCGGTACTGCCGGCGGTGGGCTACGTGACCACGCTGGTGCTCTACGCGCTCGGCTTTGCCTTCCTCTACCACTACCTGCCCGACCGCCCGGTGGACTGGCGGCAGGCCTTCATCGGCGGCGCCATCACCGCGGTGCTGTTCACGCTGGGCCGCTACGGCATCGGCCTGTACATCGCCAATGCCGCACCGGGCAGCGCCTACGGTTCGATGGGTACGCTGGTGATCATGCTGGTGTGGATCTACTACGCCAGCGTGGTGTTCTTCAGCGGCGCGCTGATCACCGCGGTGATCGATGAACGGGCCCGCGCGCGCAGGAAGGCGAAGCTGGCTGCTGAAGAAGTACCGGTGGGTGACGCGCAGGGCTGAGCGTAAGGCTTCAACCCCTCCCCGGCCCTCCCCTTTGCTGCGCAAAAGGGAGGGGGCACTCCCCCTCCCTTTGCCGCAGGCAAGGGGAGGGCCGGGGAGGGGTAAGCTCTGACCCAGAGACAACCCCGCCCACGCATGGGCTAGTACACTTCTCCTCCACCCTTCTGCTGTGCCCCGCCAACCGGCGGCGCTGTTCATTGCCGCATGGCCCGACTGCCCGACGCTTTCATCGACGACCTGCTCGCCCGCACCGACATTGTCGAAGTGGTGGGCACGCGCGTGCCGCTCAAGCGCCAAGGCAAGGAATACGCGGCGCGCTGCCCGTTCCACGACGAGCGCTCGGCATCGTTCACGGTCTCTCCGACCAAGCAGTTCTACCACTGCTTCGGCTGTGGCGCGCACGGCACCGCCATCAGCTTCCTGATGAACTACGACCGGCTCGAGTTCCTCGATGCCGTGGAAGAATTGGCCAAGCGCGCCGGCATGGAACTGCCGCGCGAGACCAACAGCCGCACGCCGCAGCAGCAGGACGACAGCCGCGAGCAGTACACCGCGCTGGACGCCGCCACCCGCTTCTTCCAGAAGCAGCTGGAGGCCAGCGACAAGGCCCGCGAGTACCTCGATGGCCGTGGCGTGGATGCCGACACCCGCGCGCGCTTCGCCATCGGCTATGCGCCGGATGGCTACAGCGCATTGAAGGACGCCCTGGGCAAGGACGAGCGGCGCATGAAGCTGCTCGACCGCGTGGGCCTGTTCTCCAAGAACGACCGCGGCCATGTGTACGACAAGTTCCGCGACCGGGTGATGTTCCCCATCTTCGACCGGCGCGGCCGCGTGATCGCCTTCGGTGGCCGCGTGCTGCAGAAGGACGATGGCCCCAAGTACCTCAACTCGCCCGAGACCCCGCTGTTCCACAAGGGCCGCGAACTCTACGGCCTGTGGCAGGTGCGCCAGGCCAACCAGAAGATCGAACGGCTGATCGTGGTCGAGGGCTACATGGATGTGGTCTCGCTGTTCCAGTTCGGCGTCACCCAGGCGGTGGCCACGCTGGGCACCGCGACCACGCCCGACCACGCCGAGCTGCTGTTCCGCAATGCACCGGACGTGTACTTCTGTTTCGACGGTGACGCCGCAGGCCGCCGCGCCGGCTGGCGTGCGCTGGAATCGGTGCTGCCGCGCATGAAGGATGGCCGGCAGGCCTTCTTCCTGTTTCTGCCCGATGGCGAGGACCCGGACACCATCGTGCGCAAGGAAGGCGCCGATGTCTTCGACACGCGCCTGAAGCAGGCCACACCGCTGTCGCAGTTCTTCTTCGACGAACTGGCGCGCGAGATCAACCTCGGCACGCTCGACGGCAAAGCGCGTCTGGCCGAACGCGCCAAACCGATGCTGGCGCAGATTCCCGATGGTGCCTTCGGTGACCTGATGAAGCAGGAGCTGGCACGCCTCACCGGCGTGGGCATGCGCGCTGCCACCACCGGCACCACGCACGCACCTGCGCGCAGCAACGTGGTGCCGGTGCAGAAGCGCAGCCTCGTGCGCGCGGCCATCGCCATCCTGCTGCAGCAGCCTTCGCTGGCGATGAAGCTGGAAGGCCACCATGCCATCGGCGGCCTGCGTCTGCCCGGCATCGAGCTGCTGCTGGAACTGCTGGAACTGGTGCAGCAGCGCCCGGACATCAGCACCGGCGCCCTGCTCGAACATTTCAACGAACGCGAAGAACAGGCCGCGCTGCACAAGCTGGCGGCACTGGCCCTGCCCGGCAACGAGGAAATCTGGAGCCAGGAGCTGCAGGACGCCATCAACCAGCTGGAAAGGCAGCTGCTGCAGCAGCGTCTGGACGAACTGCAGGCCAAACAGCGCCAGCAGGGCCTGGACGAAACTGACAAGTACGAACTGCGCGAGCTGCTCAAGACCCGCGCCACGCTGCGTTGACCCACACTGGAGCCACCACCATGAAGAACACGCTGCGCCTGTCCCTGCTGTTCTGCCTGCTTGCTCCCCTCACCGCTTTCGCCGCCGACACGCCGCTGCACCAGCCGCGCCACGGCCTGATCACCGCCGGCCAGCCGAGCGCGCAGCAGTTGCGTGACGCCGCCTCACAGGGCGTCACCACCGTCATCGACCTGCGCCGTCCCGACGAGGACCGTGGCTACGACGAGGCCGCGCAGGCCGAGCGCCTGGGCCTGCGCTATGTGCGCCTGCCCATCGCCGGTGCCAGCGACATCACCGTCGAGAACGCCCGCACGCTGCAGCGCCTGTTGAAGCAGGACACCGGCACCACGCTGCTGCACTGCGCCTCCGCCAACCGTGCCGGTGCCCTGCTGTCGCTGCTCAACGCACGCATTGAAGGTGCTTCGACCGAAGCCGCGCTGCAGCTGGGCCGCGATGCCGGCATGACCTCGCTGGAGCCCGCCGCACGCGCGGTGCTGGAGTCACCCACGCCTTGATCCCCACGTTCCATCAAGCAAGCCACGAAGGAAGCACTGACCGATGAATCGCTGGTGGTCGCGACTGCGGCCGGACAACTTCACCCTGGCCCTGCTGGGCACCGTGCTGCTTGCCACCCTGCTGCCGATGACCGGAGCCGCCGCACGCGGCTTCGACCGCTTCACCGACATCGCCATCGCCGCACTGTTCTTCCTGCACGGCGCACGCCTGTCACGCGAATCCATCATCGCCGGCATGCTGCACTGGCGCCTGCACCTGCTGATCCTGGCCTGCACCTTCGTGCTGTTCCCGCTGCTCGGGCTGGCGTTCAAACCGCTTTCCGGATGGCTGCTGACGCCCGAGCTGTACATCGGCGTGCTGTTCCTGTGCGCCCTACCCTCCACTGTGCAGTCATCCATCGCCTTCACCTCGATCGCAGGCGGCAATATTCCTGCAGCGGTCTGCGCGGCGTCGCTGTCGAGCATCCTCGGCGTGTTCCTGACGCCGCTGCTGATGACCGTGCTCACCGGCACGGAGGGCGGCATGGCCAACCCGCTGCACGCCGTGGGCGCGATCATGCTGCAGCTGCTGGTGCCGTTCGTTGCCGGCCATCTGCTGCGGCCATGGATTGGCCGCTGGATCGAACGCAGGCGGCCCCTGCTGCGCTACACCGACCAAGGCACGGTGCTGCTGGTGGTCTATGCGGCGTTCGGCGAATCGGTCAACGAGGGTCTGTGGAGCAAGACACCGGTCAGCGCGCTGCTGACCGCCGCCGTGGTGGCCGTGGTGCTGCTGTCCATCGCCATGCCCCTGATCACCTGGCTGGCGCGGCGGCTGGGTTTCGCCCGTGCCGATGAAATCACCATCGTGTTCTGCGGCTCCAAGAAGAGCCTGGCCACCGGCGTGCCCATCGCCAAGGTGCTGTTCGCGGGCGGCAGCCTGGGCGCCATCGTCCTGCCGATCATGATCTACCACCAGATCCAGCTGATCGTCTGCTCGGTCATCGCCCAGCGTTACGCCAGAGCCAACACGTAGAGCGCAGCTACGCTGCGCTGTGGCATCACCGGGAAGACCACCGCCGAGCATGGCTCGGCGCTACGGGTTGCGCGGGCTTACAGCCAGGGCAGCAGCCAGTGGTCCACCAGCAGGAAGGCGAACAGCGCCATCAGGTAGATCACCGAGTAGCCGAACATTTTCATGTTGAACATCTCGTCCGGCGGGTCCTGCATCTTCCATGCGTACCAGAGGAACACGATGTTCAGTACGGCGGCGCCACCCAGGTAGAACATGCCGCTCATGCCGATGGCCACCGGCAGCAGCGTCACCACCGCCAGCACCACGGTGTAGATGAGGATCTGCACGCGCGTGTGCTGCACGCCATGGGTGACCGGCAGCATCGGCACGTCGGCCTTGGCGTAGTCGGCGCGGCGGAAGATGGCCAGCGCCCAGAAATGCGGCGGCGTCCAGATGAAGATGATCAGCACCAGCAGCGAGGCATAGGCCCAATCGGACTCGCCCTGCATGCCGGTGATCGCCGACCAGCCCAGCATCGGCGGCATCGCGCCGGCCAGGCCGCCGATCACGATGTTCTGCGAGGTCGCGCGCTTCAGGTACACGGTATAGATGACCGCGTAGCCGATCAGCGAGCCGAACGTGAGCACCGCCGTGAGCACGTTCACCCACAGCACCAGGATGGTCATCGACAGCGCGGTCAACGCACCGGCGAACACCAGCACCTGGCGCGGCGTCACCTTGCCCACCACCAGTGGTCGCCACGAGGTGCGCGCCATCTGCGCGTCGATGCGTGCGTCCAGCAGCTGGTTGATCGCGGCAGCGGCGGCAGCGGCCAGCCAGATGCCGAGGAAGCCCAGCGCGCCGGACACCACCTGCGCAGTGGTCGGCAGCCCCGGAATGGCCAGGCACATGCCCACCAGCGCGGTGAACACGATCAGGGCCACCACCTTGGGTTTGGTCAGGTCCCAGTAGTCCTGCAGCGTCGCGCTCATGCCATCACTCCGGCGCGCGCAGGCGCGCGAGCAGCGAGACCAGCACGAACAGCAGCAGTACCGCGCCGCCGTTATGCATCACCGCCACAGCCAGCGGCAGCGCCAGCTTGACGTTGAGCACGCCCAGGGTGATCTGCAGCAGCACCAGCAGGCCCAGCGCCGAGGCCCAGCCACGCATGCCCGGCAGGCGGTACATGCGTACCGACAGCACCAGCAGGTACAGCGCCACCAGCACCGCCATCATGCGGTGTGCCATCTGGATCGCGATGCGCGAGGCACCATCCAGCACGCCACCTTCGTAATCCACGCCGATGCCACGCCACAGGGTGAAGCCTTCGCTGTAGTTCTGCTGCGGCCACCACTGGCTGACGCAACGCGGGAAGTTGTCCAGCGAGGCGCTGCCACCGCCGCAGGCCAGCGCCGCGTAGTTGGCGCTGACCCAACCACCCAGTGCGATCTGCAGCACCAGCAGGGCCAGACCCACACGCAGCCACCAGCGCAGGCGCGGCGCCTCGGCCAGCGTGATGGGCAGGTGCGTGGCCTTCCACGCCATCCACACCAGCAGGCCGAACATCAGCATGCCGCCCAGCAGGTGGCCCATCACCACGATGGGCTTGAGCAGCAGCGTCACCGTCCACATGCCCAGCAGGGCCTGGAAGATCACCACCGCCAGGGTCAGCACCGCCGCGCGCGACAGGTCGATGTTGGACCAGCGCATCGCCGCGATCAGCAGGATCGCCTCACCGCCGATGGCGAGCACGCTGGAGGCAACGTGCTCCCCGCGCATGTACAACGGTATGGCCAAGGCCACCAGCACCGACGCGGTGACCACCTGCGCCACGCCCCATCTGCGCCGGCGCGCGGCCAGCAGGGCCAGCGCCAGCACTTCGATGCCCAGCAGGCCGGCGAGGAAGCGGTGGACCTGTTCACGCCACGCCTTGTGGGTTTCCAGCGGGCGGATTTCGCTGGCCACATGTTGGGCCGCTTCCATCTGTGTCTGCGGCCAGGTCACGCGGCCATAGCAGGTCGGCCAGTCCGGGCAGCTCAGGCCGGCATCGGACAGCCGCACGAACGAGCCGAACATGATCGTGCTCGCGGTCATGATCAGTGCGAACCACGCCAGGCGGTGGAAATTGCGGTACAGCGCCGGACGCGCGGAGGCATTCATCGAACGGAACTCACTTCAGTTTCAACAGCCTGGAAAGGTCGGTCCGCAGCCCACCCGGGTCGAAGCCGGGCGCGTAGCGCAACACCACAAAGCCGTTGGGATCAATCACATACACCGGGATGCCGGCAGGGTCATCCACGCCTGGCAACTTGGCCCGGAACGCGGGCTGGGCCTGCAGCACCTTCAATGCGGGCGTGGGCGCCACCTCTGCCGGCGGCGTGCCCAGCCACACTATCTCGACATTATCCGCGTTATGCCCGAACAGCTGCCACACCTTGTCCAACTGCTGCGACAAATTGACGCAGGCCGGTGCACAGTCAGCCGCCGGTGCGAGCAGGATGCGCCAGTGCCGCGCGGACGGGTTCCAGTCATAGGGCCCGCCATTGGCCAGCGTCAGCCGCTCCTGGCGCAGATCCACCGGTGGCTCGTAGAGATGGCCGTGGTTGCGGTTGATCTGCGGCGTCCAGCCGGAGAAGCGCAGGATGCCGGCCAGCGCCATCGAGCCGAAGAACATCAGGAAGATCAGCAGCAGCACGCGGCGGCCACGGTTGCGTACGGCGAGCTGCTCGGGCGTCAGTGCATTCATGCGTGGCATTTTCCCATGTTGTTCCCGTTCAATGCCTGCCCCCACGTCTGCGGCGGTGCCAGGCCAGCACCACCGGGATCAACAGCACGGCCAGCGCCATGCCGAACCATTGCACTGCATATCCCAGATGACGGGAAGGCGGCAAGGTATTGGGCAGCAGGTCCAGATCGCGTGCGTAGCCGATGGGAAGGGCTGGATCGAGCCGCAGCACGCGCGGTGCCAGCCTGTCTGCCGGCACCTGCAGCGCCTTTGCGATGGCGGGCAGTTCGATGCGGGTGGCCACCCACGTACCCGGCTGCCTGCCTGCGCCCAGCGCGGGGCCGAGCTTGAGCCCTGCTGCCGGTGCGGGTGCCCACAGCCCTTCCAGCGCCTGCCAGCCTTCCTGCGGCTGCAACGGCGGCAGCTGCCTGTCGGCGGGCAGTGGCAGCCATCCCAGATCCACCAGCACCACCGCCCCATTCGCAGCGCGCGCGGCCTGGTACAGCTTCATGCCGGCGCGGCCATCGCGCAGCTGGTTGTCCAGCAGCAGCAGGCCCGGCAGAAACTCCAGCCGATCCTTCACCCAGTGCAATGCTTCAGGTGCCTGCATGGCCGCCTGCAGCGTCACCGCTGCCACACGGCTGGGCGGCACCTGCGCCAGCAGGGCTTCCTTCTCGTGCATGCGCTCCAGCTGCCATGCCCCCAGCCTGCTGAATGCCACTGCCACCAGCACGGCGAGCAGCCAGCCCCACGCCCCTGTGTGCTGTCGCGTCATGACAAGCCGACCGCAAGAAGGTGAGATAACCTGATTGCCAAACCACCCGTCGAGCCGCGCATGAATGATTCGCTGAAGACCCTGCTGGTGATCGCGTTTCTGATCGTCATCATCTGGAACCTGGGGGCCGGCCTCTACTACCTGATGATTGACCGCGGCCAGACCAAACGCACGGTCAACGCACTCACCCGGCGCATCGTGCTGTCGGTGGTGTTGATCCTGCTGGTGATCTTCGGCATCTACAGCGGCTGGATCCAACCGCACGGTGTGGGTGGGTGAAACGGGGAAAACCGGAAAGCAGTGATCAGGCGCTGACGTGAGAAGCCCGCAGCGCCATTTCATTCCCGGCTCCCACCATCCTGTTCCCGGCCTCGGTCACAGCACGTAGACGAACAGGAACAGCATCAGCCACACCACGTCCACGAAGTGCCAGTACCACGCCGCCGCTTCAAAACCGAAATGGTTGTCGCGGGTGAAATGGCCCTTGGCCGCACGCAGCCACATCACGATCAGCATGATGGTGCCCAGCGCGACGTGCGCGCCGTGGAAGCCGGTGAGCATGAAGAAGGTGGAACCGTAGATGCCCGAACCCAGCGTGAGGTTCAGCTCCTTGTAGGCGTGGATGTATTCCTCGGCCTGGAAGAACAGGAACACGCAGCCCAGCAGCACGGTGATGCCCAGCCAGATCAGCAGCTGCTTGCGGTTGCCGGCCTTGAGCGCGTGGTGGGCGATGGTCAGCGTCATGCCCGAGGTCAACAGGATCAGCGTGTTGATCAGCGGCAGGCCCCACGCCGGAATGGTCTGGAATGCACCGCCGATGTCGCCGGGGCCGTTGGTCGGCCACGCCGCCGAATAACCCTGCCAGAGCAGCTCGTTGGTCCAGCTGCTGTGGCCTTCGCCACCCAGCCATGGCAGGCCCATGCTGCGGGTGTAGAACAGCGCACCGAAGAAGGCACCGAAGAACATCACTTCGGAGAAGATGAACCAGATCATTCCCATGCGGAACGAGCCGTCCACCTGCCGGTTGTAGTTGCCCGCCTCCGATTCGCGGATGACGTCGCCGAACCAGAGGAACAGGGTGAACACCAGCATCGCCAGGCCGATGAAGAACGTCCATTTGCCCCAGCTGGCGTCGTTGAGCCAACTGGCCACTCCCACCATCAGCACCAGCATGGCGATCGAGCCGACAAAGGGCCATTTGCTTTGGCTCGGCACGAAGTAGACGTTGGCATCAGGCGTGTTGTGGGCCATGTCGTTTGCTTCCAGGTCCGTGGTCAGGGAGCTGCATGGGCATTGGCCGCGGCGGTCGCCGGGGCCAGCTGCTCAGTCAGCGAATCATTCTTGTAGAACGTGTAGGACAGGGTGACGGTCTTGACGTCTTCCGGCAGGTCCGGGTCGATGATGAAACGCACCGGCATGTCGCGTTTCTCACCCGGCTGCAGGGTCTGTGCGGTGAAGCAGAAGCACTCGGTCTTGTTGAAGAAGCCCGACGCGCGTGCCGGTGCCACCGAGGGCACCGCACTGCCCACCAGCGCGTGGTCGCTGTTGTTGCGCGCGTAGTAGAGCGCTTCGTTCAACTCGCCCGGCACCACGTCCATGGTCAGCTTTTCCGGATGGAAGGCCCACGGCAGCTTTGAATTGACGCCGCCATCGAACTCCACCCGCACCGTGCGCTTGACCGCGCTCGCACCCGCCGTCGCCGGCTGGCTGGCACCCCGCTCAAGCCGCACGCCGAAGACTTTTTCGCAGGCGATGCGGTACAGCGGCACCAGCGAGAAAGTCAGCACGAACACCCCCAGCACCACGCCCACCAGCCGGAGCATGCCGGCACTGCGTTCAGGACGGGGCGTGGGCGTGGTCAATGCGCGAGCACTCCGGAAAGGATGAAACCGGCGTAGATGGCCACCGCCACCAGCCCCACCACCAGCGCCGTACGGCGCGAGCGGCGGCGGCGCAGTGCCAGTTCCTCGGGTTGCATCGGGCGGTTCATGCCTGCGTCCTCAATGGGTCACGTCGTCATGGGCCAGATCACCCGGCTTGATCACCGGCGGCACCGTGAAGGTATGGGCCGGTGCCGGTGACGGCACGGTCCACTCCAGGCCCTTGGCGCTTTCCCATGCACGCGCCTCGGCACGCTGCCCGCTGCGCAGCGAGGACAGCAGGATGGCGGCCATCAGGAACGGCGTGACGAACATGCCGAAGGCACCGATCGAGCTGACCAGGTTCCAGTCGGCGAACACCGGGTTGTAGTCCGGAATACGGCGCGGCATGCCGGCCAGGCCCAGGAAGTGCTGCGGGAAGAACAGCAGGTTGACGAACACCATCGTCCACCAGAAATGCACCTTGCCCCAGAACTCGTTGTACATGCGGCCCGTCCACTTCGGCCACCAGTAGTACACCGCCGCGATCAGCGCCAGCACCGCGCCGGTCACCAGCACATAGTGGAAGTGCGCCACCACGAAATAGGTGTCGTGGTACTGGAAGTCCGCCGGCACGATGGCCAGCATCAGGCCGGAGAAGCCGCCGATGGTGAACAGGATGACGAAGGAGATGGCGAACAGCATCGGCGTCTCGAACGTCAGCGAGCCCTTCCACATCGTGCTGACCCAGTTGAAGACCTTCACGCCGGTCGGAATGGAGATCAGCATCGTGGCGAACATGAAGTAGATCTCGCCACCCAGCGGCATGCCCACCGTGAACATGTGGTGTGCCCACACGATGAAGGACAGGAAGGCGATGGCCGCGGTGGCGTACACCATGGCCTGGTAACCGAACAGCGGCTTGCGGCTGAAGGTGGGGATGATCTCACTGATCACGCCGAACGCCGGCAGGATCATGATGTACACCTCCGGGTGCCCGAAGAACCAGAAGATGTGCTGGTACATCACCGGGTCACCGCCGCCGGCGGCGTTGAAGAAGCTGGTGCCGAAGAACTTGTCGGTCAGCAGCATGGTCACCGCACCGGCCAGCACCGGCATCACCGCGATCAGCAGGAAGGCGGTGATCAGCCAGGTCCAGCAGAAGATCGGCATCTTCAACAGGTCGATGCCGGGCGCGCGCATGTTGAGCACGGTGGCGATGATGTTGATCGCACCCATGATCGAACTGACGCCGGCCACGTGGATGGCGAACACGCTGAAGGCCACGTTGTAGCCGCCCTGCAGCGACAGCGGCGGGTACATGGTCCAGCCGCCCGCCTGCGCGCCACCGGGCAGGAACAGGGTCAGCAGCAGCAGGGTGAAGGCCACCGGCAGCAGCCAGAACGACCAGTTGTTCATGCGCGGCAGCGCCATGTCCGGCGCGCCGATCTGCAGCGGGATCATCCAGTTGGCCAGGCCCACGAAGGCCGGCATCACGCCACCGAAGATCATCACCAGTGCATGCACGGTGGTCATCTGGTTGAAGAACTCCGGCTTCATGTGCTGAAGCCCGGGCTCCATCAGCTCAAGACGGATCGCCACGCTCATCGCCGCGCCGATGATGAACATCGTGAAGCTGAAAAGCAGGTACAGCGTGCCGATGTCCTTGTGGTTGGTCGAGAAGAACCAACGCTCGAAGAAGCTTTGATGGTGGCCGTGGTGCTCGGAGTGATCCACTGCGGAGTTCGCCATTGCAACTACACCTCGTTATCCAGTTTCCAGGCATCGCGCCGGCGCGGGGCCGGCACGCAGTGGTATCAGGCAGCGTCCGCTGCAGCCGGCTCGGCCGGTGCGGCCTCCGGTTGCGCGGTGTCACCGGCCGGTGCGGCAGGCTCGGCGGCAGGCGCCGCTTCCGGCGTCGCGGCGGGCGCGGGCTTGCGCTCGGCCAGCCAACGCTTGAACTCGTCCTTGGACACGGCCTTGACCACGATCGGCATGAAGCCATGGTCCTTGCCGCACAGCTCGGCGCACTGTCCGCGGTACACGCCTTCCTGCTCGATGTTGGTCCAGCGCTCGTTGATGAAGCCCGGCACGGCGTCCTGCTTCCAGCCCAGCGCCGGCACCCACCACGCATGCACCACGTCATCGGAGGTGATGACGAAACGGACCTTGGTATCGACCGGCAGCACCAGCGCGTTGTCCACGTCCAGCAGGTAATGCGGATCGGTGGCCATCGTCGGCACCCTGCCGCTCTGGCGGATCTCGTCGGACTTGCGGTCCAAGCGGCTGGTGAAGGACACGTCCTCGCCCAGGTAGTCGTACTTCCACATCCACTGGTAGCCGGTGATCTTCACCGTCATTTCCGAATCGCGCGTGTCGTACATCGCGATCAGCTTGGCCGTGGCCGGCCACGCCATCACCACCAGGATGACGATCGGAATCACCGTCCAGATGACCTCGGCCTTGGTGTTGTGGCTGAACTGCGCCGCCACCGCTCCCTTGGACTTGCGGAACTTGAAGACCGCGTAGAACAGCGCGGCGAACACGAGGACGCCGATGACCACGCACACCCACAGCGCCACCATGTGCGCGTCCCATGCCATACGCGAGGTATGGGTGACGCCCTTGCCCATGTTGAGCTGCCATTCCTTGGGGTCGGCTGACTGCGCCCACGCCAACGGTGCCGACAGCGCCATCGCCACCAGCATCCATGCCTTCAACAACTTCCCGCCCCACCCGCTGCTTTGCTTCATTGCCTAGACCCTTGACGTCGTCGGTTTGCAGCCATTGCTGGCTGCGAGCAAGCCCTCAAGTGCCACCGCCAGTTCCCGGCGTTCGGCTGGTGCGAGGAAACTCCCCACCTCCACCCGTTTGCCACTGGAAACCAGCAGGACCCGTTCCTCTCCGGCGACCAGCCGCACCCAGTAAGGGTGTGCCCGGAACACCGGTGAACTCCCGGTTGCGGGAATCACTTCCACGCAATCCGGCCCTACCCGGATCTCTTCCCGGCGGTCGCCGCTGCGCCATGCCGCACGCAACGCCAGACCCACCAGAAAGCAGTGCACCAGCGCGAAGACGGGGGCGAAAACGTTTCCGGACAGCCAACCCAGGCCTGCCGAGAACGCCATCAACCCCGCCAACGCTGCAAACAACAGGACGAACTGCCGGGCCGTGAGCGCCCGTGGGGGATGCAGCACCAGCTGCGCATGCGAGTCATCGGATAACAACCGAAGCATCTGGATCATGTCGCAACCGCGTCCTTACCGCGGAAAACGATTTCGATGGTAGCCCCGCCGATTCACACCGGCAAGCTTCCATTCAGACGTGTCGAAAATGTTGCAGCGCACATCGGCGACAACCACGAACCGCCCCAACATCGGCACGTAAAATGCCGTTTTCGGCACAATCGAAGAATGCCATCCGCACTTTCCCGAATGCCTTGCAACGCAAGGCTTTTGCGCGCTGCGGCATTGATTGGAGGGACTGGGAAAATACTCACCAACGATTAAAATGGCCGAATCCCACAACCGTGGCTGCAGGCATGAACGCACCTTCCACCAACGCTGTCGATTCCTCCCCACCCGCGCTGCTTTCGCCCGAGCTGCCGCCCGCACCGGCGGCGCTGCGCCAGGCCATCACCGATGCCTGGCTGAAGGACGAAACCACCCATGTGCGCGACCTGCTCGAGCAGGCCCGCCTGCCTGCCGACGAACAGGCGCAGGTGCAGGCCACCGCCGCCGACCTGGTACGCCGCGTCCGCACCCGCGCCAAGGACCAGGGCGCCATCGAGGCCTTCATGCGCCAGTACGACCTGGGCAGCGAGGAAGGCGTGCTGCTGATGTGCGTGGCCGAGGCGCTGCTGCGCATTCCGGATCAGGAAACGGCCGACAAGCTGATTCGCGACAAGCTGGGCGAAGCGGACTGGAAGCGGCACATGGGCCAGTCCGATTCGGTGCTGGTCAACGCCTCCACCTGGGGCCTGATGCTCACTGGTCACCTGGTCGATCTGGCCGATGCCACCAAGCGCGACGTGCACGGCGCGTTCAAGCGTCTGATCGGCCGCGTCGGCGAGCCGGTGATCCGTCTGGCCGTGCGTCAGGCCATGAAGATCATGGGCCACCAGTTCGTCATGGGCCGCACCATCGACGAAGCGCTGGCGCGCTCGCACAAGGGCGACAACAGCAACTACCGCTATTCCTTCGACATGCTGGGCGAAGGCGCGCTGACCATGAAGGACGCGCTGCGCTACCTGGAGGATTACCGCCGCGCCATCCACGCCATCGGCAAGGACAACCTCGCCCGTGGCGGCAAGGCAGACGGCGACGTCACCCGCTCGCACGGCATCTCCATCAAGCTCTCGGCGCTGTACCCGCGCTACGAGCACGCCAAGCGCGAGCGCGTGCTGCGCGACCTGGTGCCCGGCGTGCTGGAACTGGCGCAGCTGGCCAAGTCCTACGGCATCGGCTGCACCGTTGACGCCGAGGAGACCGACCGCCTGGAGCTGTCGCTGGACATCATCGAGCGCGTGGTCAGCGATCCCTCGCTCAAGGGCTGGGAAGGCTTCGGTATCGTCGTGCAGGCGTACCAGAAGCGCACGCCGTACACCATCGACTACCTGGCCGACCTGGCCCGCCGCATCGGCCACAGGCTGCAGGTGCGTCTGGTGAAAGGCGCGTACTGGGATGCGGAAATCAAGCGCGCACAGATCGAAGGCCTGGCCGGCTACCCGGTGTTCACCCGCAAGCAGAACACCGATGTGTCCTACATCGCCTGCGCTAAACGCCTGTTCGGGCACAGCGACACGCTGTATCCGATGTTCGCCACGCACAACGCCGCCACCATCGCCACGGTCAAGCAGATCGCCAAGGGCCGCACATACGAGCACCAGAAGCTGCACGGCATGGGCGATGACCTGTACGCCGAAGTGATCCCCGCCGACCGTCTGGACGTGCCCTGCCGCGTCTATGCGCCGGTCGGCTCGCACGAAGACCTGCTGCCCTATCTGGTGCGTCGCCTGCTGGAAAACGGTGCCAACTCCAGCTTCGTCAACCGCATCACCGATGAAGACGTCTCCATCGACGATCTCATCCGCGACCCGGTGGAAGCCGTCTCCTCCTTCGCCTCCATCCCGCATCCCAAGATCCCGCTGCCGGTTGACCTGCTGCGCAGCCAGAACCACGACAGGAACAATTCCATGGGCATCAACCTCGCCAACGACAACGACCTGCGTACCCTGGCCGAACAGCTGCACGCGGCGATCAAGCCGTGGCAGGCCGCACCGCTGGTGCCGGGCGCCTCCACCACCAGCGCATCGCAGCCTGTCACCAACCCTGCCGACAGCCGTGAAGTGGTCGGCCAGTGGCAGGCCGCCGACGCGGCCACCGTGCAGAAGGCACTGGCCAACGCCGTCGCCGCACAGCCGGCCTGGAACCGCACCCCTGCCGCCAGCCGCGCCACCATCCTGGAACACGCCGCCGACCAGCTGGAAGCACGCATCGCCGAATTCATGGCGCTGTGCGTGAAGGAAGCCGGCAAGAGCCTGCCCGACAGCGTGGCCGAAGTGCGCGAAGCCGTGGACTTCCTGCGCTACTACGCCAA
>DALZZG010000010.1:0-48397 GCA_031987665.1 Stenotrophomonas sp. | reverse complement strand
CCCGTGGCCCCCGTCGAGCCGACGCCGGCCCCGGAAGCTCCCCTAGCTCCGGCTGCTGATCCGCGCCCGGTGCTGCTGTTCGAGGCCTCGCGCCCGGCCGAGCCGCAGCCGCCGGTGGCTGAGATCGAACCCGAGCCGGAGCTGGAGCCCGAAGCAGCGCCCGAACCCGAACCTGATTTCCGTGGTGTGTTCGACCCGCCTGCCAGCGAGCAGCCGGCTTGGACCGCCGATGACATGACCGCCGTGACGCCGTTGAATCCGGCCCCGGCTGGCCGCGAGCGGCTGGAGCTGGCCATCGCCTATCTCGATCTGGGGGACGCTGAAACCGCGCGCACCCTGCTGGCCGAGGTGGCCCGTGGCGGTGACCCGCAGGCGCGCAACGAGGCGCTTGAGCTGCTGGCCCGGTTGGGCTGAGGTCAGGATGATGCGCCGCGCTGGTCGGATTGATTATGTGGAGTTCGCCTCGGGCGACCCTGCGGCCAGCCGGCGCTTTTTCGAGCAGGTGTTCGGCTGGCAGTTCGAGGACTACGGCCCGGATTACACCGCCTTCGACGATGGCGAACTGCAGGGTGGTTTCAGCCGTGGCACGGCTTCACCCAGTGAGGGTGGGGCACCGCTGCTGGTGTTGTACGCCGAGCAGCTGGCGCCGGTGCAGGCCCGGGTGGAGGCGCACGGCGGCAAGGTGACCAAGCCTGTGTTCGCCTTCCCGGGCGGGTGCCGTTTCCAGTTCGTCGAGCCGGGTGGCAACGAGCTGGCCGTCTGGTCCGAGCGCGACAACGATTGATGCGGCCCGCACCTGCTGCGGTGGCCGCGAACCAAGGGGTCTGAAGATGCGATACGCGCTGGGCGTGGAATACGACGGCAGCGAGTTCAAGGGGTGGCAACAGCTCGGGGAAAGTGGCTGCCCCAGCGTGCAGGCCACCCTGCAGGACGCCCTTTCGTCGGTGGCCGACGCGCCCATCAGCGTGGTCTGCGCCGGCCGTACCGATGCCGGTGTGCATGGCGAATGCCAAGTGGTGCATTTCGACAGTGACGTGGACCGCTCGCCGCGCGGCTGGGTGCTGGGCACCACCACCCGGCTGCCGCCGTCGGTGTGCGTGCGCTGGTGCGTGCCGGTGGCCGAGGATTTCCATGCGCGGTTTTCGGCCAAGGCGCGCCGTTACCGGTACCGCATCCTCAACCGCCAGGTGCGCCCGGCCCTGTACCGGCAGACCCTGAGCTGGGAGCGCCGCCCGCTGGACGCCGATGCCATGCACCGGGCCGCGCAGGCGCTGCTGGGGGAAAACGACTTCAGCGCCTTCCGCAGCGTGCAGTGCCAGGCCCTGCATGCCCGCCGCGAGCTGCAGTTCATCAGCGTGCAGCGGCAGGGCGAGGTGGTGGAGGTGCAGGTGCAGGCCAACGCCTTCCTTCACCATATGGTGCGCAACATCGTCGGCTCGCTGCTGATGATCGGGGCAGGGGAGCAGCCGGAGGGCTGGATGGCCGAGCTGCTGGCCGGGCGCGACCGCAACCTGGCCGGCCCCACCGCCCCCCCGCAGGGGCTTGTCTTCGTCGGGCCGTTGTATCCTGCGCTTTGGCATCTGCCGGGGGAGGTGACGCAGTGAGCCGTACCTTGTTCCGTACCCGCATCAAGTTCTGCGGCATGACCCGCGCTGGCGACATCCGTCTGGCCAGCGAACTGGGCGTGGACGCAGTGGGTTTCATCTTTGCCAAAGGCAGTGCGCGGCGGGTGGCACCGTCCGAAGCGCGTGCCATGCGCCAGGCCATCGCGCCGATGGTGGACGTGGTGGCGCTGTTCCAGGGCAACAACCGCGAGGAAGTGCGCGAGGTGCTGCGCGCGGTGCGGCCCACGCTGCTGCAGTTCCACGGCGAGGAAGACGACACCTTCTGCCGCAGCTTCAATCTGCCTTACCTGAAAGCGATCGCCATGGGCTCGGACGCGGACGTCACCGCGCGTGAGCTGCAGCAGCTGTACCCGCACGCGGCCGGTTTCCTGTTCGACAGCCACAGCAAGGGTGGCAGTGGCGGCAGTGGCGTGGCGTTCGACTGGTCGCGCATTCCCTCCGGGGTGAACCGGCCCTACCTGCTGGCCGGCGGCATCACCCCGGACAACGTACATGCGGCGGTGCTGGCCACCGAGCCGTGGGGTGTGGATGTGTCCAGCGGCATCGAATCGGCGCCGGGACTGAAGGACGGCTATCGGATGCGCCAGTTCGTCGAGGAAGTGCGGCGGGCCGACGCCGAGCTGCAGGCCGGTGTTGCCTGAACAGGGAGAAGGGCCGGGATTACCGGCCCTTCCTGCATTTGCCTGAGGGTGATCCGGGCATGGTGTTTGATGAATACGCACATGCCAATCACCACAATTCCCTTATGATGGAACGACTCGGCGACACGCATGGTTGCCTGCGGATGGGGATGAGCTGCGTTGCTTGCCAAAGACGGTGAGCCACACGGTCCGCACGGCAGCCGGATGCCACAGGGAATGGGGTGCATGGCTGAATTTTTCGATGTAGCACTGTCGTATCCAACGCTGCCTTACAGCATCGTGCTGTGCTTTGCGGTCATCTACTGGATGCTCGCGGCCACCGGCATCGTTGACGACGGCGGCATCGGCAGCGGCGATGGTGCGGACTTCCACTCCGGCGATGAAGGCGCCACGGGGCTGGCCGCGATGTTCGCGCGCTTCGGCCTGGGCGGTGCCCCCACCATGCTGGTGGTGCTGCTGCTGGCCTTCTTCGGCTGGACCATCACCTACCTCGTACAGCTGTTCTTCCTGCAACCGCTGCCCGCGCTGTTGCGCTGGGGCATCGGCACGGCTGTGGCCGTGGGCGCGCTGGTGCCCGGTGCGGTGGTCTCGGCGTGGGTGCTGCGGCCCATCCGCCGCCTGTTGCTGAAGCTGCGCCCGGTGGCGCAGGAATCCATTCTCGGGCGCGCCGCACAGGTGACCTCGCCGGATGTCACCGCCGAGCGCGGCTACGCCAGTTTCGACGATGGCGGGGCGGGCCTGATCCTGCAGGTGCGTGCGCGCGCCGGCACGCAGTACACACGCGGTGCGCGCGTGCGGCTGGTCGAGTACCTGCCGCAGTACAACCAGTATCTGGTGGTCGGCGAAGCCGAACTGCCATCTTTGGACGTTTCAATCCCTCAAGTACCAGGTGACAAGGAGATTCACTGATGAGTTTAGCCGCCATGGCCCCGTTCGTTATCGGCGTTGGCATCCTGATTGTGTTCTTCCTTGGGCTGGCTGGCCTGTTCAAGGCGTTCTACAAGAAGGTGGACCAAGGAACGGCGCTCATCGTCAATGACATGAGCTCCACGCCGAAGGTGCATTTCACCGGCGCACTGATCATCCCGGTGCTGTACCGCGCCGAGCTGATGCGTATCAGCCTGATCACGCTGCAGGTGGACCGCCGCGGCAAGGAAGGCCTGATCTGCCGCGACAACATGCGTGCCGACATCACCGTGGCCTTCTACCTGCGTGTCAACGAGACCCAGGCCGACGTGCTGCGCGTGGCCAAGGCCATCGGTGCGGACCGTGCTTCTGATCGGCATGCGGTGGACGAACTGTTCAACGCCAAGTTCTCCGAAGCGCTGAAGACCGTGGGCAAGAAGTTCGACTTCACCCAGCTGTTCGAGAAGCGCCAGGAATTCCGCGACGAGATCATCGCGGTGATCGGCAATGATCTGAACGGGTATGCGCTGGAAGACGTGGCCATCGACTACCTGGAGCAGACGCCCAAGTCGCTGCTGGACCCGAGCAACATCCTCGACGCCGAAGGCATCCGCAAGATCACCGAGCTGACCGCCGCGCAGAACGTGATCACCAACGAGCTGGCGCAGAACGAGCGCCTGGCCATCACCAAGAAGAACGTGGAAGCCAAGGAAGCCACGCTGGCACTGGAACGCCAGCAGGCCGAAGCCGAAGCGCGCCAGCGGCGCGAGGTGGAAACCATCCGTGCGCGCGAGCAGGCCGAAACGCTGAAGGTGCAGGAAGAGCAGCGCCAGCTGGCGGAGAACGCACGCATCGAGGCGCAGCAGCTGATCGACATCCGCGAGCAGAACCGCCTGCGCGAAGTGGAAGTGGCCGAACAGAACCGTCAGCGTGCCGTCACCATCGAGATCGAGCGCGTGACGCGCGCACGCCAGCTGGAAGAGGTCACCACCGACCGCGAAGTGCAGCTGCAGGGCGTGGAGCGTGACAAGGTGGTCGAGCAGGGCAAGATGGATGTGGCCAACATCACCCGCGAGCGCATTTCCATCGACAAGACCGTGGCGCAGGAAGAAGAACGCATCAAGGAAGTGCGCCAGGTGTCCGAGGCCGACCGCCTGAAGCAGGTGGCCATCCTGGAGGCCGAGGCCGAAGCGCAGGAAGCTCTGCTCAAGCAGGTCAAGGAAGCCGAGGCTGCCGAAACCGCCGCCAAGCACAAGGCGGTGGAGATCACCACGCTGGCACAGGCCGAGTTCGACGCGGCCGGCAAGCAGGCCGAAGCCAAGAAGGCGCTGGCCGAAGGCATCCGTGCCGAGCGCGCCGCACCGGGCCTCGCCGATGCGCAGGTCAAGGAAGCCGGCGCACTGGCCATCGAGAAGGTCGGTATCGCCGAGGCGCGCGTGGTCGATGCCATGGCCGACGCCAACTTCAAGCAGGGCAGCGCCGAAGCCAGGGTGCTGGCCGAGCAGCTGGCCGCGCGTGCCACGGGTGAGGAGCAGATGGGCCGCGCCAAGGCCACCGCTGCCGAGACCCTGGGCATGGCCGAAGCCTCGGTGATCGAGAAGAAGCTGCTGGCCGAGGCCGAAGGCCTGACCCGCAAGTTCCAGGCCATTGATTCGCTGGGCGATACCGCACGCAGCCACGAAGAGTTCCGCATGACGCTGGACACCGGTCTGAAGCAGGCGCTGGCGGCCATCGACGCGGGCAAGGAAGTCTCCAAGGAGAACGCCGAGGTCATCGCCACCGCGCTGCGCAATGCCGACATCGACATGGTGGGCGGCGACGGCGGCATGTTCGAGAACCTGGTCAAGGCGGTCTCGCTGGGCAAGTCGATCGAAGGTCTCACCGACAAGAGCCCGATCGTGCAGGACCTGATGCAGCGCTATCTCGGCGTGGACATGGCCGCACGTGGCAAGCCGGGCAAGCGCATCGGAAACGATGCGGCTGCGACGCCGGAAGGCGGCTGAGGTGGGCACGCGCCCGCGCGGGATTGGCCGCGTGGGCAGGCAATCGGGGCCGCTGGGGCAGATGCCCGGCGGCCAGCATGACGGATGGCCTTCTCCCTGTCGCCGCGACGGCGGCCATGGGCGGGGCATGCGCAGGGAATAGTTGATGGCCGATACGAACCAGGATGTCGCCCCCGAGCAGGGCGGTTCCGTTGCCGACCAGGCAGTCGCCCAGGGCGGCGCCTATGAGGTGCTGCGCAAGCGCCTGAGTGATCAGGGCGCGCGCCTGCGCCAGGTGGTCGAAGCGCTGAACCAGCGCCGGCTGCAGGAATTCGGCGACAGCAGGATGGAGGTGATCGGGCGCTTCCGCATCCGCACCGAGAACAACTGTGTGGGCCGTGACATCGTGCAGGTCGGCGATGACCTGCTGCTGTTCGGCTACAACGTCTTCATCGGCCTGAAGACCCAGACGCGGGTGGAGGACGTGTTCGGCCTCTACCGGCTGGTGGAAGGCGCCGAAGGCTACGACGTCACGCCGGTGGATCTGAAAGCCAGTTTCCTGGGCCAGGCTGGCTTCCTTCACGATTTCACCGAGCTGTACGCCTACTACAAGCATGCGCGGCTGCTGCAGCTGATCGTGCGTGACGGCAAGCTGCTGGCGGCGTTCCAGATCGGCGAACGCAGCACCGACGTGCGCGTGTTCCGTTGGTCGATGGCACCCGATGGCGCGCTGAGCTACATCGACGCACGCGGCGAACGTGACATCGCGCTGCCGCCGCCGTTCGACTTCGAGTGGACGCGCGCCACCCGCGACATGCTGGTGAGCGGGCGTTTCCCGCACCTGAACATCCTCGACACCATTTTCGTCGAGACCACCGGTGGCGACCTGACCATCAAGGTGGAGAACAACACCGAGACCGGCAAGGGCGTGTACAGCGAGCCGGTCGAGGACAGCACGCAGTCGGTGGATGACGCCACCATCGATTTCGCCAAGGTGGGCTCGCTGATCCTGCTCAAGCTCAAGCCTTACGGCGAGGAGGCCTGGCGCGGGCTGATCTACAACACGCTGACCGGCAAGGTGCTGCGCAACGACGCCATCGTGCAGGCCTGCGTGCAGCTGCCTGATGACCACGGCATCATTTTCCCCGGTGGTTACTACCTGCAGAGCGGTGAGCACAAGGCATTCGATGCCGCCATGCAGGGCATGCGCTACAAGCGCTCGGTCCGCTCGCCCAACGGCGAGGACATGCTGTACATCTTCTACGAACGCGAGGCTGGCAAGTCGGCGCTGTTCGTCTACAACAGCATCCAGCGTGCGCTGCAGAACCCGGTGTTCGGGCTGGGCTACGCCTTCCTGCGCGATGGGCGCATGGTGCTGTTCAACGCCGAGAACGAAGAGCCTACCCGCATCCATCCGATGCAGGTGTGGCAGACGCCGTTCAACAGCGATGAGTTCGCCGCGCAAAAGCCCGCCGGTACTGGTTTCATGGCGCGCATCGGCAATGCCGAACTGGTGCGGGGCATTTCCAACCTGCTCGACCTTGGCCGCGAGATCGAGAGCCGCGAGGTATCGCTGCAACGCTATGAGCTGCTGACCCACAATGCGCGGCGCCTGTTCGACGCGCACCACTGGCTGGACGATGCCAACTGTGAAGGTGCGGCCACCTTGCTGCATGAGATCAGCGCCACCGGCGAGTCGGTGCTGGACGAGTACGAGAAGGTCCAGAGCATCCGCAGCCAGTCCGACCAGGCCATGGCCGAGGTCACGGTGCAGCACAAGGCGCTGCTGGGTCGTATTCAGCCGCAGAACTGGACGGCCATCGGTGAATTCGTCGATGCGCTGGGCCAGGTCAACAGCCTGCGCGGGCGCCTGCTCACGGTGCGCGAGCTGCGCTATGTGGACGTGGCTGCCATCGATGCGATGAACGCTTCGCTGCAGGAGGCACAGGATGCGCTGGGCATCGCCACTGGTCAGTTCCTCGGCAGTGACAAGGCCCTGCAGCCCTTCAACGAGAAACTGCAGGTGCTGGATGCCGCCGCGCAGCAGGCGCAGACGGCCAAGGCACTGGCTGACCAGATCACGCAGATGCAGGCCATGTCCGGCGAACTGGACATGCTCTCGGAGCTGATGGCCAGCCTGAAGGTGGACGACGCCGCGCAGCGCACGCAGGTGGTGGAAGCCATCTCCGGCATCTACGCCAAGCTCAATCAGGCGCGTGCACGCGCTGACCAGCGCCGTCGCTCGCTGGGCTCGGCTGAAGCCGTGGCCCAGTTTGGCGCACAGTTCTCGTTGTTCAGCCAGGCCATCACCAGTGCGCTGGGGCTGGCCACCGATCCAGAACGTGCCGACGAGCAGCTGTCACGGTTGATGGTGCAGCTGGAGGAGCTGGAGAGCCAGTTCGGCGAACACGAACAGTTCCTGGGCGACATCCTGAGCAAGCGCGAGGAACTGCTGGAGACGTTCGAGGCCCACAAGCAGACCCTGCTGGATGCGCGCCAGCGCAAGGCGCAGTCAGTGGTGGACGCGGCGGGCCGGATCCTCGACGGTCTGGCCAAGCGCACCGAGCGCTTCACCACGGCGGACGAGCTCAATGCGTTCTTCGCCGGTGATCCGCTGATCCTCAAGCTGCGCGAGCTGGCCGACCGGCTGCGCGAGTACAAGGACAGCGTCAAGGCCGACGATGTCGAAGCGCGTCTGAAGGGTGTGCGCGACCAGGCCGTGCGCGCGCTGCGCGACCGCAGCGATCTGTTCGAGGGCGGCGGCAATGTGATCCGCCTTGGTCGCCACCGTTTCAGCGTCAACACGCAGCCATTGGACCTGACCATCCTGCCGCGCGGAGACGGTTTGGCTGTCCACCTGACCGGCACCGATTACTACGAACCCATCGTCGATCCGGAGCTGGAAGCGCTGCGCGACTACTGGCCGGTGACGCTGGATTCGGAAGCGCCCACGCTGTATCGCGGCGAGTACCTCGCAGGCCTGTTGCTGGATGCGGCCATCGCAGGCCGTGATGGTCTCAGCATGGACCTGCTGGCGCGCGAAGCCTCCGAGCTGGAAGTGCTGGGCAAGCGCGTGCGTGATTTCGCTGCGCCGCGCTACCGCGAGGGCTACGAGAAGGGCATCCACGACCACGATGCCACGCTCATCCTGCAGGCGCTGTTGCCGATCTACCAATCGGCTGGTGCACTGGTGCATGCCGCACCGGCGCGCGCGCTGGCACTGCTGTTCTGGGCGCACGAAGGCAAGCGCGAGGACGTGAGCCAATGGGTGGAGCGTGCTTCCGGCGTGTTCGCCATCGCCCGCCTGTTCGGCGCGCGCGATGGTATCGAAGCGCTGAAGGCGGAGATCGCCACCGCGCTGCAGGCGTTCCGTGACGAGAACCAGCTGCCGTTCGACGATGTACTGCTGCCGCTGGCCGCAGACTATCTCTTGGCCGAGCTGGGCAACGGTGAGCCGACGTTCGGCTTCAGCGGTTATGCACGGCAGCTGCTGGCAGGCCTGCGCGAACAGCTGCAGGCGGCAGGGCAGGCGGACGCGTTCGAGCGCAGCCTGCAGAAGCTGGCCCGTCGCCCCGCGCTGCAGTGGGCGCAGGCTACACAGTGGCTTGAGGCCATGTGCGGCCAACCCAGCTTCCAGACCATGCGTGGCTATGTGCCGGAAGCGGCGGCGATGCTGATGGTGGAACGCCTGCTGCGCAGCCAGGTGCGCGACGTCACCCTGATCGCCGATGTGGCCGGCCTGCTGGGTGAGCATCCGCGCATCCATGAAGGCCACCTGCAGCTGGCGGTGGATGATTTCCTGGCGCGCTGGCGCACCCATCGCAGCCAGTTCCAGCCGGGCTTCGAGCGTTACCAGGCGCTGCGCCAGCGCATCAGCGGGCGCGAACGTGAGGCACTCCGGCTCAGCGAGTTCCAGGCGCGGCCGCTGAGCTCATTCGTGCGCAACAAGCTGATCAACGAGGTGTACCTGCCCATCATCGGCGACAACCTTGCCAAGCAGATGGGCACGGTGGGCGAGAACAAGCGCAGCGACCTGATGGGTCTGCTGATGATGATCAGCCCGCCTGGTTACGGCAAAACCACGCTGATGGAATATGTGGCCAGCCGGTTGGGCCTGGTCTTCATGAAGATCAACGGTCCCGCGCTGGGCCACGAGGTGCGCTCGCTCGACCCGGAGCAGGCACCCGATGCCACCTCGCGCCAGGAGCTGCTCAAACTCAACCTCGCGCTGGAAAT
Organism: Stenotrophomonas sp.; assembly: GCA_031987665.1. GTDB lineage: Bacteria > Pseudomonadota > Gammaproteobacteria > Xanthomonadales > Xanthomonadaceae > Stenotrophomonas. Next base: position 39,007 of record DALZZG010000010.1, on the reverse strand, counting down.
GGGCAACAACACCATGCTGTATGTCGATGACATCCAGCACACCCATCCGGAATTCCTGCAGAAATTCATTTCACTGTGCGATGGCACGCGCCGCATCGAAGGCGTGTGGCGCGGTCGCACCCGCACCTACGATCTGCGTGGCAAGAAGTTCTGCGTGGTGATGGCCGGCAACCCGTATACCGAGTCCGGCGAGGTGTTCAAGGTGCCGGACATGCTCGCCAACCGTGCCGACATCTACAACCTCGGCGACGTGCTCGGTGGCATGGAAGAGGCGTTCAAGCTCAGCTACATCGAGAACAGCCTCACCTCCAGCCAGGTGCTGGCGCCGATGGCCACGCGCGAGCTGGAAGATCTGTACCTGCTGGTGGACAAGGCAAACGGCAAGGAGGTCTCCACCAACACGCTCAGCCATGCCTACAGCGGCGCGGAGATCAACGAGATCGTCGCCACGCTGGCACGCCTGATGCAGGTGCGCGAGGTGGTCTACCGGGTGAACCAGCAGTACATCGCCAGCGCCGCGCAGGCCGACAAGTACCGCACCGAGCCGCCGTTCAAGCTGCAGGGCAGCTATCGCAACATGAACAAACTGGCGGAAAAGATTTCGCCGGTGATGAATGCCGCCGAGCTGCAGCAGCTGGTGTCTGACCACTACCTCGGCGAGTCGCAGCTGCTGACCAGTGGCTCGGAAGAGAACCTGCTGAAGCTGGCCGAGCTGCGTGACGTGATGGATGCGCAGCAGCAGGCACGCTGGGAGCAGATCAAACGCGACTTCATGCGCGACAAGGCCATGGGTGGCGATGATGCGGATACCGGCGCGCGTGTGGTCGCGCAGCTGGCCGACATCGCCAGTGGCCTGCAGGGGCTGCGTACGGAGGATGCACCGCAGGTGGTCGCGACGACCGAGCCTTCCGCGCCGTGGGAGCAGATCGTCGCCTTGCTGCAGTCCGTGGCCGAACGCCCACCCGCCGTGGTCGCGCCTGCGCCGGTTGCCGCCGCTCCTGCGCCGACGCAGGAATTGGCACCGTTGCTGCAGGCCCTTGTCGCTGCACAGCAGCGTCAGGGGCAGGTGGGGGATGCGCTGGAAGGTCTGGCGGCACAGCTGAAGGAGTGGCTGTCGAAGGAGGGCACGACTGCCACGCCGGCACCGCGCGTGCGGCGCGCACGCACGCCTGAGGAAAAGGCGCTCGATGAAGCGCTGATGCGTCATTTCTACGGTGGTCAGGTGGTGGTGCCCGGGCAGCAGGGCGGCACGCGCGACGGTGGCAAGGACGATGCCTGACGCCCGTCGTCCGCTGGCGCTGCCATTACCGCCGGAGGATGTGGCGGCGGCACTTGCCAGCCCGATGATGATCGCCGGTTACGGTGGTGAGTTGCTGCAGGCGGTCGAACGCGCACTCGCCCATCCAGTGCGTGGTGAGGCCGCGCAGCGGCTGGTCGATGAGATGGTCAACATCCGGCAGGCCATGCAGGCCAGCGATGCGGGTGCCACGCGCCGTGCGGCTGGGCTGCTGGGGCGGTTGCTGGGGCGCGATGTCGAAGCACAGGCGCAGGCCGAGCAGCTGGCCAGCCAGCTGGATGTCTGTCTGCTGCGTGCAGATGCAGCGGCGCTCGCCCTGCAGGCGCAGGCGGCAGCACAGCTTGAACACGCGGGTGATGCCGATGTGGCCGCCGACATGATCGGGCGCTGGGCCGATGCGGGAACCGGCGCGCTGTTGCAAGGCATGGACGAAGCGCTGCAGATGCCCTTGCAACGGCGCCTGCAGCATCTGCTGGGCATCGCCGCGCTGCGCCGCAACGATGCCGCGCAGCTGCGGCTGCTGCAGGCGCAGTCGCTGGAATTGATCGAGCGCTACAGGCGTATCCGTGACGTGCTGCTGCCGGTCTGGCGCCAGCAGGTGGCCGTCGCGCAGGCCGCCGACATGGCCACGCATCTGCAGCAGGCTGCCGAAAGCCAGGCCCGCATTCTCGACGAGGTGACAGCCATGCAGGCTAGACTGCGCTGAAACCACGCCGCCATACCCGATTGCCAGCGCGCCCGTCGCGCATCTTTCCAAGGAGTTCGCAGATGACGCAGGACAACATCCCGGTACCGGCTGGCACCACCGGCGAAGTGGACGCAGGCACGCTGGTCGCGCTGGGGCTGAACGAGGCCGACCGCCCGCAGATCGCGCAGATCACCCGCAGCCTGGATGACATCAGCCCCGGCAACCTGCATGTGTTCGGGCGTGAAGCGGCAGGCAAGAGCGCTGCGTTCTCCAGCCAGCTGCTGGAGCATGTGCGCAATCGTGACCTGGATGCCTCCGGCGACAAGCTGGGCGAGGTGGTGCGCATCGCGCGTGGCCTGAAGCTGGACGGCTTGAACGAGCGCTCCAAGGTGCCGGTGATCGGTGGCCTGATCGACCGCATGCGTGCCTCCAAGGGCGAGCTGGTGCAGAAGTTCAGCGACACCAACCAGCAGATCGAACAGCTGATGCGTGATGTCGGCGCGCAGCAGGCACAGATGGGCCAGCGCGTGGGTGAGTTCGACCGCATGCACGCCATCGTCCGCGACGAACGGCAGAGCCTTGGCCTGCACATCGCCGCGGGCAAGCAGCGGCTGGCCGAGCTGGGTACGGAAATGCAGGCGCTGGCCGGGCTGGAAGATCCGCAGTCACGCATCCGCCGTGGCGAGATCGACAACGCCATCCGCCTGCTCGACAAGCGCGTTGGCGACTTGGTGGTCATGCAGCATGCCGCCGATCAGTCGCTGCCGATGATCCGCCTGATCCAGGCCAATGCGATCCAGCTGATCGAGAAATTCAACGCGGTGCGCGACATCACCATTCCGTCGTGGAAGCGCCAGTTCGCCATCCAACTTTCGCTGGGCGAGCAGAAGAACGCGGTGGAGCTGTCCAACGCCATCGACGATGCCACCAACGAACTGATGCGCCGCAATGCCGACCTGATGCGGCAGACATCGGTGGAAACGGCCAAGTCCAACCAGCGCGCGGTGATCGACGTGGCCACGCTGCGCCATGTGCACGAGCAGCTGATCTCCACCGTGGAAGAGGTGCGCACGATCCACCGCGAAGGCATGCAGCAGCGTCAGCAGGCCGAGGTGGAACTGGCGCGCCTGCGCGAGGACGTGCAGCAGCGGCTGGCATTGCCGACGCAGGGTTCGGTGGCCTGAGTACCAGCGGTGCCCACCTGCGGGTGGGCGCCTCAGGCCAGCTGGCGGCGCAGCCAGTCGGTCAGCTGCAGCACGCGCGGGTCGTTGCGATCACCGGCGGTGCACAGCGCCCAGCAGCCTTCGGTATCGACAAAGCCCCACGGCGCGATCAAGCGGCCATTGACCAGGTCGTCGGCGACCAGCGGCTCCGGCGCGATACCCACGCCCAGCCCGGCGACGGCGGCTTCCAGCAGGTAATACAGATGCTCGAAGCCGGTGCCGAGCTGCAGCTGTGCGGGGTCCAGGCCATTGAGCGTCGCCCAGGTCGGCCACGCCTGCGGTCGTGAGCGGGTGTGCAGCAACGCATGCGGCAGCACGGCCTCGGCAGGTTGCCGGGCAAGCGCATGTGCGCCCGCAAGCGAAGGGCTGAACACCGGGCCGATGCGTTCGGTGGCCAGCGTATGCACCTGCCAGCCCTGCGGCCAGGGTGCCTGACCCAGCAGCAGGGCAGCGTCCATGCCCTCCAGACGGGGCGTGAAGTCACCGTCCTGCGCGGCAAGGTGCAGGGTCAGGCCGGGCAGGTCGCGCTGCAGGTCCTGCAGCCGGGGGATCACCCAGCGCGCCAGCAGGCTGCCCGGGCAACCCAGCACGAAGGCGTCACTGCGCTGCGGGCGGCGCAGCGAGGCCACGCAGTCACGCAGCTGCGAGAAGGCGCTGCTGGTGGCTTCCAGCAGGCGGTTGCCCGCTGTGGTTGGGCGGATACCGCGCCCGTCGCGCTCGAACAGCGCCAGGCCGAGCTCTTCCTCCAGCATGCGCAGCTGACGGCTCACCGCACCGTGGGTGACATGCAGTTCCGCGGCGGCAAGGCTGACGCTGCGCAGGCGCGCGGCGGCCTCGAAGGCACGCAATGCATTGAGCGAGGGCAGGGCATGACCGTCTTTCATGTGATTTTTTCTAACACATCAGGCATGAATAATCGATTTTCATGGGCGGATAGTGGCGTTAAAGTGTTGGCCTGTCCTTTACGCAGTGATGCCATGAGTACTTCGCCGATCGCCGATTTCCACGCCTTCCCCGACGCCCGGGGGCATTTCGGTCGCTACGGTGGCAGCTTCGTCGCCGAGACGCTGGTCGGGCCGCTGCAGGAACTGGCCGCTGCCTATGACCAGGCGCGGGTCGATCCCACCTTCATCGCCGCCTACGACAAGGACCTCAAGCACTACGTGGGCCGCCCCAGTCCGATCTACCACGCCGAGCGCCTGAGCAGGGACGTGGGTGGCGCGCAGATCCTGCTCAAGCGCGAGGACCTGAACCACACCGGCGCGCACAAGATCAACAACACCATCGGCCAGGCATTGCTGGCCGCACGCATGGGCAAGACCCGCATCATCGCCGAGACCGGTGCCGGCCAGCATGGCGTGGCGTCGGCCACCGTGGCCGCGCGGCTGGGCCTGGAATGCGTGGTGTACATGGGCGCCACCGACATCGAGCGGCAGAAGATCAACGTCTACCGCATGAAGCTGCTCGGCGCCACGGTGGTGCCGGTAAGCAGCGGTTCGGCCACGCTCAAGGATGCGCTGAACGAAGCGATGCGCGACTGGGTGACCAATGTGCGCGACACCTTCTACATCATCGGCACCGTGGCCGGCCCGGATCCTTACCCGCGCATGGTGCGTGACTTCAACGCCATCGTCGGCCGCGAGGCGCGCGCGCAGATGCTGGAGGACTTTGGTCGTCTGCCCGACGCCATCACCGCCTGCGTGGGCGGCGGCTCCAATGCCATCGGCCTGTTCCACGCCTTCCTCAACGATGCGCAGGTGAAGATCTACGGCGCCGAGGCTGCGGGCGATGGCATCCATACCGGCCGCCATGCCGCGTCCATCTCTGCTGGCCGCCCGGGGGTGCTGCACGGCAACCGCACCTATGTGCTGTGCGACGACGATGGCCAGATCACGGAAACCCATTCGATTTCGGCCGGCCTGGACTACCCGGGCGTCGGCCCGGAGCACGCTTTCCTGTCCGACAGTGGCCGTGCGCAGTACGTCGGCATCACCGACGAGGAAGCGCTGGCCGCGTTCCATCGCCTGACCCGCACCGAAGGCATCCTGCCGGCGCTGGAATCCAGCCATGCGGTCGCGCAGGCCATCAAGCTGGCGCGCGAACTGCCCAAGGACGCGCTGGTGCTGTGCAACCTGTCCGGCCGTGGCGACAAGGACGTGCACACCATCGCCGCCCGCGAAGGACTGGTGCTGTGATGCCGTCGATTCCGCCGTCGGGCCACGCGCCGGCGCTCGCAACCGCATTGATTGAAGGATGTGCCTGAGATGTCCTTGACCCGAATCGACGACTGCTTCGCGCGGCTGCGTGCCTCCGGCCGCAAGGCGCTGATCCCCTTCATCACGGCCGGTGATCCCTCGCTGGAAGCCACCGTGCCGGTGATGCACGCGCTGGTGGAGGCCGGTGCCGACGTGATTGAACTGGGCGTGCCGTTCTCCGACCCGATGGCCGATGGCCCCACCATCCAGCGCAGTTCCGAGCACGCGCTGGCGCGCGGGGCAGGACGTCAGTACGTGCTGGATACCGTGGCGCGCTTCCGCGAACAGGACACCACCACTCCGGTGGTGCTGATGGGTTACCTGAACCCGGTCGAGATCCGGGGCCCCGCACGCTTCGCCGAAGAGGCCGTGGCCGCGGGCGTGGACGGCGTGCTGCTGGTGGACCTGCCGCCGGAAGAAGCCGAGGAAACCCGCGACGCCTTCACCAGGGCGGGGCTGGCGCTGATCCTGCTGGCTTCGCCGACCAGCAGCCCGGCCCGTCTGGACAGCCTGTGCGAGGCGGCGCAGGGCTATCTGTATTACGTCAGCTTTGCTGGCGTCACCGGTGCCTCCGAGCGCTTGGACAGCAGCGCCGCCGGTGAGCGCCTGCGGCTGCTGCGCAGCCGCGCCAAGGTGCCGGTAGTCGCCGGTTTCGGCATCAAGGACGCCGCCAGCGCCGCTGCCATGGCGGTGGACGCCGACGGTGTGGTGGTCGGCAGTGCCTTGGTGGCGGCAATGGCCGAGGCCGATGGGGACGTGGCAGCAGCGGTCGCCGCGGCAGGCAGCTTCCTCCGCCTGCTGCGCGAGGCGGTGGGCTGAGAAGAGGCTGGGAAACGGGAATGGGGGACCAGGAGGCGCGTTTTCCCGCGTCCAGACACGGCCCCCGCGCGTCTGCAATCCGGCGTCTGCGTGCCCTGACTCCCGTTCCCACCACCCCGTTCCCCGCCCCAAAGCCCATACGCCCCGGTAGGGCTGCGGTCGCACTGGTGAGCTAGACTGTCGCCTGTGCCGCGGCCCTTGGGCCGCCTTGAACGGAACGATCATCCCGCATGAGTTGGATCAGCAAGTTGATGCCTTCGGGCATCCGTACCGACAACACCCCCAGCAAGAAGCGCAGCGTCCCGGAAGGTCTCTGGGAAAAGTGCAGCAGCTGTGGCGCGGCCCTGTACCGCCCCGAGCTGGAAGAGAATCTGGAGGTCTGTCCGAAGTGCGGCCACCACATGGCCATCCGTGCCCGTGCGCGGCTGGCTTCGATCTTTGATGCGGACAGCACCACCGAGATCGCCGCCCGTCTCGGGCCGACCGATGTGCTCAAGTTCAAGGACCAGAAGAAGTACGCCGAGCGCATCAAGGCCACCCAGAAGAACACCGGCGAGTACGACGCGCTGGTGGCCATGCGCGGCCTGCTGAAGGGGCGTCCGCTGGTGGCGTCCTCGTTCGACTTCGCCTTCATGGGTGGCTCGATGGGCTCGGTCGTGGGTGAGCGTTTCTCGCTGGCCGCCGAAGCCGCGCTGGAAATGGGCGCGCCCTATGTGTGCTTCTCCGCCAGTGGCGGCGCGCGCATGCAGGAAGGCCTGTTCTCGCTGATGCAGATGGCCAAGACCTCCGCCGCGCTGGGCAGGCTGCGTGACGCCGGCCTGCCGTACATCTCGGTGCTGACCCATCCCACCACTGGTGGCGTATCGGCATCGTTCGCGATGCTGGGCGACATCAACATCGCCGAGCCGCAGGCGCTGATCGGCTTCGCCGGCCCGCGCGTGATCGAACAGACCGTGCGCGAGAAACTGCCGGAAGGCTTCCAGCGCTCCGAGTTCCTGCTGGAGCACGGTGCCATCGATCAGATCTGCGACCGCCGCGAAATGCGTGATCGCCTGGCGGATCTGATCGCCATGATGATGAAACAGCCGCAAGCCAAGGACGAGGCTGCCTGATGAGCAATCGCAAGTATTTTGGTACCGACGGCATCCGTGGCCGCGTCGGTAAGGGGGCTATTTCCGCCGATTTCGTGCTGCGTGTGGGCAATGCGCTTGGGCGCGTGCTGGTCGAGCGCACTGGCCGCCAGCCCACCGTGGTGATCGGCAAAGACACCCGCATCTCCGGTTACATGTTCGAGTCGGCGCTTGAGGCCGGTCTGGTCGCCGCCGGCGCCAACGTGCAGCTGCTGGGGCCGATGCCGACTCCGGCGGTGGCATTTCTGGCGCATACGTTGGGCGCCGACGCCGGCATCGTCATCAGTGCCTCGCACAATCCGCACCATGACAACGGCATCAAGTTCTTCTCCGGCGAAGGCGAGAAGCTGGATGACGCCACCGAGCTCGCGCTGGAAGCGGCGATGGACCAGCCCTTCACCACAGCCGAGTCCGAGCACCTTGGCAAGGCCATGCGTGCCCGTGACGCCGTGGGCCGTTACATCGAATTCTGCAAGGCCAGCGTGCCGCGCAACTTCTACCTGAACGGGTTGAAGATTGTGCTGGACTGCGCGCATGGCGCCACGTACCACATCGCGCCGCTGCTGTTCCGCGAGCTGGGAGCCGAGGTGATCGCCATCGGTGCCGAGCCGAACGGCATCAACATCAATGATGGTGTGGGCTCCACGCATATCGACAACCTTGCGCGCAAGGTGGGCGAGGTTGGTGCCGATCTGGGCATCGCCTTCGACGGTGATGGCGACCGCGTGCTGATGGTCGACAACACCGGCGCTGCGGTCGATGGTGATGGCCTGCTGTACATCCTCGCCAAGGCATGGCAGGCGAACGGACGCCTGAGCGGCCCGGTGGTGGGCACGCTGATGACCAACTACGGGTTGGAACAGGCGCTGGAGAAGCTGGGCATCCCGTTCGTGCGTGCGAACGTGGGTGACCGCTACGTGCATCAGGCGCTGGTGGAGGGCAAGGGCGTGCTGGGCGGTGAAGCCTCCGGCCACATCCTGTGCCTGGACCGCGCCACCACCGGCGACGCCATCGTCAGCGCCCTGCAGGTGCTGGAAGTGCTGGACCGCGAAGGCCTCAGCCTGCATCAGGCGCTGCAGGAGCTGTCGATGGTGCCGCAGAAGACCATCAATGTGCGCCTCGAAAAGAACGCGCGCGAAGTGGTGGCCAGTGCGCCGGTGCAGGCGGCGTTGGCTGTCGCCCAGCAGGCCGTCGCGGGACGGGGCAGGGCGTTCCTGCGTCCGTCCGGCACCGAGCCGGTGGTGCGGGTCACGGTGGAGGCCGATGAGGCGGGTCTGATGACCAGCACGCTGGAGCGGCTCTCCGACGCGGTCAAGCTCGCTGCCGCCAGTTGAGTTGAAGCCCCGGCCATGCGCCGGGGTTTTCATTTGAGCGAAACCGAATCCGGCTCAGGGGCCAGCCAACATGCCCCTGCGTCTCGCCTTGAAGTGGTTGAACAACGGCGCGATCACAGGGTTGTAGCTGCAGGCAATGCGTTTGCGCAGCCAGCTGGCGGGGCGGTTGCGGATGGCGAAACGGTAGATGTGCTCCGGGTCGCCTCCCACAAGATTGCGCCCGAACGGATGCGTGGTGTGCAGGTGGCGGAAGCCCACTTCGCGCGCCATGGCCACATGGTCGTCGTCGAAATCGCCATACGGCCAGCACAGGGTGTCCGAGACGTCGCCCAGCTGCGCCTGCAGCACGGCGCGCGACGTCTGCAGATCCAGGCGGAGGTTGTGGCGGCGCTGTTCTGCGCTGATGTTCTGCCGCAGCCAGCGGGTATGCGTGTGGGTGTGGCAGTGGATCTCGAAGCTGCCAGCCTCGGTCGCCGCCCGCGCTTCGCTCCAGCGCATCATCACTTCGTCGGCGCGGTGTTCCTCCAGGATCAGGCGTTCGCAGCCGCGGTGGTCCGGCGTGGCGGGCAGCACGGCGTTGGCCTGGCCTGCATGCGGACGCGCGGGGCCGTCGCCCATCCAGCCGGTGACCACGAAGACCGTGGCACGCATGCCGTACTTGAGCAGGATGGGGTGGGCGTACACCCAGTTGTCGAGATAGCCATCGTCGAAGGTGATGACGATGGATCTGCGTGGCACCGGCTCGCCTGCAAGAAAGCCCGCGTATTGCTCCAGCGTCAGCGTCGTCCAGCCGTCGTTGGCCAGCCACGCGATCTGGCTTTCAAAGTTCTCAGGCGAGACCGTGATCATCCCCGGCGAGGGGCTCACGTGATGGTGCATCAGCACCGGTACCGACTTCGCCCTTGCCATGCTGCAGTTCCTTCAACCAGGTGTAGTAGTGGTGCTCGGTGATCCCGGCATGGCCGGAAGGCGTGAAGCGCTCTTGGCTGCTGAGCCATTCCAGCCCGGCCGCGCCCATCGCCCTGCGGCGCTGGCCGTCACGGATCAGCTGGTCCAGCGCAGCAGCAAGTGCGTTGCCGTCGCCACGCTGCACCAGCAACGCGTTGACGTCCTCAGCCACCATTTCGGGAATGCCGCCGACGTGGGTGGCGACGATGGGCACGCCTGCGAATGCGGCTTCGAGGAAGACCGTGCCGGCGGCTTCCTTGTAGCTGGCCAGTGCGAAAAGATCGAAGCCGGGCATCAGCGTGCAGGCGTCGCTGCGGTAGCCCAGCAGATGGATCTGGGCCAGAAGCCCTGCTTCGGCGCGCATTTCCTTCAGCCGTCCCATCACCGGCTCGCCATCGCCGACGATCACCAGATGCAGCCGGGGGTTCTTGCGGCACAGCGGCATCATCGCGCGCAGCAGTTCCACATGCCCCTTGGCTTCGCGCAGCACCGCCACGCAGCCGACCACCACATCGTCGTCGCTGAACCCCAGCGCGGTACGCACGTTGCTCCGGGCCTGTGCCAGCGTCTGCGTGGGTGCTTCGCCCAGCTGGTCGCTCCACTGCGGTGCCACGGCGATGGGCGGCACCACGCCGATGTCCCTGGCCAGGATGCCGCGCTGGACCAGCAGCTGTTTGACGAAGTGGCTGACGGTGATGACCCGGTGGGGCAGGTCGGTGTAGGTGAGCAGGGAGTTGATCGGACTCATCAGATGGCGCGAGCGCACGATCAGCGGCGTGCGGGCCAGACGCGCGCCGGCGGCGGCGATCAGGGTGTCGCGGCGGCTGGTGGTGTTGACCACGTCATAGCCGTGCTGGCGGGCGAGGCGTGCGACCCGCCAGATGCCGATGAGCAGCCGCGCCAGCCCGCCCATCCGCAGCGTGTGGACGGTGAAGCCCTGTTCCTGTGCCAGCCGGGCCATTCGCGCCTGCGGCTGGCAGAGCAGGGAGACCTCGTGGCCGCGCTCGCGCATGGCCTGCATGTGGCGAAGGATGTAGATCTCCTGGCCACCGAGGCCGGTGGCGGCTTCGGTATGCAGGATGCGGAGTTTGCGGTTGCAGGGCAGGGCGGATGCGTGCGCGGGAGCGGCAGGGGCGCTTGGGCTGGGCATTTCGACGATCTACGGCTTTGGCCCGCGGCGGGAGAGGGGCGGGCAGGTTCCTTCGTCCGCCCGGCGGCAGGCGAACCGCGCGAGGGTCGCAAAGAAGTGCCGGAAATGATTGGAATATTTGCCCGGATTGGCTGAATTGGTCAGTCTGGCTGGCGCAATCCACAGTTAGGCTGGCAAGAGGCGTCGGCGACGATCTGTCACAATAGATGGGATGCCCTTGCACATGGCGGGGCAAACCGTCCGAAGTCATTGCAGAGAACCCGTTGTGAGCCAGATTCCTACCCTCGACATCACCCGTTTTGACAGAGACCGCGACGCCTTCGTCGCCGAGCTCGGCGCGGCCTACCGGCAGTGGGGTTTTGCCGGCATCCGCAACCACGGCATCGAGCAGTCCTACATCGACGCAGCCTACGACGCCTTCAAGGCGTTCTTCGCGCTGCCCGAGGAGGTGAAGAAGCAGTACCACGTCGCCGGTGGCGGTGGTGCGCGCGGCTATACGCCGTTCGGCGTGGAGACCGCCAAGGGCTCCAAACACTTCGATCTGAAGGAGTTCTGGCACATCGGCCGCGAGATCGCGGACGACTCCAAGTACCGTGAGGTGATGCCGCCGAACCTGTGGCCCGCCGAAGTGCCGGCGTTCCGCGAGTACGGCTACGGCCTGTACCAGAAGCTGGACGCACTGGGTTCGCGCGTGCTGGCGGCGCTGGCGCTGCACATCGGCCTGCCGGAGAACTACTTCGCCGACAAGACCAACAACGGCAACTCGATCCTGCGCCCGATCCACTACCCGCCGATCACCACCGACGACATTCCCAATGTGCGCGCCGGCGCCCATGGCGACATCAACTTCATTACCCTGCTGGTGGGTGCAAGCGCCGCTGGCCTGGAAGTGCAGTCGCACGAGGGTGAGTGGGTGCCGTTCACCTCCGACGCGGACACCATCGTGGTCAACATCGGCGACATGCTGCAGCGCCTGACCAACCATGTGTATCCGTCCACCATCCACCGCGTGGTGAACCCCCCGGGTGAGCTGGCACGCCAGCCGCGCTACTCGGTGCCGTTCTTCCTGCATCCGAATCCGGATTTCCTGATCGACGTGCTGCCGTCCTGCATCACCCCGGACAACCCCAGTCGGTACCCGGAGGCGATCACCGCCCACGGTTTCCTGGAAGAGCGCCTGCGCGAGATCAAGCTGAAGTAATCGCGCGCATCCAGCCTGTGCCGCCGGCCCGACCGGTGGCGCGGGGAGCCCAGCGCCGCCGTGGCCCCGCCCGGCGGCGTTGTCGCATCCTGGCCTGCCGTTGTCTGCACGATGTCCTGCCGATGTCCGGGTTTCGGCTATCATTTGCCACCATTTTCGTTGGGGAGTAATTCCTGAATGCGCCGCAAAATCGTCGCCGGTAACTGGAAGCTGCATGGCAGCCGTCAATTCGCTTCGGAACTGGTTGGCCAGGTGGCCGCCGGCCTGCCGCTGGAAGGCGTGGAGCTGGTGGTGCTGCCGCCCCTGCCGTACCTGAGCGATCTGGTCGAAGACTTCGAGAACACGGCGCTGGCCTTCGGCGCGCAGGATGTCAGCAGCAACGAAAAGGGCGCCTACACCGGCGAAGTGTCGGCCACGATGCTGATGGACGTCGGTGCCCGCTACGGTCTGGTCGGCCATTCCGAGCGCCGCCAGTACCACAACGAAAGCAGCGAACTGGTCGCGCGCAAGTTCGTGGCCGCCGCCAATGCCGGGCTCGTTCCGGTCTTGTGCGTCGGTGAGACGCTGGAGCAGCGCGAGGCGGGCCAGACCGAGCAGGTGATCGCCTCCCAGCTGGCGCCGGTGCTGGATCTGGCAGGGGTTGAAGCCTTCGGCGAGGCCGTCGTGGCCTACGAGCCGGTCTGGGCCATCGGCACCGGCCGTACCGCCAGCCCGGAGCAGGCGCAGGCCGTCCACGCCTTCATTCGTGGCGAAGTGGCCAAGCGCGATGCTAGAATCGCTGATTCGCTGCCGCTGCTCTATGGCGGAAGCGTCAAGCCCGACAATGCTGCAGAGCTGTTCTCACAGCCTGACGTCGATGGCGGGCTGGTAGGCGGCGCATCGCTGGTGGCAGGGGATTTCCTGGCCATCGGCAAGGCGGCAGCCGGTCGCTAACGGGTGATTTGTCCGGGACGGATTTCAAATGCTGATGTTGATCCTCAATGTGGTCTATGTGCTTGTGGCGATCGCGATGATCGCGCTGATCCTGATGCAGCGCGGTTCTGGCGCGGCAGCGGGCTCCGGCTTTGGCGCGGGTGCGTCGGGTACGGTGTTCGGCGCGCGTGGCGCTTCTAACTTCCTGTCCAAGAGCACCAAGTGGCTTGCCGTGGTGTTCTTCGGCATCAGCCTGTTCATGGCCTGGTATGCCACTCATGGTTCGCGTCCCTCCGGTGAAGGCCTCGGCGTGATGTCGCAGGTCGAAACCCCGGCTGCCACCCCGGCCGCACCGGCCGGTGAGCTGCAGTCCATCCCGCAGGCAGCCCCGGCTGCCAGCGAAGTGCCGCAGGCTGCGGTGCCGGCGGCAAATATTCCGTCCAACAGTGAAGAAAAGACTGCAGAAGGCGCACAGAAACACTGAAGACGGTTACAATACGCAGCGCACTGCCGTAATCCGGCAGTGCTGACGTAGGCCCAGGTGGCGGAATTGGTAGACGCACTACCTTGAGGTGGTAGCGACGAGAGTCGTAGGGGTTCGAGTCCCCTCTTGGGCACCATTGTTTTATGCGGGTACACGGGTTGCGGCAGCGCCCGTCGTGGCAACTCCCGTCAATCCCCCATGCCTTGGCACCTGCAGGTGTCCCGGGCAGAGGCAAGAGAGAATCGCTGTGCTGGCCGAATATTTGCCGTCTCTGCTGTTTCTGATCGTCGCCACCGGCATCGGCGTTGCGCTGATGTTGATCGGCCGGTTCCTCGCTCCCCGTTCCCCGGATAACGAGAAACTCTCGGCCTACGAGTGCGGCTTCGAGGCGTTCGAAAATGCGCGCATGAAGTTCGACGTGCGCTACTACCTGATCGCCATCCAGTTCATCGTCTTTGACCTGGAAATCATCTTCATCGTGCCTTGGACCCAGGTGTTCATGGAGCTCGGCGCTCGTTCGCTGGTCACCATGGGCCTGTTCGTGGGCATGCTGTTCCTCGGCTTTATCTACGTGTGGAAGAAGGGAGCGCTGGAATGGGAGTGATTCAGACTCTCGACGGCCTGATGAACAACCCTGTGCCGGAAGGGCGGGTTGACGACATTCTGCGGCCTGAAGGCGAGAACCCGCTGCTCGAGAAGGGCTACGTGACCACCAGCGTCGATGCGCTGTTGAACTGGGCGCGTACCGGCTCGATGTGGCCCATGACCTTCGGTCTGGCCTGCTGTGCGGTGGAAATGATGCACGCTGGTGCCGCGCGTCTGGACCTTGACCGCTACGGCGTGGTGTTCCGCCCGTCGCCGCGTCAGTCCGACGTGATGATCGTGGCCGGCACGCTGGTCAACAAGATGGCCCCGGCGCTGCGCAAGGTCTACGACCAGATGCCGGACCCGAAGTGGGTCATCTCGATGGGTAGCTGCGCCAATGGCGGCGGCTACTACCACTATTCGTATTCCGTGGTGCGCGGCTGTGATCGCGTGGTGCCGGTGGACGTCTACGTCCCGGGCTGCCCGCCGACCGCCGAAGCACTGGTGTACGGCATTTTGCAGCTGCAGAAGAAGATCTGGCGTACCCAGACCATCGCGCGCTGATCCCTTTTTACAATCAAGAGCACGCCAGCCCCCATGGCCCAGCAAGCACCTTCTCTCATCGAACGACTCCGCGCGCGCTTTGCCGACGCGCAGGTCGTGGTGGTCGAACCGCGCGGCGAAGTTACGCTGGAAGTAGCTGTCGCTGATTGGCACGCAACTGCCCTGGCATTGCGCGACGAGTTCGGCTTCGAGCACGCCACCGACCTGTGCGGTGTCGACTACCTTGGTTACGGCAGCGACGAGTGGGATACCTCGGACGTTTCCTCGCACGGCTTCAGCCGTGGCGTGGAAGGCAAGGGCGCTGGCCGTTTCGCCTGGGGTGAGTTCCCCAGCCACGAAACCGCCGACGGCGCACAGCCGGATGCGCTGCCCAAGCAGCGTTTTGCCGTGGTCTGCCAGCTGCGTTCCTACCAGCACAATCAGTTGCTGCGCATCCGCTGCTTCGCCCCGAGCGAAACACTGCCGGTGGTTGCCTCGCTGACCGATATCCATCCGGGCCTGAACTGGTTCGAGCGTGAAGCGTTCGACCTGTACGGCGTGATCTTCGAAGGCCACCCGGACCTGCGTCGCATCCTGACCGACTACGGTTTCGTGGGCCATCCGTTCCGCAAGGATTTCCCGCTGATCGGCAACGTCGAAGTGCGTTACGACGAAGAAAAGAAGCGCGTGGTGTACGAGCCGGTGACTTCGGTCGAGCCGCGCGTCGGCGTGCCGCGTGTCATCCGCGACGATGCCCGTTTCCAGACCGCTGAAGGCGAGCGCGCGCAGACGGAGGCAAGCAAGTGAGTGCGGACGTAAAGAGGGAATTCCACCAGGCTTCGCAGGCCTTTGCGAGCAATCCTGCTGAAGCGAAGCAGGAAATCCGCAACTACACCATGAACTTCGGCCCGCAGCATCCGGCCGCGCACGGTGTGCTGCGCCTGATTCTGGAAATGGACGGCGAGACCATCATGCGCGCCGATCCGCATATCGGCCTGCTGCATCGCGCGACCGAGAAGCTGGCCGAGTCCAAGCCGTTCAATCAGTCGGTCGGCTACATGGACCGCCTGGATTACTGCTCGATGATGTGCAACGAGCACGCCTATGTGCGTTCCATCGAAACCCTGATGGGTATCGAGGTGCCCGAGCGTGCGCAGTACATCCGCACCATGTTCGACGAAATCACCCGCATCCTGAACCACCTGATGTGGTTGGGTTCCAACGGCCTGGATCTGGGCGCGATGGCGGTGATGCTGTACGCCTTCCGTGAGCGCGAAGAGCTGATGGACTGCTACGAGGCGGTTTCCGGCGCGCGCATGCACGCGGCGTATTACCGTCCGGGCGGCGTGTACCGCGACCTGCCGGACACCATGCCCAAGTACAAGGAATCACGCTGGCACAAGGGCAATGCACTCAAGCGCCTGAACGCTTCGCGCGAGGGTTCGCTGCTGGACTTCCTGGAGAACTTCACCAGCGAGTTCCCCAAGCGCGTGGATGAGTACGAAACCCTGCTCACCGACAACCGCATCTGGAAGCAGCGTACCGTCGGCATCGGCGTCATCACCCCGGAACACGCCCTTGCATGGGGCATGACCGGCGTGATGCTGCGTGGTTCGGGCATTGCCTGGGACCTGCGCAAGAAGCAGCCGTACGCCAAGTACGACGCGGTGGATTTCGATATTCCGCTGGGCACCCAGGGTGACTGCTACGACCGTTACCTGGTCCGCGTGGCCGAGATGCGCCAGTCCAACCACATCATCAAGCAGTGCGTGGCGTGGCTGAAGGCCAACCCGGGCCCGGTGATGGTCAAGAACTTCAAGATCGCCCCGCCGGCGCGCGCCGAGATGAAGGACGACATGGAAGCGCTGATCCATCACTTCAAGCTGTTCAGTGAAGGCTACTGCGTACCGGCCGGCGAAACCTATGCCGCGGTTGAAGCGCCCAAGGGCGAGTTCGGCTGCTACCTGGTTTCCGATGGCGCCAACAAGCCGTTCCGCGTGCACCTGCGCGCACCGGGCTTTGCCCACCTGTCCTCGATCGACTCGATCGTGCGCGGCCACATGCTGGCCGACGTGGTGGCGATGATCGGTACCTACGATCTCGTGTTCGGCGAGGTTGACCGGTAATGACCGGTAGCTGCACAACGCCCGATGCCTGCGCGGCCCAGCTGCTGCAGGCTTCGGTTTTCCAGAATTTGGTATTCGTTGAGGTCGGCCGATGAAGGCGACGGGTAATTACGAGGCGGCGCGTGACGTCGA
The DNA here is from genome assembly GCA_031987665.1 of Stenotrophomonas sp. Lineage (GTDB taxonomy): Bacteria > Pseudomonadota > Gammaproteobacteria > Xanthomonadales > Xanthomonadaceae > Stenotrophomonas. Next base: position 22,180 of record DALZZG010000010.1, on the reverse strand, counting down.
CCCGATGGTGGTGTTGAGCGACAAGACGCGCGCTCACATCGATCACTGGCTGACCAAGTTCCCGCCGGAGCGCAAGCGTTCGGCGGTGCTGCAGGGTCTGCACGCTGCGCAGGAGCAGAACCAGGGCTGGCTGACCGACGAGTTGATCGCCGGCGTGGCCAAGTACCTGGATCTGCCGTTCGTGTGGGCGTACGAGGTGGCGACCTTCTACTCGATGTTCGAGACCGAGAAGGTTGGCCGCAACAACGTCGCCATCTGCACCAACATCAGCTGCTGGCTCAACGGCGCCGACGACATCGTCCGCCATTGCGAGAAGAAGCTGGGCATCAAGCACGGTGAATCGACCGCCGACGGCCGCGTCTACCTCAAGAAAGAGGAAGAGTGCCTGGCCGGTTGCGCGGGCGCACCGATGATGGTCATCAACGGTCATTACCATGAGCGCCTGACGCTGGACCAGGTCGACGCGCTGCTGGACGGGCTGGAGTAAGGCATGGCACACCACGAATCCAAGGGCCCGGTCGGACCGGCGCCGCTTCCGCACAACGTGGTTTACACCACGCTGCACTACGACACCCCGTGGTCGTACGAAAGCTATCTGAAGACCGGTGGCTACGCCGCGCTGCGCAAGATCCTCGAAGAGAAGATCGCGCCGGCAGACGTCATCGAGATGGTCAAGCAGTCCGGCCTGCGTGGCCGTGGTGGCGCGGGTTTCCCGACCGGCCTGAAGTGGTCCTTCATGCCGAAGGGCGACATGCAGAAGTACATTCTCTGCAACTCGGACGAATCCGAGCCGGGCACCTGCAAGGACCGCGACATCCTGCGTTACAACCCGCACTCGGTGGTGGAGGGCATGGCCATTGCCTGCTACGCCACCGGTTCGACCGTGGGCTACAACTACCTGCGTGGTGAGTTCCACCACGAGCCGTTCGAGCACTTCGAGCAGGCCTTGGCCGATGCCTACAAGCACGGCTGGCTGGGCAAGAACGTGCTGGGCAGCGGCGTGGACATCGACATCTATGGCGCGCTGGGCGCCGGCGCCTACATCTGCGGCGAAGAAACCGCGCTGATGGAATCGCTGGAAGGCAAGAAGGGCCAGCCGCGTTACAAGCCGCCGTTCCCGGCCAATTTCGGCCTGTACGGCAAGCCCTCGACGATCAACAACACCGAGACCTACGGTTCGGTGCCGGCGATCATCCGCAACGGTCCGGAGTGGTTCAAGGGCCTGAGCCTGACCCAGAACGGTGGCCCGAAGTGCTTCTCGGTCTCCGGCTGCGTGCAGAAGGGTGGCAATTTCGAGGTGCCGCTGGGCACCCCGTTCGATGACCTTCTGGAAATGGCCGGTGGTCTGCGGCCGGGCCGCAAGCTCAAGGCTGCGATTCCGGGTGGCGTGTCCATGCCGGTGCTGACCGCCGAGCAGCTCAAGGGCCTGCCGATGGACTACGACACCATCCGCGCACTGGGCTCGGGCCTGGGTTCGGGTGCCATCGTGGTGCTGGATGACAGCGTCTGCTGCGTGAAGTTCGCCTGCCGCATCAGCCAGTTCTTCCACAAGGAATCCTGTGGCCAGTGCACCCCGTGCCGTGAAGGCACCGGCTGGATGCACCGCGTGCTGGAGCGCATCGTTGCCGGCCAGGCGACGATGGAAGACCTGCACCAGCTCAAGGCCGTGGCCGGTCAGATCGAAGGCCACACCATCTGTGCGTTCGGTGAGGCGGCAGCGTGGCCGATCCAAGGCTTCCTGCGCCAGTTCTGGGACGAATTCGAGTACTACATCGTCAACGGTCATTCGATGGTTGACGGCAAGAAGGTGGAGGCTGCTGCCGCATGAGCGCGCAACCGGTAAATCCCAATGTGCCGCCGGATCACGTCACCATCGAGATCGATGGGCAGACGCTGGTCGTGCCCAAGGGTTCGATGATCATCCAGGCCGCCGACAAGGCCGGCATTCCGATTCCGCGCTTCTGCTACCACGAGAAGCTGCCGATCGCGGCCAACTGCCGCATGTGCCTGGTGGACGTCGAGAAGACGCCCAAGCCGTCGCCGGCCTGTGCCACGCCGGTCATGGATGGCATGAAGATCCAGACCCGCAACGAGAAGGCGCTCAAGTACCAGCGTTCGGTGATGGAGTTCCTGCTCATCAACCACCCGCTGGACTGCCCGATCTGCGACCAGGGCGGCGAGTGCGAGCTGCAGGACGTATCGCTGGGTTACGGCCGTTCGGTCAGCCGCTTCAACGAGCGCAAGCGCGTTGTGGCCGACGAGGACATGGGCCCGCTGGTCGCCACCGAGATGACCCGCTGCATCCAGTGCACGCGTTGCGTGCGCTTCACCGCAGAAGTCGCCGGTACCTACGAACTGGGTGGCATGTCGCGCGGTGAAAACCTGCAGATCGGCACCTACGACGGCAAGCCGTTGACCACCGAACTGTCCGGCAACGTCATCGACGTGTGCCCGGTGGGCGCGCTGACCAACAAGGTGTTCCAGTTCAAGGCCCGCCCGTGGGAACTGACCGCACGCGAGTCGCTGGGTTACCACGACGCGATGGGCTCGAACCTGTTCCTGCACGTGCGCCGCGGCGAAGTGCTGCGCGCCGTGCCGCGTGACAACGAACTGGTCAACGAGTGCTGGTTGTCCGACCGCGATCGTTATTCGCATCAGGGCCTGTATTCGGCCGACCGCGCGGTCAAGCCGTTGCAGAAGGTCAATGGCGAGTGGAAGGAAGTGAGCTGGGCCGAAGGTCTGGCCGCGGCCCGCGAAATCTTCGAAGCCAACCGTGGCGACGACCTCGGCGTGCTGGTGCACCCGGCGACGTCGAACGAGGAGGGCGCGTTGCTGGCCCGCCTGGCCGCCGGCCTGGGTTCGAACAACATCGACCACCGCATCAACAACCGCGATTTCTCCGACGCCCCCGTTGCCGAAGCCTTTGGCATGGCGCTGGCGGAAATCGAGAATGCCGACCAGATCGTGCTGCTGGGTAGCAATATCCGCCACGAACTGCCGCTGCTGCACGCCCGTCTGCGCAAGGCGCAGACCAAGAACGGCGCAAAGATCCACGCGGTCAACCCGGTCGATTTCGACTTCGCGTTCAAGCTGGCCGGCAAGCAGATCGTCGCCCCGTCGCGCTTCGTCGAAGCGCTGGGCAACGCGCAGCTGGTCGATGCAGTGAAGGCCGGCAGCAACACCGTCATCATCGTCGGTGCGATTGCCGAGAATCATCCGCAGGCTGCTGCGATCCGTTCGGCTGCCAGCGCATTTGCCGCTGCCACCGGCGCCAAGCTGTGCCGCATCCCGCAGGGTGCCAACGCCCTGGGCCTGGCCCGCGTTGGCGTGCTGCCGGCCGGCAAGGACGTCAATGCGATGCTGGCCCAGCCGCGCAAGGCCTATGCCCTGTACGGCATCGAGCCGGGCCTGGATTTCGCCGATACCGCTGCTGCCCGCAAGGCGCTGGCCGGTGCCAAGGTCGTGGCCTTCAGCCATTTCGCCTGCACCTCGACCCGCGATGTCGCCGACCTGATCCTGCCGATCGGCGCGCTGCCGGAAATCGACGCCACGCTGACCAATCTGGACGGTCGCGACCAGGTCGCCCGTGCCGGTGGCAAGCTGCAAGGCGAGGCCCGCGAGGGCTGGCGCGTGCTGCGTGCCCTCGGTGGTGACCTGCAGCTGGCCGGTTTCGGCTTCACCGATCTGGCCGGCCTGCGTGCCAGCCTACAGCCGGTAACCGTCAAGGTGGCCGCTTCGGCACAGCCGCAGCCGGCAGGCGAAGGCTTCGAAGTGGCTTCGACCCCAGCGATCTACCGCACCGACGCCGTCGTGCGTCGCGCGCAGGCGCTGCAGTCGCATCCGCTCAACAATGATCCGCGCATCGTGCTCAACGCCGATGACGCCGCGCGTCTGCAGCTGACCGAAGGCCAGATGGCCAAGGTCGGCACCGACGCCGGCCGCGCCACCTTGTCGGTGGTGGTTGACGCTCGCGTCGCCGCCGGCACGGTGTGGATTGAATCGGGCCACGGCGCGACCGCGCCGCTGGGTGCCGCACGTGTAACGGTGGTGGCTGCATGAACGAGTTGCTGTTGAACGCGGTCGATCCGCTGCACCAGTGGTTTCTGGCCCTGGGCGATATCGGCATCGTGCTGTGGACGGTGCTGAAGATCCTGGTGATCGCCATGCCGATCATCATCTCGGTTGCCTTCTACGTGTTGTGGGAGCGCAAGCTGATCGGCTGGATGCACGTCCGCCACGGGCCGATGTACGTCGGTCTTGGTGGCCTGCTGCAGGCCTTCGCCGACGTCACCAAGCTGTTGTTCAAGGAAATCATCGCGCCGGCCAGCGCCCACAAGGCGATGTACGTCATCGCGCCGCTGATCGTGCTGGCACCGTCGTTCGCGGCGTGGGCCGTGGTTCCGTTCGACTACAAGCTGGTGCTGTCCAACGCCAACGTCGGCCTGCTGTACCTGCTGGCGATGACCTCGCTGGGCGTGTACGGCGTGATCCTGGCCGGTTGGGCATCCAACTCCAAGTACGCCTTCCTCGGTGCGATGCGTTCGGCCGCGCAGGTGGTCAGCTACGAAATCGCGATGGGCTTTGCCCTGGTTGGCGTGATGATCGCCGCCGGCAGCCTGAACCTGACCGATATCGTGCTGGCGCAGAAGGGTAATTCGGGCCTGTTCGACTGGTTCCTGCTGCCGCTGTTCCCGTTGTTCGTCGTGTATTGGGTGTCCGGCGTTGCCGAAACCAACCGCGCGCCGTTCGACGTGGTCGAAGGCGAGTCGGAAATCGTGGCCGGCCACATGGTGGAGTACTCCGGCGGTGCGTTCGCACTGTTCTTCCTGGCCGAGTACGCCAACATGATCCTGGTCAGCTTCCTGATCTCGATCTTCTTCCTCGGTGGCTGGTTGAGCCCGCTCCAGGGTTGGATCACGGCAGACATCTCGCCGTGGATCAACTGGATCTGGACCGGCGGCTGGCCGTGGCTGCTGCTGAAGGTGCTGTTCTTCGCCAGTGCGTACATCTGGTTCCGTGCCAGCTTCCCGCGCTTCCGCTATGACCAGATCATGCGTCTGGGCTGGAAGGTGTTCATCCCGCTGACCATTTTCTGGATCGCGGTGACGGCACTGATGGTGTTCTACGGCGTGATCCAGAAGGGCGTTTGATTCATGAATAAGATCACCCACTATTTCAAAAGTCTGTTGCTGCTCGAGTTGCTCGGTGGCCTGTGGCTGACGCTGAAGTACGCGTTCAAGCCCAAGTACACCGTGATGTACCCGATGGAAAAGTTCCCGCAGTCGCCGCGCTTCCGTGGCCTGCACGCCCTGCGCCGTTACCCCAACGGTGAAGAGCGCTGCATCGCCTGCAAGCTGTGCGAAGCGGTGTGCCCGGCACTGGCCATCACCATCGACTCGGCCAAACGCGAAGACGGCACCCGCCGTACCACGCGTTACGAAATCGATCTGTTCAAGTGCATCTTCTGCGGCTTCTGCGAAGAAAGCTGCCCGGTGGACTCGATCGTCGAGACCCACATTCTCGAGTACCACTTCGAGAAGCGTGGCGAGAACATCATCACCAAGCCGCAGCTGCTGGCACTGGGCGACCGGCTTGAAGCCGAAATCGCCGAGCGCCGCGCCGCCGACGCTGCTTTCCGCTGAGGTCTTGAGATGGATTGGGTAAATATTGCTTTCTGGTTCTTCTCCATCATCGCCGGCATCTCGGCGGCGTCGGTGATCAGCGTGCGCAACCCGGTGTATGCCGTGCTGTGCCTGATCCTGACCTTCTTCTCGGTGGCCTGCGTGTGGCTGCTGGTGGGGGCGGAGTTCCTGGGTGTCACCCTGGTGCTGGTGTATGTCGGCGCGGTGATGGTGCTGTTCCTGTTCGTGGTGATGATGCTGGACATCGACACCACCAACCTGCGTGAAGGCTGGGTGCGTTACCTGCCGGTCGGCCTGGTGGTCGCGGTGGTGATGCTGGTGCAGATGCTGACCCTGATCGGCATCAAGGCACGTACCGCGCCGTTCCCGGTGGACAATGCCGCTGCGGTTGCTGCTGACACTTCCAACATCACCTGGCTGGCACGCAGCCTGTTCACCGAATACCTGCTGCCGTTCGAGTTCGCCGCCGTGATCCTGACCGTGGCCGTGGTGGCAGCAGTGATGCTGACCCTGCGCCGCCGCGAGGGCCTGAAGACGCAGAACCCGACCGAGCAGACCATGGTCAAGGCAAAGGACCGCCTGCGCATCGTCAAGATGGCCGCCGAAAAGCCGGTGGTGCAGGTGGAAGTGAAGAACGACGGTGGCGAGGAGGCCAAGCCATGATTTCCCTGGGCCATATGCTCGCGCTGGGCGCGGTGATGTTCTGCATCTCCGTGGCCGGCATCTTCCTCAACCGGAAGAACATCATCGTTCTGCTGATGTCGATCGAACTGATGCTGCTGTCGGTGAACATCAACTTCATCGCCTTCTCGCGCGAACTCGGCGATACCGCCGGTCAGCTGTTCGTTTTCTTCATCCTGACCGTGGCCGCGGCAGAAGCTGCAATCGGCCTCGCGATCCTGGTGACCTTGTTCCGTACTCGCCACACCATCAACGTGGGCGAAATCGATTCGCTGAAGGGCTGATCCGAAGATGGAAATCACTCTCTCCAAGAGTCTGTTGATTGCAGTGGTGCTAGCACCACTGTTCGGCAGCATCATCGCCGGCCTGTTCGGTCGTCAGGTGGGGCGCAAGGGCGCCCAGTACATCACCATCCTCGGCGTTGCCATCAGCTGCGGCCTGTCGGCCTACGCTTTCTGGCAGCTGCTGTGGGGTGGGGCGCAGCCGTACAACGAGAACGTGTACACCTTCTTTGAAGTCGGCCAGTACTCCGCGCACGTCGGTTTCATGATCGACCGCATGACCGCGATGATGATGGTGGTGGTGACCTTCGTGTCGCTGCTGGTGCACATCTACTCCATCGGCTACATGGCCGATGACGACGGTTACCAGCGCTTCTTCAGCTACATCTCGCTGTTCACCTTCTCCATGCTCACGCTGGTGATGAGCAACAACTTCCTGCAGCTGTTCTTCGGCTGGGAAGCGGTGGGTCTGGTGTCCTACCTGCTGATCGGTTTCTACTTCAAGAAGCCGACCGCCATCTTCGCCAACATGAAGGCCTTCCTGGTCAACCGCGTGGGTGACTTCGGCTTCCTGCTGGGCATCGGCGGCATCCTGTGGGCCTTCGGCACGCTGGATTACGCCACCGTGTTCGCCAATGCCTCCGCGGTATTGGGCAACGACGTGACCGGCCAGGCCGCCGTGCAGCTGATCGGTGACCAGCAGTGGAGCGTGGCCACGGTGATCTGCATCTGCCTGTTCATCGGTGCGATGGGCAAGTCGGCGCAGGTGCCGCTGCATGTGTGGCTGCCAGACTCGATGGAAGGCCCGACGCCGATCTCGGCGCTGATCCACGCCGCGACCATGGTGACCGCCGGCATCTTCATGGTGACCCGCATGTCGCCGCTGTTCGAGCTGTCGCCGACCGCGCTGGACTTCATCCTGTTCATCGGTGCCACCACCGCGTTCTTCACCGGCCTGATCGGCATCGTGCAGAGCGATATCAAGCGCGTGGTCGCGTACTCGACGCTGTCGCAGCTGGGCTACATGACCGTGGCACTGGGCGTGTCGGCTTACTCGGGCGCCGTGTTCCACCTGATGACCCACGCCTTCTTCAAGGCCCTGCTGTTCCTGGGTGCCGGCTCGGTCATCATCGGCATGCACCACGAACAGAACATGTTGAAGATGGGCGGCCTGCGCAAGTACATGCCGATCACCCACATCACCATGTGGATCGGTACCCTGGCCCTGGTCGGCACCCCGTTCTTCGCTGGCTTCTATTCGAAGGACACCATCATCGAAGCCGCTGCAATGCATGCGCACGCGGCCGATGCGGGTTGGGTTGCCCTGTACGGTTACTGGGCAGTGCTGGGTGGTGTCATCGTCACCAGTTTCTACAGCTTCCGCCTGCTGTTCCTGACCTTCTTCGGCAAGGAACGCTTCCGTGATGCGCATGACGACCACCACGCCGACCATGGCCACGGCCACGATGACCACCACGGTCACGGTGCGCACGAGCCGCATGAATCGCCGTGGGTGGTGACCCTGCCGCTGATCCTGCTGGCGATCCCGTCGGTGCTGATTGGTTTCTTCACCATCGGTCCGATGCTGTTCGGCACCGGCTGGGACGGCCATCACGCTGCTGGCGGAATCCCGGGCCAGACCATGTCGTTCTTCACCGGCATCGTCGACTTCTATGACCCGGCGCGCGACACCATCGCTGCCGTTGGCAAGGAGTTCTGGCACGGTTCGGTGGCTTACGCCCTGCACGGCATGATGATGCCGGCGTTCTGGCTGACCGTTGCCGGCTTCGCACTGGCCTGGGTGTTCTACATCTGGAAGCCGGAGCTGGCAGGCAAGACCCGCAAGACCCTGGCACCGGTGGTTTCGGTGCTGGAAAACAAGTACGGCTTCGACAAGCTCTGGATCGACGGCTTCGCCGGCGGCGGTGTGCAGCTCGGCAAGGCCGCCCGTGCCGTGGACAGCACGGTCGTTGATGGGCTGGTGGTGAATGGTTCGGCGCGTCTGGTCGACCTGGCTGCCAACCTGCTGCGCCGCACCCAATCCGGTTTCCTCTACCACTACGCTTTCGTGATGATCATCGGCCTGATTGCCCTGCTGGGCCTGCTGATGCATTTCTGGCGTTGACCTGTACGGAATAGAAGACGTGTCGAACTGGCCCCTACTCAGTATTCTCATCTGGCTGCCGATCATCGGTGGTGCGTTGATCCTTGCCGTGCGCAACGCCCAGGCCGCCCGTTGGGCGTCCATGGCGGTGGCACTGCTCACCTTCCTGTTGAGCCTTGGCCTGCTCAGCGGCTATGACGTGGCTGCATCTGATGTGATGCAGTTCGTCGAGCAGCGTCCGTGGATTCCGGCCTTCGGTATCGGCTACAACCTCGCCGTGGATGGCATCGCCATCGCGCTGGTGCTGCTGACCACGCTGATCGGCGTGCTCGCGCTGGCCGGTGCGTGGGGCGTGGTGGACAAGCGCGTGAACCAGTACGTGGCGGCCTTCCTGATCCTGGAAGGCGTGACGGTGGGCATCTTCGCCGCCACCGACGCCATGCTGTTCTACGTGTTCTTCGAGGCCATGCTGATCCCGATGTTCCTGATCATCGGTGTCTGGGGCGGCCCGCGTCGCATCTACGCGGCCATGAAATTCTTCCTGTACACCTTCCTCGGCTCGGTGCTGATGCTGGTGGCGCTGATCTACCTGTACCTGAAGGGCGGCAGCTTCCAGCTGGCCGACCTGTACCAGCTGCAGCTCTCGGCCAAGGAACAGACCTGGATATTCTTCGCCTTCCTGATCGCCTTCGCGGTCAAGGTGCCGATGTTCCCGGTGCATACCTGGCTGCCGGACGCGCACGTCGAGGCACCGACCGCCGGTTCGGTGATCCTGGCCGCCATCGCGCTGAAGATCGGTGGCTACGGCTTCCTGCGCTTCAACCTGCCGATCGTGCCGGACGCCAGCAGCGAATGGGCATGGCTGGTGATCGCACTGTCGCTGGTGGCGGTGATCTACGTCGGCCTGGTGGCGCTGGTGCAGGACGACATGAAGAAGCTGATCGCCTATTCGTCGGTCGCGCACATGGGCTTCGTGACCCTGGGCACCTTCATCGCCCTGTGGCTGGTACGTGAGGCCGGCAACGCCGATGCCGCGCGTCTGGGCCTGCAGGGTGCGATGGTGCAGATGATCTCGCACGGCTTCGTTTCTGGCGCCATGTTCTCCTGCGTGGGCGTGCTGTATGACCGCATGCACAGCCGCCGCATCGCCGATTACGGCGGCGTGGTCAACGTGATGCCGTGGTTCGCCGCCTTCGCGCTGCTGTTCTTCATGGCCAACTCCGGCCTGCCGGGTACCAGCGGTTTCGTCGGTGAGTTCATGATCGTGCTGGCCGCATTCCAGTGGAACCCGCTGGTTGCCATGGGTGCCGCGACCACGCTGATCATCAGCGCCGCCTATTCGCTGTGGCTGTACAAGCGCGTGTTCTTCGGTGAGGTGGGCAATGCCCATGTGGCCGAGCTGAAGGACATCAACGGCCGTGAGTGGCTGGTGTTGGGTGTGTTTGCCGTCGGCACGCTGGTGCTGGGCTTCTATCCCAAGCCGCTGACCGACCTGATGGAGCCGTCCATCGCCCATCTGGCGATGCAGATCGCTTCGAGCAAGCTGCTGTAAGCGGCCCGTCGAGAGTATTGATTCCAGGATTTGATGATGACAACGCCGACGCTTCTGCCGTTGACCACCGCCGACCTCCCACCGTTGCTGCCCGAGCTGGTGGTGATTGGTGGCGCCTTTGCCCTGCTGATGCTCGACCTGTTCATCAGCAACCGGCACAAGGTGTGGACCCACTTCATCTCGGTGGCCATCCTGGCCGTCGCCTTCGCCCTGCTGCTGGGTGGCGTGGGCGGGCAGGGTGAGGTCTTCCACGGCATGTTCATCCGCGACAACGCCGCGGACATCATGAAGACGGTGATCGTGCTGCTCAGCGGCCTGACCCTGATCTACGGCTGGAGCTACCTGCGCGAGCGCGACCTGTACCAGGGCGAGATCCCGGTGCTGATCCTGTTCGGCACCGCCGGCATGATGCTGCTGGTCTCGGCCGGCAGCCTGCTGATGGTCTATCTCGGTCTGGAGCTGCTGGCGCTGTGTTCCTATGCGCTGGTGGCGAGCAACCGCGAGAACAAACTGGCCGCCGAAGCGGGCATGAAGTACATCGTGCTGGGTTCGCTGGCCTCGGGCCTGCTGCTGTACGGCATGTCGCTGGTGTACGGCGCCACCGGTTCGCTGCACCTGGACGTGATCCATGCCAATGCCGCGCATTCCGATGAGCGTCTGCTGCTGTTGACCGGTGCCGTGTTCATGGTCGCCGGCGTGGCCTTCAAGCTGGGCGCCGCACCGTTCCACATGTGGCTGCCCGATGTGTACCAGGGTGCCCCGGCACCGATCGCACTGTTCATCAGCTCGGCACCGAAGCTGGCTGCCTTCGGCATGGCTTACCGCCTGCTGGAAGCCGGCGTTGGTCCGCTGTCTGCGGAGCTGCAGTACGTGCTGGCGGGTCTGGCCGCGCTGTCGCTGGTGGTCGGCAACCTGATGGCCATCGCGCAGACCAATCTGAAGCGCATGCTGGCGTACTCCACCGTCTCGCACATCGGCTTCCTGCTGATGGGCATCGCCGGTGGTGGCGAGCAGGGCTACTCGGCGGCGATGTTCTACGCCGTGGCCTACGCCATCATGTCCACCGCCTCCTTCGGCGCGATCATCGCGCTGTCGCGTGCCGGCTTCGAGGCCGAGAACATCGAGGACTTCAAGGGTCTGAACGCCCGCAGCCCGTGGATGGCCGGCCTCGTGCTGTGCATCATGGCGTCGCTGGCGGGCATCCCGCCGTTCCTTGGCTTCTGGACCAAGCTGGCGGTGCTGGGTGCGGCCATCAATGGTGGCCTGCTGTGGCTGGCCCTGGTGGGCGTGATCTGCGCCGTGATCGGCTGCTTCTACTACCTGCGCGTCATCAAGGTCATGTACTTCGATGAGCCGGTAGGTGAGCCGCTGCCGCGCAACAACGACCGCATCTTGGGTATCGTGCTGGGCGTGAATTCGGTGCTGCTGCTGGTGCTGCCGCTGGGTCTGGCACCGATCATGGATTGGATGCGCAACGCATTTGCACATCTTTCGTAAAAAGCAGTTACATAAGTGCGCGAGTAGTGTAATATTCGCCACCTGATTTGACGGCGGCACTGCAGTACGGGTGTCGCCGGAATCGCCGAAAGGCGGTTCGCCGGGGATTAACTCCTCGGGTTTTCCGGAATATCCGGAAGACGCGTGAAGTAAACAGGGCTTGCAACTTTCGCTCAGTTACTTCATAATTCCGCTTCTGCTGCGGGGTGGAGCAGTCTGGCAGCTCGTCGGGCTCATAACCCGAAGGTCGCAGGTTCAAATCCTGCCCCCGCTACCAGCTTCGGCTCAGCGACATTGTCGCCAAGCCAAAGTCTGGGCTCGCAAGAACGATTGCTTCCGTTCTTGCAACCGGAATCCGGTCATCGGATTCAAACGGACAAAGGGCCCAGTCGGGCCCTTTGTTGTTTCCGCGGTATGGAAAACGCAAGACCCGGCTGGTTGTGCCGGTCCCTCCCAATTACCGAACCAAGGCAGGCTGTGAGCGACAAGGCTACTGAAATCGCGAATCTGCTGGGCCCCACCGTGCAAGCGCTGGGGCTCGATCTGCTGGGTGCCGAATATCTGCCGGCCCCGGGCGGCGCAACCCTGCGCCTGTACATCGACGTGCCGCTGGCTGAGCAGCCTGAGCGCATGGTCAACATCGACGACTGCGAGCGGGTGAGCCGCGAGGTGTCGGCACAGCTGGACGTGGAAGACCCGATCAGCGGCAATTACACGCTGGAAGTGTCCTCGCCGGGCGTGGACCGTCCACTGTTCACGCTGGAGCAGTTCGAGCAGCAGCTGGGTGAGTCCGCCAAGGTGGGCCTGAAGCTGCCGCAGGAAGGCCGTCGTCGCCTGCAGGGCGAGATTGCCGCCGTTGACCACGCGCAGGGTGCCGTGACGTTCATCGTCGATGGCAAGCCGTTCGTGGCCGCCTTCGACAATATCGACAAGGCACGCATCATGCCGGACTGGGCCGCTCTTGGCCTGGCGCCGACCAAACCCACCGGTCCGGCCCCCAAGCAGGGTGGCAAGGCCAAGAACAAGACCAACAACGAAACGGCGGCCAAAAAGCCGCGCGCGGAGTGAGCCGATGAGCAAGGAACTTTTGCTGGTAGTTGACGCAGTCGCCAACGAGAAGGGCGTGCCGCGCGAAGTGATTTTTGAAGCGATCGAGGCGGCACTGGCATCGGCGGCGAAGAAGCGCTATCCGGAACAGGACGTGCTCGCGCGCGTGGCCATCAACCAGAAGGATGGCAGCTACGAAACCTTCCGCCGCTGGGAAGTGGTGGCCGATGACGTGGTGATGGAATCGCCGGATCGCCAGATCCGCATGATGGACGCCGTGGATGAAGCCGATGGCGTCGAGATCGGTGACTACATCGAAGAGCAGATCGAGAACCCGGATTTCGGCCGCATCGCCGCACAGGCCGCCAAGCAGGTGATCGTGCAGCGCGTGCGTGAAGCCGAGCGTCAGCAGGTTGTCGATGCGTGGAAGGATCGCGTGGGCGAGCTGGTGACCGGCGTGGTCAAGCGCGCCGAGCGCGGCAACATCTATGTGGACCTGGGCGGCAATGCCGAGGCCTTCATTCCGAAGGACAAGGGCATTCCGCGCGACGTGCTGCGCGCCGGCGACCGCGTGCGCGGTTACCTGGCCGAAGTACGGTCGGAGCCGCGTGGCCCGCAGCTGTTCATCAGCCGCGCCGCACCGGAATTCATGATCGAGCTGTTCAAGCTGGAAGTGCCGGAAGTGGGCCAGGGCCTGGTCGAGATCAAGGCCTGTGCACGCGACCCGGGCGACCGCGCCAAGATCGCCGTGCTGGCGCACGACAACCGCACCGATCCGATCGGCGCGTGCATCGGCATGCGCGGTTCGCGCGTGCAGGCGGTGTCCAACGAGCTCAATGGCGAGCGCGTGGACATCGTGCTGTGGAACGAGAACCCGGCCAACTTCGTGATCAACGCGATGGCGCCGGCCGAAGTGCAGTCGATCATCGTCGATGAAGAAAAGCACTCGATGGATCTGGCTGTCGCTGAAGACCGTCTGGCGCAGGCCATCGGCAAGGGCGGCCAGAACGTGCGTCTGGCCAGCCGCCTGACCGGTTGGCAGCTCAACGTGATGACCCAGGACCAGGTGACCGCCAAGTCCGAGGCCGAGCAGGCAGTCGCCCGCCAGCTGTTCATGGACAAGCTGGAAGTGGACGAGGAAATCGCAGGCATCCTGGTGTCCGAGGGTTTTGGCACCGTCGAGGAAATCGCCTACGTCCCGGTTGGCGAGCTGTTGGCCGTGGAAGGTTTCGACGAGGACATCGTCGAGGAACTGCGTGCCCGTGCCCGCGACGCGCTGCTCAATGAAGCGTTGGCCGTGGAAGAGGGTGCCGAGGGTGGCATGCCGGCCGAGGATCTGCTGGCACTGGAAGGCATGGATGAGGCCACCGCTTACGCACTGGCCGGCAACGGCGTGCGCACCAGCGAGGACCTGTCCGACCTGGCCGCCGACGAGGTGCTGGAGTTTGGTATCGAGGGTATGGACCTTGAGCGTGCAGCGGCGCTGATCCTGGCTGCCCGCGCCGAGGAGATCGCCCGCCTGGAGCGCGGCGAATGAGCCCGCGATGAACAGTGCCCTGAGCCGCTCAGGGCGTAGACTCCGCGCTGCCTTCGTCCGTGTCGAGGGGGCGCCAACAAGATCATAGGATCCGAATGTCGCAGCAAACCACCATCCGCAAGCTCGCCGAACTGGTCAACACGCCGGTCGAGAAACTGCTGGAACAGCTGGCCCAGGCCGGCATGAAGTTCAGCGGTCCCGACCAGGTCGTGACCAGTACCGAGAAAGTGAAGCTGCTTGGTTTCCTTCGCCGCTCCCACGGCAAGGACGAGCAGACCGCCGACGAGGCCGAGGCCGCGCCGAAGAAGATCACCCTGAACCGCCGCAAGCATCAGGAAGTGACCGTCAACGCTGGCCGCAGCAAGACCACGGTCAACGTGGAAGTGCGCCAGAAGCGTACCTACGTCAAGCCGGAAGGTGGCAAGCCTGCGATGACGCCGGACGAGGAGCGCGCGGAAATCCTGCGCAAGCTCGAGGAGTCGCGTCAGCGCAACCTTGACGAGCAGCGCATGCTGGCCGAGAAGGACCGCGCACGCGACGAGGAAATCGCCCGCGTGAAGGCGGCCGAGGACGCCGAGCGTGAGCGTGCTGAAGCCGAGCGCAAGGCCGCTGAAGAAGCTGCCAAGGCCAAACCGGCCAAGCCGGCTGCAGCCGAGGGTGACGACGAGCCGGCGGTGCGCACCGTGCGCCAGGCTGCCGCGCCCGCCGCACCGCGTGCGCCGGCCCGCGAGGACCGTGCGTCCAAGCCGGCAGGCAAAGGCCGCGGTGGTCAGGCCAACGATGACGGCGGCAGCCGTTTCGGTGGTCAGCTGCACTTGTCCGCGTCCGACCGCGCCCGTCGCGGCAACAGCAACAACAGCAATTCGCGTGGGCGTCCGGGCGGGCGTGCCCAGCCGGGCCGTCGTGGCAATGATCAGTCGCGTGGTAGCGCGGGTGGCAGCCACGGTTTCGAACGTCCGACCGCACCGGTGGTGCGCGAGGTTGCCATCGGTGAAACCATCACCGTGGCCGATCTGGCGCAGAAGCTGGCGCTGAAGGGCGGCGAAGTGGTCAAGGCACTGTTCAAGATGGGCGTGATGGCGACCATCACCCAATCCATCGACCATGACACCGCTGTGCTGGTGACCGAGGAACTCGGCCACAAGGCCGTGCGTGCCGGCAACGACGACGCCGAAGACGCACTGCTGGCCATGACCGATGCCGACCAGGGCGATGCAGTGGCGCGTCCGCCGGTGGTCACCATCATGGGCCACGTCGATCACGGCAAGACCTCGCTGCTGGATTACATCCGCCGCACCAAGGTCGCCAATGGCGAAGCCGGTGGCATCACCCAGCACATCGGTGCGTACCATGTTGAAACGCCGAAGGGCGTGATCAGCTTCCTGGATACCCCGGGCCATGCCGCGTTCACCTCGATGCGTGCCCGTGGCGCGCAGCTGACCGACGTGGTGGTGGTTGTGGTGGCGGCCGATGACGGCGTCATGCCGCAGACCAAGGAAGCCATCCAGCACGCTCGCGCCGCCAATGCGCCGATCGTGGTGGCGATCAACAAGATCGACAAGTCCACCGCCGATCCGATGCGCGTCAAGAACGAACTGCTCGCCGAGCAGGTCGTGGCCGAAGATTTCGGTGGTGACACGCAGATGGTGGAAATTTCCGCCAAGACCGGCCAAGGCATCGACGACCTGCTGGACGCCATTTCGCTGCAGGCCGAAGTGCTCGAGCTGAAGGCCGTGGCCGAAGGCCGCGCCAACGGCGTGGTCATCGAGTCGTCGCTGGACAAGGGCCGTGGCCCCGTCGCGACGGTGCTGGTGCAGCAGGGTCAGCTCAAGAAGGGCGACTACCTGGTGTGCGGCATCCAGTACGGCCGTGTGCGTGCGCTGTTCGATGAGACCGGTCGCCAGGTTGGCGAAGCCGGCCCGTCGATCCCGGTGCAGGTGCTGGGTCTGTCGGGCGTGCCCGACGCCGGTGATGACTTCGTGGTGGTCGAGGACGAGCGCCTGGCCAAGGACGTTGCCCAGCAGCGTGAGACCAAGCGTCGCGAGTCGCGTCTGGTCGCCACGGCGGGCAGCCGCATGGAAGACATCATGGCGCAGATGGGCAAGGGCGAAGGCCAGCAGGTGCTGAACCTGCTGATCAAGGCCGACGTCCAGGGTTCGGTGCAGGCACTGAGCCAGTCGCTGGTGGGTCTGTCCAACGACGACATCCGCATCAACGTGATCCACTCCGGCGTGGGTGGTATCACCGAGTCCGACGCCAACTCGGCCGTGGCTTCCAAGGCCACCGTCATCGGCTTCAACGTGCGTGCGGATGCCTCGGCACGTCGCATCATTGAATCCAACGGCGTGGACCTGCGTTACTTCTCGATCATCTATGACGTGATCGACCAGGTGAAGCAGGTGGCTTCCGGTCTGCTGGGCGTGGAAATCCGCGAAGAGATCATCGGTATCGCCGAGGTCCGCGACGTGTTCCGCAGCTCCAAGTTCGGTGCGGTCGCCGGCTGTATGGTGGTCGAGGGCGTGGTCAAGCGGAACAAGCCGATCCGCGTGCTGCGCGACAGCGTGGTGGTGTTCGAGGGCGAGCTGGAATCGCTGCGCCGCTTCAAGGAAAACGTCGAGGAAGTGCGCAACGGTACCGAGTGCGGTATCGGTGTGAAGGCCTACAACGACGTGAAGCCGGGCGACCAGATCGAGTGCTTCGAGCGCATCGAAGTGCCGCGCACCCTGTAATGCGTCAACGGCCGGTCTGCATGCGCAGGCCGGCCGTGTTTTTGAACAGCAACAAAGCAAAGAGCGAGATAACGTGCCCAAGACTTTCCACCGTACCGACCGAGTTTCCGCGCAGATCCGCCGTGACCTGGGCACGCTGGTGCATGCCGCCGTGCGCGAGCATGGGCTGCCGTCGGTCAGTGTTTCGGACGTGGAAGTCACCCGCGACATGGCCCACGCCAAGGTGTTCGTCACCGCGCTGATGCCGGAGCGTTCGACCGAGGCGGTCAAGGGTCTGCGAGAACTCGCGGGTGAGCTGCGTACCGGCCTGGCCCGGGCGATGAAGCTGCGCCATGTGCCGGAGCTGCATTTCCACTATGACGATTCGGTGGACCGCGGCGAGCGCATCGACAACCTGCTGCGCGACCTGCCGGAAACGCAGGCGCCGGACACGGACTCCGACGCGCAGGGCTCCGACGAGAAGTAAGCCGCCAGCAGCCCGCAAGGGCTGTTGTCATGTCAGGGCCCGCCGCGCGCGTGCTGCTGAAACAGAATAATTCCCCTCGATTCCCGCCGCCGCTGGCAAGCTGCCCGTGCCGGCCCGAGAATGGTGTCGCATGCGTCCCCGTATCCAATTCCGCCGCCTGGACGGCATTGTCCTGCTCGACAAGCCAGCGGGCATGAGTTCCAACACCGCTCTGCAGGTGGCGCGGCGGCTGTTCCGTGCCGAGAAGGGCGGCCATACCGGCAGCCTGGACCCGCTGGCCACCGGCCTGCTGCCGTTGTGCTTCGGCGAGGCGACCAAGATCGCCGGCCTGCTGCTCGGTTCGGCCAAGGCTTACGACGCGCAGATCGTGCTGGGGCGCACTACCGACACCGATGATGCCGACGGCGTGGTGCTGCGCGAGCGGCCGGTGCCTGCCATCAGCCGGCCTGCGCTGGAGGCGGCGCTGGCCACGTTGACCGGACATGTTCGCCAGCGTGCGCCCATCTACTCAGCGCTCAAGCAGGGCGGCGAGCCGCTGTATGTGAAGGCGCGCCGCGGCGATGCCATCGAGGCGCCCGAGCGTGACGTACATGTCCAGGCCATCGAAATTCTGGCCCATGACGGCGACCAGCTGTCGCTGCGGGTCACCTGCGGCTCGGGCACCTACATCCGCAGCATCGCGCGTGACCTGGGCGAGCTGCTGGGCTGCGGCGCGCATATCACCGGCCTGCGCCGGCTGTGGGTAGAGCCGTTCCGGGAGCCGCGCATGATCGGGCTGGATGCCTTGCGTGAGGTGGCCGAAAGCGGCGACGAGGCCGCCCTGATGGGCTGGCTGCTGCCGCTGGGCGATGGCCTGAGCCATTTCGCCCGGGTGGAGCTGGACACGGGGCAGGGCACCCGCTTCTGCATGGGCCAGCGCCTGCGCAACCCGGCCTGGCCGGCGGGACAGGTGGCCGTTTACGGTGCCGGCGGCGTGCCGCTGGGGCTGGGGCAGGTGGAGGAAGGCGGCCGCCTGTCGCCGCAGCGTCGCTTCAATCTCTGAATGGGATGAGCGCCAATACCTGCGGCGCCTTGTCGCAGAGGGGCCAGATCGTTACAATTTTGCGGCCCTTGAACGGGCGCCCTCCTGCCGTCGGCAGGTGGTTCTTTCCAATCGGCGAGCTGCGCGGTGCGTCCAATACGTTCCTGCCGGCCACGCATCACTGAGAAAACATCATGTCCATCGACACCCAGAAAGTTATTGAAGACAACAAGCGCGGCGCCAACGACACCGGCTCGCCGGAAGTCCAGGTTGCCCTGCTGACCGCCCGCATCGAACTGCTGACCGGTCACTTCAAGGAGCACAAGAAGGACCACCACAGCCGTCGTGGTCTGCTGCAGATGGTCAACCGCCGCCGCAGCCTGCTCGACTACCTCAAGAAGAAGGACGTCGAGCGCTACAAGGCGCTGATCGAAAAGCTCGGCCTGCGCCGCTAAGAGACTTCCCGCCGCGGCGCAGCGATGCGCCGCGGTTTTGTTTTTACAGCTTCAAAATCGCAGTAGAACGGCCGGACCCGCCCGGCCACCCGTGGACGGCAAGGGTCGTCAACGGTCCATCTGAAGAATGCATTCCAAGGATTCCCCCGTGGCAAAAATCACCAAAACCTTCCAGTACGGCAAGCACACCGTCACGCTTGAGACCGGCGAAATCGCCCGCCAGGCCAGCGGCGCCGTCATCGTCAAGATGGACGACACCGTGTTGCTGGTCACTGCCGTCGCCGCCAAGAGCGCGCGCGAAGGCCAGGACTTCTTCCCGCTGACCGTCGATTACCAGGAAAAGTTCTACGCCGGTGGCCGTATCCCGGGCGGCTTCTTCAAGCGTGAAGGCCGTGCGACCGAGAAGGAGACGCTGATCTCGCGTCTGATCGATCGTCCGATCCGTCCGCTGTTCCCGGAAGACTACAAGAACGAAGTGCAGATCATCGCCACGGTGATGTCGCTGAACCCGGAAGTGGACGGCGATATCGCCGCGCTGATCGGTGCCTCGGCTGCACTGTCGCTGGCCGGCACCCCGTTCAAGGGCCCGATCGGCGCTGCCAAGGTCGGTTACAAGGACGGCGAGTACATCCTCAACCCGACCGTGTCGGAGCTGAAGGAATCGCAGCTGGAGCTGGTGGTTGCTGGTACCGCCAATGCCGTGCTGATGGTGGAATCCGAAGCCGCACTGCTGTCTGAAGACGTGATGCTGGGCGCCGTGACCTTCGGTCACCGCGAAATGCAGAAGGTCATCAACGCCATCAACGAACTGACCGTTGAAGCCGGCACCAAGCCGAGCGACTGGGTTGCCCCGGCCAAGAACGAAGTGCTGATCGGCGCCCTGAAGGAAGCTGTCGGCGGCAAGCTGGGCGAAGCCTTCCAGGTGCGTGACAAGCTGCAGCGCCGTGACGCCATCTCGGCGATCAAGAAGGACGTCACCGAAGCCCTGGCTGGCCGCGTTGCCGCTGAAGGCTGGAACCGGGCTGAGCTGTCGAAGGAATTCGGCGAGCTGGAATACCACACCATGCGCGACTCGGTGCTGGACACCAAGGTCCGCATTGACGGCCGTGCGCTGGACACCGTCCGCCCGATCGCAGTGAAGACCAGCGTGCTGCCGCGTACCCACGGTTCGGCCCTGTTCACCCGCGGCGAAACCCAGGCCATCGTGACCATCACGCTGGGCACCGCACGTGACGGCCAGATCATCGACGCCGTTGCTGGTGAGTACAAGGAAAACTTCCTGTTCCATTACAACTTCCCGCCCTACTCGGTCGGTGAGTGCGGTCGTTTCGGTGCGCCGAAGCGTCGTGAAATCGGCCACGGCCGTCTGGCCAAGCGCGGCGTGCTGGCCGTGATGCCGTCGCTGGAAGCCTTCCCGTACACGATCCGCGTTGTGTCGGAAATCACCGAATCCAACGGCTCCTCGTCGATGGCATCGGTCTGCGGTTCCTCGCTGGCCCTGATGGACGCAGGCGTGCCGGTCAAGTCGCCGGTTGCCGGTATCGCCATGGGCCTGGTCAAGGAAGGCGAGCGTTTTGTCGTCCTGTCCGACATCCTGGGTGACGAAGATCACCTGGGCGACATGGACTTCAAGGTCGCCGGTACCGCCGAGGGCATCTCCGCCCTGCAGATGGATATCAAGATCGAAGGCATCACCGAAGAGATCATGAAGCAGGCACTGCAGCAGGCCAAGGCTGGCCGTCTGCACATCCTGGGTGAAATGGCCCACGGCCTGACCACCCCGCGCGCCGAGCTGTCGGACTATGCACCGCGCCTGCTGACCATCAAGATCCACCCGGACAAGATCCGCGAAGTGATCGGCAAGGGTGGCTCGACCATCCAGGCCATCACCAAGGAAACCGGCACCCAGATCGACATCCAGGACGATGGCACCATCACCATCGCCTCGGTGAACAATGCCGCTGCCCAGGCCGCCAAGGCCCGCATCGAGCAGATCACCTCGGACGTCGAGCCGGGCCGCATCTACGAAGGCAAGGTCGCCAAGATCATGGACTTCGGTGCGTTCGTCACCATCCTGCCGGGCAAGGACGGCCTGGTGCACGTCTCGCAGATTTCCAGCGAGCGCGTGGAGAAGGTCGGCGACAAGCTGAAGGAAGGCGACGTGGTCAAGGTCAAGGTGCTGGAAGTGGACAAGCAGGGCCGTATCCGCCTGTCCATGAAGGCCGTGGAAGAAGGCGAAGGCACCTCGGCCGAATAAGGCGGGCGCGGTGTAATCGCAGATGAGAAAAGCGGGCCTTGTGCCCGCTTTTCTTTTAGGTGTTTTCTGTCAAGGGTGAGAGCTTGGGGAGAGGGCAAGGACCTTCTCCATGAACCACCCACCAGACAATCTCCCATCCGCCGATAGCCCGGCCCCGCCGGATGCCCAAGCATTGCCCTGTTGATCAACAGGACGCCAATGCGTGAGTCAGGTATTTGCTGGGCGACACGGCACGACGATGGCGCTGCCGCTGTTCGGCAAGGCCACCGCTGCAGCATTGGTGGCTGGCATCAGCATTGCCACCTGGTCGCCGGCATTGGTGGCGCTACCGCTGCGCTGGTTGCTGTTGCTGGCCGGTGCGGCACTCTGGCTGCGCGGCCACCGTCGGCGCTGGCTGGGTGCGCTGCTGGTGGGCATCGGCTGGCTGAGCCTGCATATGGGCTGGGTATTGGCCGCACAGCTGTCACCCGATGTGGGGCGCACGCAGTTCACTGTGCGCGGCACGGTGGTGAGCCTGCCCGAGCATGAGCAGCGCCGGAGCCGCTTCCGTTTTCGCGTGGATGGCAGCGCGGACATGCCGGAGCACCTGCGTGGCTGCCTGCTGCAATTGGCTTGGCACGATGACTTCGCCGCACGCACGCCGGGCCCGCGCATGGTGCTGCAGGCGGGCGAAGTCTGGCAACTGCGCGTACGCCTGCGGGCGCCGCAGGGGCTGGTGAATCCCGGTGGCTTCGACAGTGAGCGCCATGCGGTGGCACAGCGCCTCTGCGCGACCGGCGCGGTACGGGCGGTGGCCGCGCGCAGGATCGCGTCCGCAAGTGGTCTGCAGGCCTGGCGCGAGCGGATGGCGGCGCGTATCGCCGATGCCGTGGTGTCGCCATCGTCGCGGCATGTGCGGGCGCTTGCGCTGG
>DALZZG010000009.1:60285-65094 GCA_031987665.1 Stenotrophomonas sp. | reverse complement strand
CCGCCGAGCTGGCCAAGAACGACCTGCAGTCGCGCATGGTCAACGAGTTCCCGGAGCTGCAGGGCATCGCAGGCCGCCATTACGCGCTGGCCGGTGGTGAATCGCCCGCCGTGGCGCTGGCCATCGACGAGGCCTACCAGCCGCGCTTCGCCGCCGATGACATCGCCGCCTCGCCGCTGGGCAAGGTGCTGGCCATCGCCGAGCGCGCCGACACGCTGGCGGGTGGTTTCGCCGCGGGCCTCAAGCCCACCGGCAACAAGGACCCGTTCGCATTGCGCCGCAATGCGCTGGGTCTGGCGCGCACCATCATCGAATCGGGTTTCGATCTGGATCTGCGGGCGCTGCTCACCACCGCCAACGCAGGCCTGGCCGAGCGCAAGGTACAGGCGGATGTCACCGAGCTGTACGACTTCATCATCGACCGCCTGAAGGGCTACTACGCCGACAAGGGCGTGCCGGCCACGCACTTCAACGCCGTCGCCGAGCTGAAGCCGGCCTCGCTGTACGACTTCGACCGCCGCATCGATGCCATCGGCACCTTTGCCCAGCTGCCGGAAGCCGAAGCGCTGGCCGCGGCCAACAAGCGCATCCGCAACATCCTGCGCAAGGCCGAGGGTGAGATCCCCGGCAGCATCGACCCGGCGCTGCTGCGTGAGCCGGCCGAGAGCGAGCTGGCCGAAGCAGTGGCTGCCGCCATCGACGACACCGGCGCCGCGCTGGTGCAGAAGGACTACGTGGCCGTGCTGGGCCGCCTGGCCCGCCTGCGCCCGCAGGTGGATGCGTTCTTCGACAAGGTCATGGTCAACGCCGAGGACCCGGCCCTGCGTGGCAACCGTCTGGCGCTGCTACGCACGCTGGGCGACCGCCTGGGCAGCGTGGCCGCCATCGAGCACCTGTCCAGCTGATCCAGCGCGGCGACAGGCGCATCGTGACAAAGCACAAGGCCCGCACATGCGGGCCTTTGCTTTTCCTGTCGGCAGGCCGTGCGTTCTTTACCTGATTTTCACGAGGTCCGAAGCTGACTGCATGTGATTTTGCCGGTCATCGCCGGCCCGGTATGCTTTCGCGCATGCAGCTCTTCCGAATCGCACTCCTGCTCCTGTCTGTCGCATTGCTTGCGGCAGCGCCGCCTGCCCTTGCCCGTGGCACCGTCAAGAACGTCGAGATCAAAGGTCTGGACAAAGATGACGATGCCGAAATGATCGAGAACATCGAGGTCTCGCTGTCGCTGTACGACGTGATCGGCAAGGTGCAGGGCGAATCGCGGCTGGAGTACCTGCTCTCGCAGGCGGAGAGCCAGACCCGCAAGGCGCTGGAGCCGTTCGGCTTCTACAACCCGAAGATCACCGTGGATTCGCCGCGCAACGGCGATGACCTCAACGTGGTGATCAACGTGGACAAGGGCGAGCAGATCCGCGTGCGGCTGGAGGAACTGGCCATCACCGGCCCGGCGGTGCGCGACCGCTACCTGCAGGAAGACCTGCAGGCCTTCCAGCCCAAGCGTGGCGAGCCGTTCGATTCGGTGAACTACGAGGCCAGCAAGGTCAAGATCACCCGCCGTCTGGCCGAGCGTGGTTACTTCGATGCCGATTTCACCCAGCGCAAGGTGGAGATCACCCGCGCCGAGAACGCGGCCGACGTTTTCCTCACCTGGGACAGTGGCCGCCGCTACAACATGGGGGCGATCACCTTCGACCAGGACTATTTCCGCCCGGGACTGTTCGAGCCGCTGGTGTACTGGGAAGAAGGCAGCTATTGGCACGAAGGCAAGCTGGACCGCTTGCGCGAATCGCTGACCAAGCTCGACTACTTCAGCGTCATCGACATCCAGCCGCACCCGGAGCAGGCCAACGACCACGGCGACGTGCCGGTGGACGTGAAGCTGACCCGCGCCAAGCGCACCATCTACACCGCCGGCCTGAGCTACGGCAGCGAGAGCGGCGCCGGTGTGCGCGGTGGCGTGGAGCGCCGCTACGTCAACCGCCGTGGCCACAAGCTCAACACCCAGCTGGACTACGCGCAGAAGCGCAAGAGTTTCATCACCAGCTACCGCGTGCCGGGTTTCCGCTGGCTGGATGGCTGGTACACCTATGCGCTGAGCGCGTATGACGAGCAGACCGACTACATCGACCTGCGCAACTTCAAGGTCATCGCCAGCCGCAGCGGCGAGATCAACGAGAACTGGACCGCCATCGTTTCAATCAACGGCCTGCGCGAGCGCTGGCGCTACAGCTCCGGCAACCAGTTCACCGATGAGGTGTACGAGTATTCGACGCTGGTCTACCCGCAGCTCACCGCCGATTACGTGAATGTCGATGACGAGTCCTTCCCGCGCCGTGGCTTCAGTGGTAACGCCACGATGCGTGGTGGTGTGGAAGGTGCGGGTTCGGACACCAGCTTCATCCAGGCCGACGCCACCCTGCGCTGGTACCTCCCGATTGGTGAGAGTGACCGCCTGATCCTGCGCGGGCAGGTCGGCAGCACCTGGACCAACGATCTGGTGTCCATGCCGCCGAGCCTGCGCTACTTCGCCGGTGGCGACCGCTCCATCCGTGGCTATGCCTACCGCGAAGTAGGCCCACGCACGCCCGCGCCGGACCGCTTCGCGCTGGGTGGCAAAAACCTGGTGGTCGGCTCGGCCGAGTACGAGCACTACTTCGGCGGCGGCCCATGGGGCGGCGCGGTGTTCGTGGATACCGGCAGTGCCTTCGACAACACCATCGACCTGCATACCGGCGTCGGTTTCGGCGTGCGCTGGAAATCGCCGGTGGGCCCGGTGCGCATCGACATCGCGCACGGCCTGAACAACCCTGATTCGCAGTTCCAGCTGTACCTGAACATCGGAGCAGACCTGTGAGCTGGCGTCCGCGCAGGAAAGTGATTCCGGACGACATCTCGCCCGAGGAGCGCGAAGCGCGCATCGCCGAGCTGCGTGCCAAGCGCAAGGCGCGCATGCGCAAGCTGGCCATCCGCAGCGGCATCACCATCGGTGTGCTGGTGCTGCTGAGCCTGTTCGGCCTGTACTGGCTGCTGCAGACCGTGGCCGGGCGCGAAGTGCTGATGGCGCAGGTGGTGGCACGCCTGCCGGCGGGTTCCTCGCTGACTTGGAGCAAGGCCGAAGGCCCGCTGGCCGGGCCGCTGATCCTGCGCGATCTGGATTTCCGCTACCAGGACCTGCACTTCACCGCGGCCGAAGCCTATCTGGACCCGGACATCCGTCCGCTGCTGGGCCGCAAGCTGCGGCTGGATTCGCTGCGCATCAGAAACGCCACGCTGGAGCTGGGGCCGTCGGAAGACAAACCCTTCGAGCTGCCGAGCTGGCCCGGCGTGTTGCCGGCCATCGAGCTGCCGTTGAACCTGCAGGCCGACACCATCCAGGTCGATGGCCTGCGCATCACCCAGCTGCAGCAGCCGGTGATCGACATCAGCCGCATCCGTGGTGGCATCGAAGCCGCCGATGGCGAATTCCGCGCCACCCAGCTCAAGGTCAACAGCAACCTGGGCGATTTCCGCATCGACGGCCACTACCTGCCGCGCGAAAGCTACAAGACCGACCTCACCGTGCGCGCGCTGATGCCGCCGCGCCCCGGCAAGGCACCGGCGCGGCTGGGGCTGGTGGCACGCGGTGATCTGGCGCACATGGAAGTGGCGCTGGCCGGTTATGCGCCCAAGCCGCTGCACGCGAGTCTGGTGCTGGACGGCCGCGCGAACCCCATCTGGAACGTGGCCGCGCGCAGCGAGGAACTGGAGCTGGGCCAGCTGGTGCCCGCGCAGTTCCTGGCCGAGCCGCCGGAAGCGCTGGCGCTGGATTTCACCGCGCATGGGCGGGGCGGACAGGCGCAGCTGCAGGGCCGCGTGCGGCAGGGCGAACAGGAGCTGGTGCTGGCACCGTCCAATGTCGCCATCGAGAACCAGGTGCTCACTGTTTCACCGCTGGTGGCCGAAGCCTTCGGCGGCACCGTGCGCCTGCAGGGCAAGGCCGATTTCACCGATACGCAGAACCCCGGCTTCACCTTCGCCGTGGTCGCCAACCAGCTCACCTGGACGCCGGCGGCCGATCCCACCGTGCCTGATTCCACGCCGGTGCCGCTGCACCTGAAGGAAGCGCGGCTGGGCGTGGCCGGCACCCTTAAGAACTGGGCCGCCATCGGCAAGGCCGACGTGGCCCGCGAGAAGCAGGACGCCAGCCTCGATTTCGACGTGCGTGGCAACGACCAGCAGGCGCAGATCAATCATCTGAAGGCGACCACGCCCGGTGGCGCGCTGGACCTGACCGGCTCGGCTGCGTGGGCGCCGGAGCTGGCCTGGGACGTTGACGCCAAACTGGCCAGCTTCGACCCCGGCTACTTCCTGCCGGGCTGGGAGGGCAACCTGTCCGGCGCGCTGGCCTCCAAGGGCAAGCAGCTGCCGCCGCCGCCCGGCACGCAGGACATGCGCTTCGAGGCCACGCTGGACGTGCCGCAGCTGAAGGGCCGCCTGCGCGGCCGCAGCGTGGATGCACGCGCCAAGCTGGCGCTGCAGGGCACGCAGGGCGAAGGCGACGTGCATCTGGTGATGGGCGACAGCCGCATCGATGCCAAAGGCAAGGTGGGCGATCGCCTGGACGTGGACGCCACGCTGCAGCCGCTGCATCTGGCCGACCTGCTGCCCGGCAGCAGCGGCAGCATCGCCGGCACGCTGGAGCTGCGCGGCACGCCCAGCCAGCCGGACATCACCGCCGACCTGCGCGGCAGCAGCCTGCAGTGGGACGGCTTCAAGGCCGGCCAGCTCAGCCTCAACGGTCACCTGCCGTGGCAGGGCAGCAACGGC
>DALZZG010000009.1:0-60148 GCA_031987665.1 Stenotrophomonas sp. | reverse complement strand
GTGCAGAACCTGCAGGTGGACGCCAACGCGCGCAACGAGCTCGGCGTCATCGCGCTGGGCGGTGGCGTGCGGCAGGTGGGCCAGGCATGGCGTGGCGAACTCGCCTCGCTGCGGGTGGCACCGGTCAAGGGTGCGCCGTGGCAGCTGCAGCAGCCCTCGGTGTTCAGCGTGGAAGGCAGCAACTTCCTGCTGGGCCAGACCTGCATGGGTTCGGAAACCGGTGGCGCGCTGTGCGCGGCCGCCAACTGGCCGCGCGACGGCCTGCAGATCAGCGGTGATGCGCTGCCGCTGGCGCTGGTGCAGCCGTGGCTGCCGCCCAACTCGGGCCGCCGCATCTACCTGCGCGGCGACGTCACCCTGGACGGCAACATCCGCCCGCGCGGCAACGCATGGGAAGGCAGCTTCAAGGTGGCCTCGGCCGAAGGCGGCATCCGCCTGGGCGACAACGCACGCGGCGAACTGGTGCGCTACGACCACTTCTCCATCAACGTGGACATGCAGCCCAACAGCATCAAGGGCTATCTGGGTGTCGGCTTCCAGGGTGATGGCTTCGTCGATGCGCGCGTGGAAACCGGCTGGGATCCCAACGCCGCGCTGACCGGCGAGCTGTACATGAACATGTCGCGGCTGTACTGGATGGAGCTGTTCTCGCCGGATCTGGTGCGGCCCAAGGGCCTGATCGAAGGCCACGTCAGCCTGCGCGGCACGCGCTCCCAGCCGACGCTGGGCGGTGAGGCCAAGCTCAGCGATTTCACCGGCGAATTCCCGGCGCTGGGCCTGACCCTGAGCGAAGGCACCGGCAACTTCGTGGCCCAGCCCGATGGCTCGGCACGCATCAACGCCTCGGCCAAGACCGGTGGCGAAGGCGCGTTGCAGGTGGACGGCAGCCTGTCCTGGTTCGGTGACGCACAGCCGCTGCAGCTGCACATCTTCGGCGACAACGTGCTGCTCTCCAACACCAGCGAACTGCGCGTGGTCGGCAACCCCGACCTCAACTTCACCCTGGCCGGCACCGCCATGGAACTGCGTGGCAGCGTGCATGTGCCCGAGGCCGACCTGGACCTGGAGCGTCTGGACCGTGGCACGTCGGCATCGGAGGACATCGTGGTGCTTGACCCGGTGGACCCGGAAGAAACCCGCGCCTCGCCGCTGGACATGGACCTGACCGTCAGCCTTGGCGACAAGGTCAAGATGAGCGGCTTCGGCCTGAAGGGCGGACTCACCGGCAAGATGCAGGTGCGTGCGCGTCCGGGCCGCGAGATGACCGCCAACGGCGGGCTGGAAGTCAGTGGCCGCTACAAGGCCTATGGCCAGGACCTGACCATCACCGACGGCACGCTGCTGTGGAACTACAGCATCGTCTCCGACCCGCGCATCAACATCCGCGCCGAGCGCGAGATCGGTGATGTCACCGCCGGCATCCACGTCACCGGTCGTGCGCAGGCACCGAAGGTGGACGTGTGGTCGAGCCCGGCGATGTCGCAGTCCGAGGCGCTGGCCTATCTGGTGCTGGGCCGCAGCCTGAGCATGGCCAGCAGTGACCAGGCGCAGCAGGTGAACGCAGCCTCGGCGGCGTTGTCGGCAGGCAGCGGCCTGCTGGCCGCGCAGGTCGGCGCCAAGCTGGGCCTGGACGATGCCGGTGTGAGCCAGTCGCGCGCGCTGGGCGGTTCGGTGATCGGCG
This sequence comes from Stenotrophomonas sp., assembly GCA_031987665.1. Classification (GTDB taxonomy): domain Bacteria; phylum Pseudomonadota; class Gammaproteobacteria; order Xanthomonadales; family Xanthomonadaceae; genus Stenotrophomonas. The sequence goes on along the minus strand of DALZZG010000009.1, from coordinate 58,467 downwards.
TGGGCAAGTACATCACGCCCAAGCTCTACATCGGCTACGGCGTATCGCTGGTGGGCAGCGGCTCGGTGCTGACGCTCAAGTACCTGCTCCGCCGCGGCTTCGACATCGAAATCGAATCCAGCACGGTGGAGAACCGCGGTTCGGTGAACTGGCGCAAGGAAAAGTAAGCGCCACGTTCCTCGTGTAGCGCGCAGCCATGCTGCGCGGAGCGTTCGCGGTAAGACCCCGCCGAGCATGGCCCGGCGCTACAACGGCGGGTTCATGCGTGCTGGTTGTTGCGACGCTGCGTCATGCCCAGCTCGAAGCCGCACGTCATCAGTGCGACGGTGGCGAAGAAGACGCCGTAGGACGTTTTCAAGGCGGTTACAACGAACGGCGCGGCCACGGCGACTGGAATCGCGGCGATGATGAGGCGGTTGGTCAGGTCGGGGAAGCGCCGCGATGCGAACCGCGTGGCGAAGAACAGCGCGAGGCCACCGAAGAACGCGCCAGGAACGACGCCGGCGAAATGGTTGATCACCAGGGCGAACAGTGCCAGCAGCGTCAACCAGACCCGCGTGGGTCCGGGTGTCGGGAGCCAGCGCCACAGCTGCCTCCATAGCGACAGGCCGATACCGATTGTCATGCAGGCAGCCACGACGAAAAGGGCCATGGGAACCATCTCGGCGAACGAAGGCTCGGGTTTGTAGGTCCACCTGGCCGCAAACGTGCTGAACACATGCATGCCCACGCACACCAGCAGCCCGCCAGCGCTGAAGACGACACCGCGCAGCAGACCTACCTGCAGCCGCGCCGTGGTGAGCTGCTCGTCGTTGCCCACGTCACGCCAGAAGGCGATCTGGTCGCGGCGCAGGGGCGGACAGGGCGGCGGTTGATTGCCCAGCGTGAGGGCGGCCAGCGTGTTCTTCATCGCCGCCACCCGCGAGGGCAGGAAGGCATCACGCACCCCGGCGAAATCCTCCCATCGACGGGTGAGAAGGTGCCGTCGCCTGCAGGTCTCCTTCAGGCTGATGTCGGTCTGCTCGAAGTAGCTGAGCCGCTTCCTCAGCTCGGGCTCGTTGCCCGCGATCAGTATCCAGTGCGTGTACAGGCGCTGCCGCAGCAGGGTCAGTGCATCGGTATCGACTGGACCGCCGATGTCATGCCAGTTGAAGGTCTCGGCGATCAGGTCGAAATTCTCGAGACCGATGGCTTCTCCCTCGTGATGGAACAGCCGCACCATGAGCGCCTGTGCAGTGTCCTCCCGCGCGGCAAGCGACCACAGCTCAGGACATTCGCGCAGCCACTGTGCGAATGCTTCCGGCGACAGGCTGCGCGCGTTGTAGCTGATGCGTTCGGCCAGCGCCGCGTGATCGATGAGTGCCTGCGTGGGTTCGGCAAGCGCATGCTCGATCACCGGAGGCTGTGCTGCCATCTTCAGTGTCGATGCATCGATCTCGATGATCTCCGCAACCTGCAGCGAGACCTGGGGCGGCGATTCGTGCGCGACCGCAACCGTGGCGACATCAGCCGCATCCGCGCTCTCTGCCTGCAGATCGTCCTGCACGGGGTGCTCCAGCTCCGCTGCAGGCTCGTCCTCATCGTGCGCGAACTGCTCGCGGAAGCGCTGCCAGTCCAGTGCCGTCTGGTAGGCGCTGTGCAACCGCTGGAAGGCGACAGGGTCATCATCCGGACGGTTGCTGCGCAGCAGCCGTGCATACGCGCGCTTGATGGCACGCTCGTCGGCGTCCGCATCAAGCTCCAGCAGCTCCAACGCATCCTGCGCCCAGTTCAACGGGCACCTTCCAGTTCGTCCAGGGCGCTGCTCAGTTCACGGTGGTGACGTTCGATGCGGTGCAGGTCCTGGCTTTCCAGCGCCTCGTGGAACAGCAGCAGCCACGCCTGCAGCTGTTCGCGGTAGTGCACATGTTCGCAGTAGAGGCGCTCGGTGCGGGCGATCAGCGCGAGGTTGGGCTGGTGCTCGCGCGGGTGCACTTTCAGCGCCTGCAGTGCTTCAAGACGCTGCTGGATCTGCACGGGACTCAGTACGCCCGGGTTCTGCTCCAGCACCAGCTCATGGCGTTTGCCGGTGGCGTTCTCGGTGACTTCCACCTGCAGGATGCCATCCACGTCATAGGTGAAGCGGGTGGTGACCGAACGGTCATCACCCGCGCCTTTCGTCAGCGGCACTTTCAGCTCGCCGAGCTTGATGTTCTTGTCCACGGTGGGGCTTTCGCCCTGATAGACATCGATGCGCAGGAACTGCTGGCTGGCATCGAAGGGGTGGAAGGTGTCCTCACGGCTCACCGGCACCACGCTGTTGCGCTGGATGATGGGGTGGAAGTAGCCGGGGCGTTCCTTCCCGTCCGGGCCCGTCCGCGAGACCTGCGTACCCAGCGTGTACGGGCACACATCGGTGAGCACCACTTCGCGCAGCGAAGCGTCGCGCGCCTTCATGCCGGCGGCGACGGTGGCACCCAGCGCGATGGCCTGGTCCGGGTTGATGTGGCGCAGCGGCAGGCGCCCGAACATGCGCGTCACCAGACGGGTGATCATGGGCATGCGCGCGGCACCGCCGACCAGCACGATGTCGTCCAGTGCGTCGGGTTTGAGCCGTGCATCGCGCATGGCGCGCTCGATGGGTGTGCGCATGCGCTGCAGCAGTGGTTCGCACAGCTGCGCGTAGCGGCTTTCTTCCATCGTCCACTGCAGCGGCTGGCCGGACAGGGTGATGTCCATGCTGGCCTCGCCGCGCGCGCTCAACTCGCGCTTGAGCAGTTCCAGGCGATGGCTCAGCTGGGCGCGCTCCAGATTGTCGAGGGTGGCGTCGTTCACCGCGCGGTCCGTGCGGAACGCCTGCTGCAGCGCCTCCAGGAAATCCTCACCGCCCAGGAAGTTGTCACCCGCACTGGCGTGGACTTCGACGATGCCCTCGAACAGCTCAAGGATCGACACGTCGAAGGTGCCACCGCCCAGGTCCAGCACCAGGATGCGCCCGTCCTGCTCGCGCTGCTGCAGGCCGTAGGCCAGCGCGGCGGCGGTGGGTTCGTTGATCAGGCGTTCGATGCGGATGCCGGCCAGTTCACCGGCCGCGCGCGTGGCCTTGCGCTGCGCATCGGAGAAGTAGGCAGGCACGCTGATGACGGCCTCTTCCACCTTGTGCCCCAGCGCCGCTTCGGCATCGGCCAGCAATGCGCGCAGCACAAGCGCGGAGAGCTCCTCGGGCCGGAAGCGGTGCGCGCCGATCCGGGTCTCACGGTCGGTGCCCATCCAGCGCTTGAAGTGGGCCACGCTGCTCTCGGGGTGGCTGACCAGCCGGTCGCGTGCGGCCTGCCCCACCAGCACCGTGCCGTCGTCGGCAAGGCTGATCGCCGAGGGCGTCAGCAGTTGGCCATGCGGGTTGAGGAACAGCTGGGGGCCATCCGTGCCGTGCACGCCGATCAGTGAATGGGTGGTGCCCAGGTCGATGCCGACGATCATCCGTGAAGGTCCAATAGCGATGGAATGCCGATTGTAGGCAAACACCGTCCATCGCCGTAACCGGTGTCGTCCGGATCGTGACCCATGGCGGTTGCCCCTCCGGCCCTGCACGGCTACTGTCCCGGGCAGTTCTGTTGACCGCTGGAGTTCCGATGACGCGCAAACCGCTGACCGCCGCGCTGGTGCTGGGCATGAGCCTGGCCGCCACCGCCCACGCCAACGAGGGCATGTGGATGCCCACGCAGCTGCCGGAGCTGGCAAAGACGCTGAAGGAAGCCGGCTTCAAGGGTGACCCGCGCGAGCTGGCCGATGTCACCGCGCCGCCGTTGAGCGCCGTCGTGCGTGTGGGCGGCGGCACCGGCTCGTTCGTGTCCGGTGACGGCCTGCTGCTGACCAACCACCATGTGGCCTATGGCGTGATCCAGTACAACGCCAGCAAGGAACACAACTACATCGACGACGGCTTCATCGCCCAGGGCCGTGACGACGAGCGCGCCGCCAATCCGGATTACCGCGTGCTGGTGACGGTGGGCTTCGACAAGGTCACCGACGACGTGCTGAAGGAGGCGCGCGGCAAGACCGGTCGCGCCTACTACGACGCGGTGGAAAACGCGCGCAAGCGCATCGTCGCCGCCTGCGAAGCCGAAGGCGGCGTGCGCTGCTCGGTGGCCAACATGTATTACGGCAGTGATTTCTACCGCATCCGCCAGCTGGAACTGACCGACATCCGTCTGGTCTATGCGCCGCCGCGCGCCATCGGCAATTACGGCGACGAGATCGACAACTTCATGTGGCCGCGCCACACCGGCGATTTCACCCTGCTGCGTGCCTACGTGGGCAAGGACGGTAAGCCGGCGCCGTACAGCAAGGACAACGTGCCGTACCAGCCGCCGGCACACCTGAAGATGTCGCTGGATGGCCCGAAGGAAGGCGACTACGCCATGCTCGCCGGCTACCCCGGCATCACCTACCGGCTGCGCACCGCCGGTGAGTTCGCCAACCAGATCGATACCGTGCTGCCGCGCCGCGTGGAGGTGTTCCAGCAGCTGATCGACATCATCGAGGCGCAGGGCAAGGGCAATGCCGACGCACGCACGCGCTATGCCTCGCAGCTGCAATCGCTGAAGAACAACCGCAAGCGCGCCGCCGGTGAGCTGGAAGGCCTGCTGCGCAGCGATGCCAAGGCACTGCGTGCGCAGGACGAGCAGGCGATGCTGGCCGCCGTCGATGGCACCTACAAGGCCGATATCGACGCCCTGTTCGCCACCCTCGCCGCCGACCGCGAGATGGGCGCCAGCGAGTTCCTGGTGGGGCTGATGTCCAGCCAGACCCAGCTGCTGCGCTCGGCGCTGCTGCTGGAGCGGCTGCGCGTGGAATCGGCCAAGCCCGATGCCGAGCGCGAATCCGGCTACCAGCAGCGCGACCAGGCGCTGATCGAAGGCGTGCTCAAGCAGGTGCAGCGCCGCTACGACCCGGCAGTGGAGAAGGCCGTCCTCACCGCACTGGTGAGCCGTTACCAGCAGCTGCCCGATGCGCAGCGCGATGCGCATTTCGACACCGTGTTCGGGCGCACGCCGGCGGAGCTGGGCAAGCGTCTGGATGCGCTGTACGCCAGCACCAGGCTGGGCGAGGAAGCGCAGCGCCTGTCGCGCTTCGAGGCTGCGCGCAAGGGTGCGGCCATCGAGAGCGACCCGCTGATGGCCGCGGCCGGCACGCTGGTCACGGCGCTGCTCGACGCCGAGCGCCAGAGCAAGGCGCGCGAAGGCGAGCAGCTGCGCCTGCGCCCGTCCTACATGCAGGCGTTGTTCGCATGGCGCGCCAAGCAGGGCCGCGCCGTGTATCCGGATGCCAACAGCACGCTGCGCATCAGTTACGGCAAGGTGGAGGCGCTGCATCCGCGTGACGCGGTGAGCTACTCGCCGGTGACCACGGTGGCCGGCATCGTCGAGAAGAACACCAACGAAGTGCCGTTCGACGCGCCCAAGCCGTTGCTGGCCGCCATCGCCAAGGGTGACTTCGGCAGCACCGCCGACCCGGCGCTCAAGACCCAGACGGTCAACTTCCTGACCAATCTGGATACCACCGGCGGCAATTCCGGTTCGCCGGTGCTCAACGCCAAGGGCGAGCTGATCGGCCTGAACTTCGACTCCAACTGGGAGTCGGTGAGTGCCAGCTGGTGGTTCGACCCGCGTTACAAGCGCGCGGTGCATGTGGACATGCGTTACCTGCGCTGGCTGCTGGCCAAGGTGTACCCGGCGCCTGAGCTGCTCAAGGAAATGGGTGTGCCCGAGCAGTAAGCGCGGCCTCCATGGACGAGGCCTGAAGCGGCCCCGTCCAGGTCATAAAATTGACCGGACAATAGCGTTCCTGTAGCCGCGATTACGCTAGACTAAGCCCCTGAAAAGGCGGGCTTTGGGGGCTCGCGCGGGGAGCCGAGCGGGTGCGACAACAAGAATGTTTGGCAAGCGGTGTCAACAAAGAGCAGGCGTTGGCACCGCTACGGATATGGATTGTCGGCAACCTGTCGGTCGTACAGCCGTTGGCCAAATTCGGTGCCCAGGTCCACGCGCTGGACAGCATCGAGGAGCTCTACCGCGAGCTGGCCATCACGCCCTGCGACATGGTGCTGATCGATACCACGCGCCTGAATGAAGACGTTGCCAGCACCGTGGCGCACCTGCGCCGCCGCGATGACCTGGGCGTGCTGCTGCTGGTGGATCCTGCCACCCCGAAGGCGGTGGCCGAGGGCCTGTGGGCCGGCGCCGACGCCTGCCTGCCACCCAAGCCCACGCCCAACGTGCTGGCCGCCAAGCTCTACAGCCTGCGCCGTCGCCTGCCGGGCGAAGCGGTGCAGCTGCTCGAGACCGAAGCGTTGGCGGCGACCAACAGCTGGTCGTTGGAAACCGATGGCTGGGACCTGCGTGCACCGGGCGGCAAGCTGCTGGCCCTGACCGAGGCCGAGCGTGCCTTTCTGGTTCTGCTGTTCTCTGCACCTACTGAGACCATTGCACGCGAGCGCCTGATCGCGGTGCTTACTGACCAGCCCTGGAGCTTCGATCCGCATCGGATCGAGGTGCTGGTGCACCGCCTGCGCAACCGCGTGCGCGCCGCCACCGGCCATACCCTGCCGGTGCGTGCGGTACGGGGCAGCGGCTATCGCCTGACCCTCTGACGGGGCGAAACCTGAGTGTCCGCGAGAGCTTCCCCTAAGCGGGAGGCTGTGGGGCGCTTTACCCATTGCGTTCCAGATAGGCGCTTTTGCGGCCCTGTAGCCAAAGGTTGGCCGATTTTGCCGAGTGGCAGACATCCGCCTTACGCATACTCACCCAGGCGTCCTCATTCTCACTGACGCCGACCTTTTTTCTGGTCTTTTCCTGCGCTGGAACTGAATAGGTCGGGCAGGTTTCGCCCTGATTTGCCGGCTTCAGACAGGTTAAATTCAGGAAACTGACAGTTTTTGCCACCTCATCTGTGAGTTTCGATCAGTGCGATCGCCAGATACAGCAATGTGATCGCGGCGTGAAATTGACTTGTATAGATAAAAAGATGTGACGCAGTGCAACTTTCCGTCACCAACTGGCAGTGTGCCCTGCGAATCACCGGGGCAAGAATCCGCGCTTTCACGCGCACATCACTGCGCTGAATAGCCAGCCGTTTTGGGGCGGCCGGCGAATTGACGAACTCAGGAAGACAGGCTGCCGGCTGTGCCGGTGGCCTGTGCGCGCAGCGTTTGCAGAGGTTTAGCCGGTGAACAACCAATTGGATCGAAACCCGCCCGCAGGCAATCAGGGGGAGCGTGCCGCGCGGCGGCGTCCCACGTCGTTGAGCGCGCGCCTGTCGCGGGTGCTGCTGACTGCGCTGCTTGGCCTGGCGCCGCTGACGGCGCTGGCCGAAGTGGTCCCGGTCGGCCTCGACATTCCGCTGGTCATCGGCCGTGACATCGAAACAAGGATCGGCCTGCGCTGGCAGCGCATGAGCGATGACGCCGCCGATTCGGTGCTCACCGTGCAGCTGCCGTTGTCGGTGCAGTACGTACCGCCGACCACCCCCGGCCCGCACGACTGCAGCTTCGACGTGGGGACGCGCATCGTCTCGTGCACGGTGCCGGCAGGCGCGGAAGGCGAGAAGGGAAGCCTGGGCTTCAGCATCAAGCCGACCACGCTGGGTTCGCTGCCGCTGAGTGCGCAGTCCAGCTCCAGCTCGGCCACCGCATCCAACAACACCACGGTGTTCAACGCCGGCAACCTCACCGTGGACAAGGTGCTGGTGACGCCCGCCAATGGCGAGGACATCGGCACCGGTGGCCCGGCGATCTTCGAGCTGCGGCCGAGCGCCGTCGCGGGTGACGCGATTCCTGCTGGTGCCGAACTGGTGGTCATCGACGAGCTGCCGGGCAACACCGGCAACGTGCTCGAGTCGATCACGCACAGCGGGCCGGTACGTCCCACTTCGTGCACCACGGTCGCCGCGGCGCAGGCCAGCCGCAGGATCATCTGCACGTACACCGGGCCGTTCAGCGCGGCGGACTTCAACAACTCGAAGATCACCGTCGGCCTGCGCGCCAACGAGCTGGGCACGCATACCAACAATGCGGCCATCAACAGCGCCAACGAAAACTACTTCGACATCGACCTGAGCGACAACGCCGATTCGGCGGGTTACAGCGTGGTCGCCGGCATCGACGTCGCGGGCACCGTGACCTTTCCGGCTGGCCCGCTGGAGGTCAACACGCCGCACACGCTGACGCTGACCTACCAGAACAACGGCCCGGGCGACGCACCGGCCGGTGGCACGCTCAGCACCATCATTCCGCAGTTCCCCAACCCGGATACGACCAGCCCGGATCCCTTTGATCCGGCCACGTCGTTCGGCTTCGACCCAAGTGCCTTGCCACCCAACTGTTCGGCGCAGCCGAACCAGACGCTGGTGGTCAACGGCGTCACCCATACCGGCACGCTGGTCAGCTGCCAGATGCCGGCCGTCCCCGAGGGTTCGGCACCGCCCACCATCCAGATTCCGCTGACCACGCCCACCGCCGGCAGCAGCGGCAGCTTCCCGGTCGTGGCCACGCCGCCGGCGGGGCTGAAGGACTGGAACACCAGCAACAACGCAGGCAGCACGCCGTACAAGGTCAACGAACCTTCCACCGACATCACCCTGGCCAAGAGCAAGAACCCCGGCTCGGGCCCGATCAGCCCCGGTTCGCCGATCACCTCCACCTTCACCGTCGCCAACGGGCAGGGGGGCACCAGCGGCGCGACCTACAGCGCCACCAATCCCCTGGTGGTGGTCGATTACCTGCGTGCGGGCGAGTACGACGCGACCGCAGGCCTGACCAACGTCACGCCGGGGTGGACGTGCGTGGCGAAGAACACCGCCGACCTGCCTGCCGGTGGTTCGTTGCCGGCGGGCATCACCGCGGCCAGCCACCCCGTGCGCGTGGAGTGCACCAACACCGGGCCGGGCGTGATTGCCAAGGGCGGCAGCGTGAACCTGTCGTTCACCACCCAAGCCACCGCCATCACCGGCCAGCAGAAGCTGGACAACTACGCCTGCAGTGGCGCGAGCGCGCTGCTGCAGCTGGGCCTGCAGCCGAACCAGGGCCCGCTGCCTGCCGACAAGCTGGATGTGGGCGGTGACTGCAAGGGCGCAGGCAACAACCTGATCCTGACCGATGTGGTCAGTGACAAGGCGTGGGTTGGCATCCGCAAGCATTCGTCGGTGGACAACACCACCTGGGTGGACGACCCGACCGACAACGGCGCGCTGCCGGTACTGGCCGCCGACCGCAGTACCGCCTACTGGAAGATCGTGGTCACCACCGCGTCGCTGGCGGACAACCCGAACCAGAAGGCCATTCCCACGCTGGTGCTTACCGACCAGGTGCCGGGCGTACTAGGTGGCACGCACAGCGGCAGTGTCACGCCGTCGGTGATCGTGCGGAAGGGAACGGCCACGGTGGATGCGTGCAAGGCTGGCGCCAACCAGATCTGCACGTTCACCAATGTGTCGCCGGACGCGGAGATCGAAGTGGTCTTCACCGTTACGCGCGGCCTGCTGTCGGGCCTGCTGACCAACCATGCGACGCTGACTTCGCCGAACGCCGTGCTCAATGCCATGGCCGGTAGCCAGTTGAGCGACGCGGCGGCACTGAAGGTAGTGCCGCGCACCGATTACGAAGTCACCCGCAAGACCATGAGTGCGCCGTCGATGGGCGGCGCGGGTGGCGCGCAGAACGTGGCGCTGATCGGCGAGAAGGTGCGCTTCACCCTGACCACGCGCAACAACGGCCCGGACAAGGCGCCGCTCAACGATTTCGTCGTCACTGACACCTTGCAGACCGATTTCAGCGACCCGACGCAGCCCACCTACGAGCTGCTGTCGGTGACGCCGGTGGCGGGTGGTGCGCTGACCTGTGACACCGCGCCGGCAACGCTGGCGGCGGGCCGGGTGATCTGCCGCAACACGCGCGGTGAGATCGCCTCGGAAACCACGCAGAGCATCGAGATCATCGCCCGCATCAGGAAGCCGACCCCGATGCCGGCACCGGGCGCCGGTGGCGTGATCTATCCGAATGCGCGCAATACCGCCCACGTCGAACCGCAGGGCGGCATCTGCCAGTGGCGGCAGGGTGGCAGCACGCCATCGACCGCCTGCGACGACGCGGGCGCCACATCGAACGACAGCGATACGGTGCCGTTCCAGATCATCGTGCCCGAGATCGACCTGATCCAGGGCAAGACCCAGATCTACCCGAAGAAGAATCCGGCCGATCCCAGCCCGAATGCCGAGCGCTGGACCGAGTTCGCCATCGGCGAGGAACTGCGTTACCGCCTCACCGTGCAGAACACCGGCTACTCGCGCGCCGAAAAGGTGAAGGTGCTTGACCGCATCAATGTGCCCGCACCGCTGCAGGCTGTTTTCAGCCGCGTGGAGAACATCAACGCCGCTGGTTCGGCACCGGGCGGCAGCATGCTCAAGCCGACGTCGTCGGTGGTCTGCATGTCCAGCAACGGCGACCTGAGCTGCGTGCTGGAAGGTGACGCGGACCGCAGCTTCCTCGACCATGGCGAAGCGGTGACGTTCGAGGTGGTGTTCACCGTCACCGGCACATCCAGCCGCCCGGTGATCTTCGAGAACGCCGGTGCCGCCTGCGCCGACGAAACGCTCAACTACGAGAAGAACGGCACCTGCGATCTGGTGGCGTCGGGCCTGGAGAACAACAACCTCTCCAAGGTCAACGACGTGGCCTATCCGGTGGCTGACCTCAAGGTGGTCAGCAAGACCACCGTGACCGGTGGCTCGGTGAACATCGGCCAGCCCATCGAGTACCGCATCGTGGTGGTGAACAACGCCGGCAGCACCGTCGAGAAAATGCGCGTGGTCGATACGCTGCCCATGGGCTTCGAGTGGGTGCTGGACGACACCCGCGTCGTGCCGGGTGCCGGCAGCGGCGCGACGCTGTCGGGTACGGTCATCGCGCAGAAGCCGAAGCCGGCGACGGGCACGGACAACGTCTGCTACCTGTCGGCAGGGCCGGCGGAGCTGACTGCGTCCAGCCAGCAGCAGTCCATCACCTGCGATCTCGGCGGCATGTTCCCCTCGGGCGCGGCCAACACGGTGGAGCTCACCCTGTTCGCACGCGCCGTGCCGGGCGTGTTCAAGGGGCCGTACGGTGCGGCCAACCTGCACACCAACAACGTCAAGATCCAGCCGGGCCGCGACGCCAACGACAAGGAAACGTCCAAGGACCGCGACAGCACCAACAACGATGGCAGCTCGACCACCAGCGTGGTCAACGCGCAGCTGGGTGGCCGTGTGTTCGTCGACCTCAACGACAACGGCGACCAGGACGGTACTGCCCAGGACACCGGCATCGCCAACGTGACCGTGGTGCTGAGCGGCACGGACATCTACGGCAATGTGGTGAGCCTGACCACGACCACCAACAGCGCGGGCGACTATGCCTTCGTTGATCTGGTGCCATCCGATGCAACGGGCTACACGCTCACCCAGACCCAGCCTGCCGGACACCCGAGCAATGGCCTGCCGCAGCCGAATACCGCCGGTCGCCCGAACCGCGCCGGCAGCAGTACCGGCGTGACCTCGGCCGGCGGTGCCTATGGCATCGAGAACACCGCCACCACCAGCATCATCTCCGGCATCGTGCTGGCACAGGGCGCTCAGGGTGTGATGTTCGACTTCCCCGAGCCCGCCGAGCGCAGGCTTTCCGGCCATGTGTACATCGACCAGGACGGCAGCCGCACGCGCACGCCTGCCGATGCCGACATCGCCAACGCAACGGTCGCCCTGCTCGAAGTGGAGACCCGCCGCGAGCTGACCACGCAGACCAATGCGCAGGGCCTCTACGAGTTCACCGGACTCAGCGCCGGCAAGACCTATCGTCTGCGCGAGCCGCTGCCGACCACGCCTGCCGGCCTGATCAACCAGCCGAAGGCGATCAACCCCGGCCTGATCAACGGCGTGCAGTGCGTGAGCAGCGCCACCGATTGCATCATCGCCACCGATGCCGGTGGCGTGAGCCACCAGGACGAAATCAGCGGCATCCGCCTTATCGCGGGCAACGGCACCGAATTCAACTTCGGTGAGAACCTGCGCGCGCACATCAGTGGCACGGTGTATCTGGACCGCAACGACGACGGCAGCCAGCAGGCCGGCGAGACGGGCATCGCCGATGTGGTCATCACCCTGGAAGTGCAGGACGAGCACGGTACCTGGGTGCCGGTGGTGACCACCACGCCCATCGTCACCGATGGCAATGGCAACTACCGCTACGAAGACGCGGTGATCGGCGCCAACTACCGCATCACCGAAACCCAGCCCACGGGCCTGGGAGACGGCAAGGAAAACACCAGCAACGTCATCACCATCACCCAGCTGCCGGTTTCAGGATCGACGGGCAACAACTTCGGTGAGAAGGCGGCGGTGCTGTCGGGTGTGGTGTACCTGGACAGCAACAACAACGGCACGCAGGAGCCGGGCGAACCGGGTCTTGAAGGCGTCACCCTGAGCCTGCCCGCCAGCGTGCTCAATGCGCTGGGCGTGGCCAACCTGACCGCCATCACCGATGCCGATGGCCACTACCAGTTCACCGACCTGCTGGCCGGCAGCTACACCGTCACGCAGCAGGCCCAGCAGCCGCTGTATGGCGGCGCCGCCACCCATAACGGCATCACCACCGCCGGAAGCACCGGCGGTACGGCAACGCCGGTGACCACCGTGCCCAGCGCTATCAGCGACATCACGCTGGCAGCGGGCGGCAAATCGCAGGCCAACAACTTCGGTGAAGTGCTGGTGGCCGGCATCAGTGGCACCGTCTACCTGGACCGCAACGACAACGGTCAATTCGATGGTGCCGATGCCGGCAGCATCAACTCCGCAGCCAATGGCGGCATCGCGGGTGTAAGCGTGTCGCTGTATGCCGCTGACGGCAGCACCCTGATCGCCACGGTGAATACCGACGGGCAGGGCAACTACGCCTTCGCCGATCTGCCTACCGGCGTGGACTATGTGGTCAAGCAGACCCAGCCGGATGGCTATGCCGACGGCAAGGAAAACATTTCCAACAGCATCACCATTTCTCGACTTCCGGTGGCCGGTTCCGCCGGCAACAACTTTGGTGAGCTGCTGGGCGCGCTGGCGGGTGTGGTCTACGAAGACTTCTCCAGCAACAGCGGAAGCAACAACAACGGCATCAGGGATGCGGGCGAGAAGGGTATTGCCGGCGTCAAACTGACGCTGACCGGCACCGATGCCCTGGGCATGCCGGTGAGCCGGATGACCACCACGGATGGCGATGGTGCGTACCGCTTCGATGACCTGCTGCAGGGCAGCTATGTCATCACCGAAGCCCAGCCGACCGGCTATGAGAACGGCAAGCATGGCGCGGGCAGCGCAGGCGGTGACGCCAGCGAACGTGATGTGGTCAGTGCCATCGTACTGAAGGCAGGCCAGCACGCGGACGGCTATCTGTTTGGCGAGCTGAAGAAGGCCCCGATCAGCGGCATCGTGTATCTGGACCACGATGACAATGGCTCCCGGGACCCGACTGAACCGGGTATGCCGGGCGTGGAGATCGTGATCACCAGCCATGGCCCGGACGGCAAGCCGGGTGGCGGTGATGACATCAGCGTGAGCCTGACCACCGACAGCGATGGCAGCTACAGCTGGCCGGACGCGCTGCCGGGCGTGGATTACGTCATCACCCAGACCCAGCCGAAGGATCTGGCCGACGGCAAGGAAAACACCAGCAACGTCATCACCATCACCCAGCTGCCGGTTGCAGGATCGACGGCCAACAACTTCGGTGAGAAGGCGGCGGTGCTGTCGGGTGTGGTGTATCTGGACAGCAACAACAACGGCACGCAGGAACCGGGCGAGCCGGGTCTTGAAGGCGTCACCCTGAGCCTGCCGGCAAGCGTGCTCAACGCGCTGGGTGTGGCCAACCTGACGGCCATCACCGATGCCGATGGCCGCTACCAGTTCGCCGACCTGCTGGCCGGCAGCTACACCGTCACGCAGCAGGCCCAGCAGCCGCTTCACAACGGTGTGACGACCATCAACGGCATCACCACTGTCGGCAGTACCGGCGGCGCGGCAACGCCGGTGACCACCGTGCCCAGCGCCATCAGCGACATCCTGCTGGCGGCGGGCGGCAACTCCCAGGCCAACAACTTCGGTGAAGTGTTGCAGGTGGCCGTGTCCGGCACCGTGTTCCTGGACATGGACAACGACGGCGCCATCGCTGCCAGCGGTGAATCCGGTCTGGCCGGCGTGGTCATCGAACTGACCGGCACCGATGACACCGGCGCCAGCGTCACGCTGAGCACCAGCACCGACAAGGACGGCAAGTTCAGCTTCGAGAACCTGCGCCCCGGCATCTACATGCTGGTCGAGCCGACACAGCCGACAGGCACCGCCAACGGCATCACCACCGCGGGCACCGTGGGTGGCAGCGCCAGCGGCACCGCCACGCCGGTGACCACCGTACCCAGCGCCATCACCGATATCGACCTGCGCACACCGGGCAGCGCTTCGGTGGACAACCTGTTCGGCGAGATTCCGCGCAGCAGCGGCATCAGCGGCAAGGTGTGGATGGATGCGAACAATGACGGCGTGGTCGATCCGGGCGAGGAAGGCATCGTCGGCGTCACCGTGGAACTGACCGGCACCGCCATCGATGGCACGCCGGTCAGCGTCACCGTCACCACCGATGCGGACGGCAACTACAGCTTCACCGACCTGCCGCCGGGCACCTACACGGTCATCGAACCCAACCAGCCGCCGGGCACGCTGGACGGCCAGACCGTGCCGGGCACCAGCGGAGGCATGCCGACGACACCGGGCAATGGCCCGTCGAAGATCAGCACGATCACCGTGGGCGTGAACCAGATTTCGACCGACAACAACTTCGGCGAGATTCTGGGCGGCAGCATCTCCGGACATGTCTACAACGACAGCAACGACGACGGCATCAGGCAGTCCGACGAAGGCGGCTACGCGCAGATCGACGTGGTGCTGACCGGCACCGATGACCTGGGCAATGCCGTCACTGTCACCGGTCGCACCGACAGCAACGGCCACTATGTGTTCGAGGGCCTGCGCCCGGGCACCTACACGGTGACCGAGCCGACCCAGCCTGCCGAGACCCTCAACGGCCTGACCACGGCCGGCACCATCGCCGGTACGCCGGTCAACGCGACCGTCACCGACAAGGCCACCACGCCCTCGGCGATCACCGGCATCGTGCTGCAGCCGGGCGACAAGGCCATCGACAACAACTTCGGCGAGATTGGTGATTCGCCGGACATGATGGTCAGCAAGTCGTCGGGCACGGTGAAGTTCACCGTCAACAACGTGGCCAGCTACACCATCCGCGTGCGCAACGCCGGCCAGAAGCCGTCGTTCGGCGAGTACATCGTGCGGGACCGCCTGCCGGTCGGCCTCACCTTGGCTGAAGCGCCCACCGGCAACGGTTGGCGCTGCACCGGCGCCGTGGGCGATGCGCGCTTCGAGTGCCGCAGCAGCGAGGTGCTGGCGGCGGGCGCGTCCTCGTCGTCGGACATCACCGTCAAGGTCAACGTAGCCGAGGACGCCGCCAAGGCGGGCACCGTCAACAATGCGGTGCTGGTCGAGGGCGGTGGTGAGAACGAGTTCCGCACGCCTACACCTACCGAGCGCGAGAGCTTCGAGGGTGAAGTGGGCGATCTGCCGCTGTGCGATGCCGCCATCACCCAGAATGCCTGCCGCGTGCAGAACCAGGTGCAACTGGCCGCGTCGGTCGGCGGCACCGTGTGGTTCGACATCGGCAGCGACGACGCCCTGCTCGACGGCGGTGACGAACGCCTGCATGCGTGGCAGGTGGAACTGGTGGATCCGGAAACCGGCAGCGTGGTCAACACCACCCAGACCGGTGCCGACGGCAGCTACCGTTTCGACGACGTGGTGCCGGGCCAGAAGTGGCACATCCAGTTCCGTGATCCGATGTCCGGCGTGTTGTGGGCATGGCCGGTGAACAACGAGGTTGCCGGCGGCACCGGCGTGCAGTGCGATACGGACGGTGCGCTCGCCAACGGCCACGCTTCGGCCTGCCGCACGCATGAGCATGGCGCCAGCCAGCTGCAGGTGGTGCTCAAGCCGGGTGATCACCTGCCGCAGCAGAGCCTGCCGGTGGACCCGTCCGGCGTGGTGTACGACGCCACTACCCGTGACCCGGTGCCGGGCTCGGTGGTCACCCTCACGCCGGTGGGCGTGTGCAACGGCTACGACCCGCTGACCGCGGTGCTCAACGCCAGCGCAGGTGGCTACACCGTGGAAGGCAATGCGATCTCGATGACGGTCGGCAACACCGGCTACTACCAGTTCGTGTTCGGCCCCGCCGCGCCCGCACGCTGCGAGTTCAAGCTGACGGTGACGCCGCCGGGCGGCTATCAGTTCGTGTCGTCGATGATTCCGCCGCAGGATGGCACGCTGTCGCCGCCTGGCGCGGTGGGCAGCAACCACCTGGTGCAGCCGCAGGCCACCGCACCGACCGGTGCCGTCGGCACGGCCACGCAATACTGGCTGACGCTGTTCTCCGGTTCGGCCACTGCCGGCATCATCCACAACCACATCCCGTTGGACACCGCCGAGGCCACCGGCCTGGTCATCAGCAAGACCGGTGACCGCCAGACCGCCGAGATCGGTGACACGGTGCAGTACACCATCACGGTGCGGCACACCGCCGGCAGCGCGCTGGCGACGGTGAACATCCTCGATACGCTGCCGCGCGGCTTCACCTACATCGACGGCACCGCCCGCGTGGGTGGGCGTGCGCTGGACGAACCGCTTGGCAGGCCGGGCCCGCGCCTTGGCTTCGATCTGGGTGGCATCGATGTCGGTGGTCAGCTGGTGCTCCGCTACCGCGTGCGTGTCGGCGTGGGTGCGATGCAGGGTGACGGCGTCAACCGCGCGCAGGCACATGGCTGCTCCATCACCGGTGGCTGCATCGATCCGGTCGGCCTCACGCCGGTGCCGGGCTCGGTGCCGTCCAACCGTGCCGAATACCGCGTGCGCGTCACCGGTGGCGTGTTCACCGATGAAGCCTGCGTGCTGGGCAAGGTGTTCGTGGACTGCAACAACAACCATGTGCAGGACCACGAGGAACTGGGCATCCCGGGCGTGCGTCTGTACTTCTCCAACGGCACCTGGCTGATCTCCGATTCGGAAGGCAAGTACAGCTACTGCGGCCTCACACCGCAGAGCCACACACTGAAGGTGGACGCATCCACCCTGCCGACCGGTGCGCGCCTGACCACCAGCAGCAACCGCAACCTGGGCGACGCCGACAGCCTGCTGCTCGACCTGAAGAACGGCGAGCTGCACCGCGCTGATTTCATCGAAGGCAGCTGTTCCAACCCGTTGCTGGAACAGGTGAAGGCGCGCCGCACGCAGGGTGAAGTGCGTGCGCCGGAAACCGAAGCCGGCCAGTCGCCGCTGCGTTTTGAAAGCAAGCCCGCCCGTGCGCCGCAGCAGGCCACGGATACGGCCAACCAGAGACCGATCGTGCATCCCCGACCCAATCCGCCGTCGGCCGGTGCCGCGCAGGAGGTGCAGCCGTGAGCCGCCATTCCCTGCGCAGCATGCCGCGCGTGAGCCTGCTGGCCTGCGCGCTGGCAACGGCCAGCCTGCCGGCGCTGGCCCAGAACGTGGGCAGCAGCACCCGCTTCACGCCCGTACTGGGCGATGCCAGCACGCTGTACCCGCGCAGCCTGACCAGCATCGACGCTGCGTCTGAAGTACTCGCTGCCAACGCTGGTCCGGTGGACTACAGCCGCAACAGCGGCGTGGACCGCGTCTCGGTGGAAGTGGACCGTGACGGCGTGCCCGCCGACGGCCAGACGCCGGTGCACATCACCGTTCACCTGCTGGGTGCGGACGGCAAGCCGCTGGCCGGAAAGGGGTACGCCACCATCGAACACAGCGGTGGTCGCATCCGTCTGCCGGGTTCGCGCACCGACGAGTTCGGCCCGGGTGCCGCCGACGCCGACAAGGTGGTGCCTGGCATACAGCTGGAGGTGGAGAACGGTGTCGCCGAATTCGACCTGCTGGCACCGCACGAGCCGCAGGATGTGGTGCTGCGCATCACCGCCGGTGGCCAAACCGCCGAAGGCAGCATCGGTTTCCTGCCTGAGATGCGCGACCTGCTGGCGACAGGCCTGATCGAAGGCGTAGTCAACTTCCGCAACAAGTCCAACGCCGGTCTGATCTCGCCGGTGCAGCACCACGATGCGTTCGACCGCGACATCCGCCGCTGGGAAAAACAGTTCAACAACGGCAAGGCCAACGCCAGTGCGCGCACCGCCTTCTTCGTGAAGGGCCGCATCAAGGGCGAGTACCTGCTCACCGCGGCCTACGATTCGGACAAGGACGTGCGTGGCCGCCTGCTGCGTGACATCCAGCCGGAGGAGTTCTACCCGGTCTATGGCGACGCATCGCTGCGTGGCTTCGACGCGCGTTCGGCCGAACGCCTGTACGTGCGCATCGACAACAAGCGCAGCTATCTGCTGTACGGCGATTTCCAGACGGGCGACACGCTGGCCACCACCACCGGCATCGGTGGCAGCGGCGCGGTGCCGCAGCGCAGCCTGGGCACCTACAACCGCACCGCCACCGGGCTGGGCTGGCACTTCGAGAGCGAGCGCGTGCGCAGCAACGTGTTCGCCATCGAGGATTCACTGCGGCAGGTGATCGAGGAATTCCGCAGCCAGGGCAGCGGCCCGTATGCACTGCGCAACAACGCGGTGCTGGAAGGCAGCGAGCGCGTGGAACTGGTGGTGCGCGACCGCAACCAGCCGTCGCGCATCGTCTCGGTGAAGCCGCTGGCGCGGCTGGTGGATTACAGCTTCGAGCCGTTCTCCGGCCGCATCCTGCTCAACCAGTTCCTGCCCTCCTTCGACAGCGACCTCAATCCGGTCTCGCTGCGCATCACCTATGAGCTGGACCAGCAGACCGAGAAGTTCTGGGTGATCGGCGCGGACGGCCAGCTCAAGCTCACTGAAAAGCTGGAAGTGGGCGCCGCCGCGGTGGAAGACCAGAACCCGCATGCGCCGTTCAAGATGGGCAGCGTCAATGCCGGTTACCGCTTCGGCCCGAACACCCAGTTCGTCGCCGAGTTCGCGCGTACCCGCAGCGAGATCAACACCAACTCGCTCAACCAGGTGACCTCGCAGGGGCTGAAGGACGTCACCGGCGAAGTGGAGGGTGACGCGTGGCGGGTGGAATTCGCCCATGACGGCGCGAAATTCGATGCGCGTCTGTTCGGCGCGCGTACCGATCCGGCGTTCAACAACCCGGCCTCGCCGCTGTACGGTGGCCGCGGCGAATACAACGCCCGTCTGGCCTACGCGGTGGGCCCGCGCCTCGAGCTGTATGCCGAAGCGCTGCGCAGCGAGGACCGCAACCCGGATGGTGGTGAACGTGATGCCGGCGGCGCCGGTATCCGCGTCGCGGCGACCGACCGCCTGACCCTGGACGTCGGGCTGCGCAGCATCCGCGAGACCATCGGCACCACCTCGCCGTGGTCAGGCACTGGCTACGGCACGCTCTCCGGCCTGACCGGTGGCTTTGCGACCGGCGCGGGCGGCGGTGCGCTAGGCTACGGCCAGCAGGCACTGGACCCGGCCACCGGCCTGATGGTGATCAACAGTGCATCGAGCAACGGTGGCATCGCCAGCGATCTGCCGGTCGGCACCAGGCTGGAATCGGACAGCGCACGCGTCGGGCTGGGCTATCGTTTCAGCGATCGTTTCAGCGGCGGTGCCGAGTACGAGCAGAGCATCAGCGGCGAAGACCGCAACCGCGTTTCTGCGGGCGTGGACTACCAGGTGTTCGAGCGCAGCCGCCTGTATGGCCGCTACGAAAAGCAGACCGGCCTGACCAGTGCCTATGGCGTCACCACCACCGGCCGTGAGGCCGATGCGCTGGTGTTCGGTATCGACAGCAGCTACATCCGCGACACGCAGGCATTCTCCGAATACCGCCTGCGTGATGCGGTCAGTGGCCGTGATGTGCAGGCCGCCTCGGGCATCCGCAACAACTGGGACATCGCCCAGGGCCTGCGTCTGAGCAGCTCGGTGGAACGGGTCAACGTGGTGGCTGGCGATACCGGCGACAGCACGGGTCTGGCGCTGGCGCTGGACTACAGCGCCAACCCGCTGTGGCGCGGCGCGATCCGTGCCGAGCACCGCATCTCCGAGGACGTGGCGACCACCACCGACAGCAACGAGGCGTTCACTACGTCACTGCTGCAGTTCATGGTGGCGCGCAAGCTCAGCCGCGACTGGACGCTGTTGGGCCGCAACTATCTGCTGGCGACCAACTACGAAGAGCGCGGCGACGTGCTGCAGGATCGCTTCCAGCTCGGCCTCGCCTATCGCGACACCGACCGCAACCGCGTCAACGCGCTGATGCGCTACGAGTACAAGCTCGAACGCGACGAAAGCGGGCTGGTGCTGCAGGACGGCGAAGTGGTCGATGGCGGCAGCCAGGACGTGCGCACCCGCGCCCACATCGTTTCCATGCACGCCGACTGGCACCCGTCACGCCCGTGGTGGCTGACCGGACGCATCGCAGGCAAGTGGCAGCGCGACCAGTTCGCCTACAGCGACGGCAACCGCGTCAACAGCAGCTTCAACGCGGTGCTGGTGTCCGGGCGCATTGTCTATGACATCACCGAGAACTGGGATGTCGGCGTGCTCGGCTCCACCTTCCGTGGCCAGCACGGCGCCAACCAGTACGCCTACGGTGTGGAAGTGGGCCGCCTGCTGCGCCAGAACCTGTGGCTGTCTGCCGGCTACAACCGCACCGGCTTTGCCGGCGACAGCGACCTCAACGGCTACGAGTACACGCAGCAGGGCCTGTTCCTGCGCCTGCGCTTCAAGTTCGACGAAGACCTTTTCCGCCGTGATCCGGTCCGCTACCGCGACCCGGCACGCTGAGGACCCCACCATGATCCGTAACCACCCGACTCTCCGTCCGCTGCTGCTCGCCGTCCTGTTCGCCGCGCCGGCACTGGCCAGCGCGCAGCAGGCGCAGCTGCAGCCGCCCGCAAAGCGCATCAGCGACGAAGCCATCCACGCCGACCTGCAGACCTACGAGGCCACGCAGGGCCGCATCCAGGCGCTCAACGACGGCGGCCGCCCCGTGCGCGACTACCACCTGTCCAAGGCACAGTGCTGGCTGGACGTGTCCTTCCACGAGTACAGCCGCAACGACCGCAGTGATTTCCCGCAGCAGGCCTTGGCCGAGTCTGAGAAGCTGATCGTGGCGATGGAGCAGGGTGCCGATCCCATCGCCAACGACACGCCGCTGGTGAATGACGCGAAGTACCTGCGCGCCGATCTGTGGCAGCGCCTCAAGGTACTGCACGACGCGCCGGGCTTCGCCTGCGCCGCGCAGAAGGCGGCCTGCGGCGAGGTGGAGCTGGTGCACGCCGGCAACGAGTTCAACCAGCAGCAGTGGCGACATTCCAAGCCCTATATCCAGATCGCCGAAGACCTGGTCAACGATGCCGAGGCCGCCGCGCGCCAGTGTGGCGTGGCCCCCGACGCCCCGGTGGCCGCCGCTGCACCGCAGGCGCTGGTGGCGAACGTGCTGTTCGAGTTCGACCGCGATGGCGCCAAGGACATCCGTGGCCATTCTCTGGACAGCATCGACCGCGCCCTGACCACGCTGCAGAGCGAGAAGCGCGAGCTGGCGGGCGTCACCCTGGTCGGCCACGCCGACCGCATGCAGGGCAACGGCTTCGACTACAACCAGAGCCTGTCCGAGCGCCGCGCCCGCACCGTGCGCGAGCTGCTGATCGCACGCGGCATCGCCGCAGACAGCATCCGCTATGAGTTCCGTGGCGACACCGAGCAGGTGCAGCAGTGTGAAGGCGTGCGCCCCCGCGCCGCCCTCCTGGAATGCCTGCTGCCCAACCGCCGCGTGGAAGTGCGCTTCGAGCTGGTGAAGTAAGCCGAGGCTTACCCCTCCCCAACCCTCCCCTCCGCCTTCGGCGCAAGGGAGGGAGCAGAAGCGGCTTCACCTCAGATCTATCCGGTCGCGCGAACCACCCCCTCCCTTGCGCCGAAGGCGGAGGGGAGGGCCGGGGAGGGGTAACCCCAGCCAACCAATACCCCAACCGCCAGCAACACCCACCAATCCCCCGCACCGCCAGCCCCACCGGCAAGGAATGGCTACACTGAGCCAGCTCCACTCAACGGACCTGCCCTTGGTTTCCAGCTGGATCCTGCTCCTGGTGTCGCTTGGCTACGCCGCGCTGCTGTTCGGCGTGGCGTGGTGGGGCGACCGCCGCCCGCTGTACCCGGACCGCCCGTGGCTGCGCCCGGTGGTCTACAGCCTGGCGCTGGCGGTGTACTGCTCGTCGTGGACCTTCTACGGCGCGGTCGGCTCGGCCGTGCGCTATGGCATCGGCTACCTGCCCATCTACCTGGGCCCGATGCTGATGCTGCTGTTCGGCTGGCGCATCATCGAGCGGCTGGCACTGATCGCGCGCAGCGAGAACGTGGTCTCCATCGCCGACTTCATCTCCTCGCGCTTCGGCCGCTCACGGCGGTTGGCCGCGCTGGTCGCGTTGATCGCCCTGGTCGGCGTGGTGCCGTATCTCGCACTGCAGTACAAGGCCGTGGCGATGAGCCTGCAGGTGCTCAGCGGCGACAGCGCCGGCAGCAGCCCACTCACCGATCCGGCGCTGTACATCGCGCTGCTGATGGCCCTGTTCGCCATCCTGTTCGGCACCCGCCAAGTGGATGCCACCGAGCACCACTACGGCATGATGCTGGCCATCGCACTGGAGTCGATGATCAAACTGCTGGCGATGATCGCCATCGGCCTGTTCGCCTACATCTGGCTCAGTGATCGCGGCGAATCGGTGGTGCAGTCGGCGCGCACGCTGTTTGAAGGCACGCCGCCGGTGGGCTTCGTCTCGCAGACACTGCTCAGCTTTCTGGCGCTGATCTGCCTGCCGCGCCAGTTCCATGTGGCGGTGGTGGAGTGTGGCAACGCCAATGACGTCAGCCGTGCCCGCTGGATGTTCGGCGGCTATCTGGTGCTGATCACGCTGATGGTGGTGCCCATCGCCAGCGGCGCGGCGGCCCTGTTCGGCACCGGCCTGCCGTCGGACGACACGCTCGTACTGGCGCTGCCCATCGCCGAAGCCAACTCCGCGTTGGCGCTGGTGGCCTATGTGGGCGGCTTCTCGGCAGCCACCGGCATGGTCATCGTGTCCTCCATCGCGCTGGCGACGATGATCAGCAACGACCTGGTGATGCCGGTGCTGCTGCGCCGCAGTGGCGACCACCAGGAAGCCGCCAGCGTCGCCTCGCGCGTGCTGTGGATCCGCCGCATGGCCATCGTGCTGCTCGCGCTGGTGGCCTACGGCTACTACCGCGGCAGCAGCAACGACACCATGCTGGCCACCTATGGCCTGATGGCGTTCGCGGCGGTGGCGCAGTTCGCGCCGGGCCTGCTGGGTGGCTTGTATTGGCGCGGCGCCAGCCGTCGCGGTGTGGAAGTCGGCATGCTGGTCGGCTTCGGCGTGTGGGCCTACACCCTGCTGCTGCCCGCACTCAGTCACGGTGGCTGGCTGGATGACCGCCTGCTGTCGCACGGCCCGTTCGGCATTCACTGGCTGCGGCCGGAGCAGCTGTTCGGGCTCAGTGGCTGGGATTCGCTGACGCACGGCACGTTCTGGTCGCTGCTGCTCAATACCGTGGTGATGCTGCTGGTATCAGCGCGGTTCCGGCCCGATGTCACCGAACGCCTGCGCGCGGCGCCGTTCCTCGATCCCTATGCCAAGCGCCCGGTGGTCGCGGGTGACTGGCCGGCACACGTCAAGGTGCGCGACCTGCTGGCGCTGGCGGCGCGCGTCATCGGCGACAACCGCGCACGGCGTGCCTTCACCGAACAGGCGCAGAGCCTGGAGCGCGACCTGCAGCCCGCTGCCGCCGCCGACCGCGTGTGGGTGCAGTTCACCGAGCGCCTGTTGGCGGCGTCCATCGGTGCAGCCTCGGCACGCCTGCTGCTGACCAGCCTGCTGCGCGGCTCAGGCATGGATCTGGGCGAAGTGGTGGCGGTGCTGGACGAGGCCGGCCAGGAGCTGCGCTTCAACCGCGAGATTCTGTCCACCACGCTGGAGAACATCAGCGCGGGCGTCAGCGTGGTCGATCCGGACATGCGCCTGACCGCATGGAACAGGCGCTACCAGCAGATGTTCGGCTACCCCGACGGCATGCTCTATGTGGGCCGCCCGGTCGCCGATCTGATCCGCTACAACGCCGAACGCGGCGAGCTGGGCGAGGGTGATATCGAAGTACAGATCAACCGCCGCATCGGTTACATGCGCGCGGGCTCACCGCATGTGTTCGAGCGCACCGGCGCCGACGGCAAGGTCATCGAACTGCGCGGTCAGGCGTTGCCCGGTGGCGGCTACGTCACCAGCTACAACGACATCACCGATTTCAAGCAGGCCGAACAGGCGCTGCTGGAAGCCAACGAAACGCTCGAGCAGCGCGTGGCCGAGCGCTCGGAAGCCGCCGAAGCAGCGCAGCAGTCCAAGACCCGCTTCCTCGCCGCGATCAGCCACGACGTGCTGCAGCCGCTGAACGCCGCACGCCTGTTCGCTTCCGCACTGCGCGACAGCTTGCCGGAGACCGATGAGCAGCGGCATCTTGCCGAACGCGTGGATGCCTCGCTGCGTGCCGCCGAAGAACTGCTCGACGGCCTGCTCGATGTGTCGCGCCTCGATGCCGGCGGCCTGCGCCCGACCATCACCGAGTTCGATGCGAGCGTGCTGGTGCGCGAGCTTGCCGCGCAGTACACCCCGGTGGCGGCAGGGCGCGGCCTGCGCCTGCATGTGTTCGCACGCCACGCGTGGGTACGCAGTGATCGTCGCCTGCTGCGTCGCGTGCTGCAGAACTTCATGGCCAACGCGCTGCGCTACACGCGCACCGGTCGCATCGTGCTTGCCCTGCGCGTGCGCGGCGAACAGGTGGAACTGCAGGTATGGGATACCGGCCCCGGCATTCCCGAGCACCATATGCAGCAGATCTTCAACGAGTTCCACCGCTACCAGCAGCCGTTCGACTGGGGCGAGCAGGGCCTGGGGCTGGGCCTCTCCATCTGCCAACGCATCTCGCGCCTGCTCGACCACGGGTTGAACGCGCGCAGCCAACCCGGCCACGGCAGCATGTTCTCCATCACCCTGCCGCGTGTTCCGGCACCCAACATGCAGACCCCGGTGATGCGGCCCGTATCGGCATTCGGTGGCGATGACTCACTGGCCGGCATGCGTGTGCTGTGCGTGGACAACGACCAGGAAATCCTGGACGGCATGCGCGCCCTGCTGGGCCGCTGGAAGGTGGACGTCATCACCGCCAGCACCGTGGACATGGCATTGGAAAAGCTGGCTGAGCGCCCGGACGTGATGCTGGTGGACTACCACCTGCACGACCGCCTCGATGGTCTGGACACACTGGTAGCCCTGCGCGAAGCCGCAGGCCGCCCGCTGCATGGCGCACTGCTCACCGCGGACGGCCGCGACGAACTCAAGCGCATGGCCCGCGAACGCGGCTACCGCGTACTGACCAAGCCCGTGAAACCGGCATCCCTCCGCGTATTCCTGACCGCCCTCAACGACCCGCGCAGACGCCAGTCGCAAGGCAACTGACAGCTCCCTCCCTTTGCCGCAGGCAAGGGGGTGAAGAGGGTCGTTTGCGCGCTACTGGCCCGCGGCCCGATGAACGCCCGAAGGGCCGGACGGGTCGGGGAGGGGTAGCTCCTGCTCTGAGCGTCGGCGAGCAAAAAGCCCCAAAGCACCCCTCCTCAATCCTCCCCTGCGCTGCGCGCAAGGGAGGAGGCGAGTCATGCGCTGCTCTGCAAACAGCCAGGGCCACGCCGTGCACCGCGCGTGATGCGCGCCATGCCGTCGAACCCAACGCCTCGACCAACCACCCCCTCCCTTTGCCGCAGGCAAGGGGAGGGCTGGGGAGGGGTAGCTTTTACTCCAAGCAACAACCAAACAACACAAGCAAACCCCAAAGCACCCCTCCTCAATCCTCCCCTGCGCTGCGCGCAAGGGGGAGGTGGTTCATGCACCGCTCCACCCCAGCTCAGGCCGCACCAGCCATCACCACAATCACGCCACACCATTCAGATGTTCGTAGAGAATCACGCAGCCGATGATGATCAGGATCGCGCCGCCGACAATCTCCGCGCGTTTGCCCACCATGCTGCCGAGTGCGCGGCCCAGCATGATGCCCAGCGTCACCATGGTCAGCGTGCACAGGCCGATGACCAGCGCCACCACGCCGATGTGCACATCCAGAAACGCCAGGCCGACACCGATCGCCATCGCGTCGATGCTGGTCGCAAAGCCGGTGGCCGCCAGCGCCCAGAAGCCATGACGCGGCTTCTGCGCATCGTCAGCGGCTTCATCTTCATCTTCATCCCCCTTCAACCCGGCGACGATCATGTGCAGTCCCAGCGCACCAAGCAGCACGAACGCGATCCAGTGGTCGAAGGCCTCCACATACTGCGAGGCCGCACGGCCCAGCAGCCAGCCGATCAGCGGGGTGATCGCTTCGATCACGCCGAAGATCAGGCCGGCACGCAAGGCATCGGAGAACCGTGGCTTGCGCATCGCGGCACCCTTGCCGATCGCAGCGGCGAAGGCATCGGTGGACATGGCGAAGCCGATAAGAACGACAGACAGTGGTGACATCGGAGCTACCTGGTCGGGCGGACGCACGCGGCACACGGCGCGCCCAACCTGATGTTGCGCACGCATGCCGCTGGTCTCGCCAACCGGGTCTGGCTGCCCACGCCACGGCGCAATGGCCGAGTATGTTGACGTGGGCGCTTCCAATGCTGGAAGCAGGCTACTCCCCAAGGGAGCGCGGATTCTAGCACGCAGTGCGTAAGCCGGATGGCGTCAACTGAAACACGGCAGTCATTGAGAGCTGTTCTCATGTGCCACCAGCTGGGCTGACCACGCCGTCCCTGCACGAAATTCCGCTAAAGCATTGCCATCCATGGCCGATACAGGGGCGTCCCTACGTCTGGAGTCATGGCATGAAGTTCCCGCTCGGAATCGCCCAGAAACTGCGGCTGAGCCTGTTGGCACTGGTGGTCGGCCTGGTGGTGATCGGCTCGGCCTATGCGTGGCTCAGTGCAGGCATGCAGCGTGCCGACGAGCGCCTGCAGCGCTACCAGCAGGATGCTGCGCGTCTGGAGGCACTGGCTGCCGCCTTCGCGGAAGCGCGCCGCGCGCAGGCCGAATATGCCATGTCGTTCTCGGCGGAGGCCGGCCAGGCGTTCCTGGCGGCGAGTGAACGTCTCAAGACCGCGCTGGCACCCACGAAGGGCAGCCGTGCGTGGAGCGCCGAGCTGACCAAGCCGCTGCAGGCATATCTGGAATCGGCACAGCTGCTGGACGAACGCATCAACGAGCTTGGTCACGATCCGGAAAGTGGCATGCAGGGTGAGCTGCGTGCAGCTGTGCACGGCGTGGAGGCGTTGATCGGAGCGTACGCGGAGCCGAAGCTGCAGGTGTCGATGCTGACCATGCGCCGCCATGAGAAGGACTTCATCCTGCGCCGCGAACAGAAGGATGCCGATGAACTAAGCGCGCAGGGCATGCCGTTCGAGCTGCTGCTGCAGAAATCCAAGGTGCCTGATGCAACCCGCACGGAAGTGCGTGAGGCGATGCAGCGCTATCAGGCCGCGTTTCTCTCCTACGCCGCTGCACGTTACGGCTCGGACAGCGAAACCCAGGCGCTGGATGACTACGCCGCCAAGGCGGGGCCGGTGATCCAGCGCCTGCAGCAGGAGCAGCGCACCGCACTTGAACAGCAGCGTGCGGAGCAGGCCTCAACGCGGACATGGATGGATATCGCTTTTGCGATCACGGTGCTGCTGGTCGGCCTGTCCCTGATCACCCTGCTGGTACTGCTGCTGCGCGCCATCAATCGACCGCTGGCCGATGCGTCGGGCTTTGCCCGTGCGATCGCCGACGGTGATCTGGACGGCAGCCTGGTCGTGCGCAACCGTGGCGACGAGATCGGGCATCTTGCGACTGCCCTGATGCAGATGCAGGGCAGCCTGCGCGAGCGCATCGCGGCGGATCGTCTGGCCGCGCAGGCCAACCAGCGCGTGCGGCAGGCCCTGGACGTGGCAGGCGCCGCGGTGCTGGTCACCGATGTCGAGGGCCAAGTGGTCTACGCCAACGAAGCGCTGGCACGCAGCTTCGCGCAGGCCGGCGTCGAGCCTGCGATGGAGACTGGCAGCGATGTGACCCTGCTCGGCACCACCGTGCGCGACGTGCTGCAGCAGGCGCTGACCGACGAAGCCAGCGTGGATGCCGAAGTGGAGCTTGGCAGCAGCGGTTTCCTGCTGCGGGTCAGTCCGGTGCTGGAGCAGGCGCGCGTGCTTGGCCTGGTGATGGAGTGGCAGGACCGTCGCCTGGAGCGCGTCATCGTCAACGAAGTGGCGGCCGTCGTAGCGGCTGCGGCGATGGGTGATCTGCACGGGCGCATCGCGCTGGATGACAAGCAGGGCTTCGTGCGTCAGCTCGGCGAGCGCATCAACGCCCTGCTGGACAGCGTGCAGACGCAGGTGGACGACGTCACCCGCGTGATCGGCCACTTCGCCAAGGGCGACCTGAGCGCGCGCATGCGCGAGGACGGGCAGGGCATCTACGCGCACCTGCGCAACGGGCTGGAAGAAGCAATGCAGCAGGTGGGCGACATCGTCTCCAGCATCCAGCAGTCCGCCGGCAGTGTGCAGGACGCGGTGGACGACATGGCCACCGGCACCGCCGATCTCTCCGGTCGCGTGGAGCAGCAGGTGCGCGACGTGCACGATGCGCTGGAGCGCGTACGTTCGGTGGCAGGTGAAGCGCGTGAGAACGCGGGCAGTGCGCGCCAGAGCGCGGCGGTGTCCGAAGCCGCCAGCGTCGCAGCGGGGCGAGGCCGCGAAGCGACCGCAGCGGCGATCACAGGCATGGAGCAGCTGCGCGCATCGTCACGACACATCCGCGACATCGTCGCCACCGTGGACAGCCTGTCGTTCCAGACCAACCTGTTGGCGTTGAACGCAGCGGTGGAAGCCGCACGCGCCGGCAGCCACGGGCGTGGCTTCGCCGTGGTGGCCGGTGAAGTGCGTTTGCTGGCGCAGCGTTCTGCAGAAGCCTCACGCCAGATCCGCGTGCTCATCGACGCGTCGCTGCAGCAGATGGAGGAGGGCGCGCGGCTGGTGGACACCAGTGGCGAAGCGATGCAGGACATCAGCGGCCGCGTGCAGCAGGTGGTCACCGCGATGGTGCGCATCGACGCGGCGTCGGAGCGACAGGTGAGCGCGGTCGATGATGTCGAACGCCTGCTGCGCCGCATCGGCGAGGGCACCCGCCAGAGCGGCAACGTCGCGCGTGCATCGTCGGAGGCAGCGGTTGAAATGCGCGCGCAGGCACAGGAACTGGCGGCGGCTGCGGAGATGTTCGTGCTGGCGGGCGAGGCGCAGGAGGCGGAGGAACTGCTGGAGGATGAAGAAGCGCCGCAGTGGGATGAGAGTCTGCGTGCGTGAGGGTGGTGGCTGAGAGGCAGAAAAGCGGGAAAGCACCCCTCCCCAGCCCTCCCCTGCGCCTTCGGCGCAAGGGAGGGAGTGGATCATGCGCGTTGCTGGAAAGCCGCCTCTGCCCTCTTCCTTGTGCCGAAGGCGCAGGGGAGGAAGTGGGTCACGCGCATTACTGGAACGGCGCGGGAGGCTGCTTCTGCCCCCTCCCTTGCGCCGAAGGCGGAGGGGAGGGCTGGGGAGGGGTTAGCCCTTGCTCTTCCCCATCAGCACCAAACCAAACCCAAACCCAAACCCAAACCGCCCCTCACTCCTCCTCAGGCGGCAGCACGATCGCGTCGTCGTCGATGGCCAGCTTGCCGGCCATCAGCACCGCCTGGGTGCGGTTGGTCACGCCGAGTTTGCGCAGGATGGCGGTGACGTGGGCCTTGATGGTGGCCTCTGACACGCCCAGATCGTAGGCGATCTGCTTGTTGAGTCGGCCTGCGCCCAGCATCTGCAGCACACGGAACTGCTGCGGCGTCAGCTCGCGCAGCCGCTGCCCCACTTCACGTTCTTCGTTCGGCGTCGGCGGCACATTGTGCGCCTCCGCGGGTGCCCAGCGCTCGCCATCGAGGATGGTGCCCAGCGCATTGCCAATGGTGTCCGGATCAGCGGATTTGGGAATGAAGCCGAACGCACCGTGATCCAGCGCGCGCCGCATCACCGTTGGCTCCTCGCGCGCGGACACCACCACGATGGGCAGCTGCGGATGCAGCGAACGCAGATGCACCAGCGCGTTGAAACCCTGCGCCCCCGGCATGTTGAGATCCATCAGTACCAGGTCGGCGTCCGGGTGCTGCTCGGCCAGCGTGTACAGCGCTTCCACACTGTCGGCCTCCAGCAGCTGCACACCAGGGATGATGCGTTGCACCGCGCCTTTCAGCGCTTCGCGGAACAGCGGGTGGTCATCGGCAATCAGCAGCGTGGGCATGGGCGTGAGGCGGGCAACGGGGAAAAGGGAGCCGGGACAACTGTGGCAGCAAGGGCGTTCAGCACGCCCCTGCAGCCGCAATATACGGGGAATCAGGCGGGAATGACGCCATGCTGCGGCGGCACCACCGTTTTCCTGATCCCCGTTCCCGGCATTCCCGCGTTACCTGACCTTGCGCTCGTCCACCAGCGAGGCGACCACGGACGGGTCGGCCAGCGTGGAGGTATCGCCCAGCTGGTCCGGGGCGTTCTCGGCGATCTTGCGCAGGATGCGGCGCATGATCTTGCCCGAGCGGGTCTTGGGCAGGCCCGGCGCCCACTGCAGGTGATCCGGCGCGGCGATCGGGCCGATCTCCTTGCGCACCCAGGCCACCAGTTCCTTGAGCAGCTCATCAGTCTGCGGCTCGCCGGCCACCAGGGTGACGTAGGCGTAGATGCCCTGGCCCTTGATGTCGTGCGGGAAGCCGACCACGGCCGCCTCGGCCACCTTCGGGTGCGAGACCAGCGCGCTTTCCACTTCGGCGGTGCCGATGCGGTGGCCGGAGACGTTGATCACGTCATCGACGCGGCCGGTGATCCAGTAATAGCCGTCGGCATCACGGCGGCAGCCGTCACCGGTGAAGTAGCTGCCCGGATAGGTGCGGAAATAGGTGTCGATGAAGCGCTGGTGGTCGCCATAGACGCTGCGCATCTGGCCCGGCCACGAGTCGCGGATGATCAGGTTGCCCTCGGCCGCGCCTTCCAGCGGTTCGCCATCGGCACTGACCAGTGCAGGCTGCACACCGAAGAACGGCAGCGTGGCCGAGCCGGGCTTCAGATTGATGGCACCGGGCAGCGGCGAAATCAGGATGCCGCCGGTTTCGGTCTGCCACCAGGTGTCCACGATGGGGCAGCGGCCATCGCCCACCACGTCGTAGTACCAGCGCCAGGCTTCCGGGTTGATCGGCTCACCCACGCTGCCGAGCAGGCGCAGGCTCTTGCGCGAGGTGCGTTTCACCGGTGCCTCGCCTTCGCGCATCAGCGCGCGGATGGCGGTGGGTGCGGTGTAGAAGATGGTGACCTGGTGCTTGTCGATGACCTGCCAGAAGCGCGAGGTGTCCGGGTAGTTCGGCACACCCTCGAACATCACCGAGGTGGCGCCGTTGGCCAGCGGTCCGTAGACGATGTAGCTGTGGCCGGTGACCCAGCCCACGTCGGCGGTACACCAGTAGATGTCGTCCTCGCGCAGGTCGAACACCGCTTCATGCGTATAGGCCGCGAACAGCAGGTAGCCGCCGCTGGTGTGCAGCACGCCCTTCGGCTTGCCGGTGGAACCGGAGGTGTAGAGGATGAACAGCGGATCCTCCGCGTTCATGCGCTCCGGCTCGCACTCGGCCGGCTGGCTGTCCACCACGTCGTTGTACCAGCGGTCGCGCGGCGCCTGCATGTCCACCGGCGCGCCGGTATGGCGTACCACCAGCACGGTTTCCACGGTGTTGGTGCCGGGCAGCTTCAGCGCGGCATCGACGTTGGCCTTCAGCGGCACCTTCTTGCCACCGCGCAGACCTTCGTCGGCGGTGATGATCAGCTTGCTGCCGCAGTCACCGACGCGGTCGGCGATGGAGTTGGCGGCGAAGCCACCAAACACGACCGAGTGGATGGCACCGACGCGGGCGCACGCCAGCATGGCCACTGCCGCATCGACGATCATCGGCAGGTAGATGGTGACGCGGTCACCCTTCTTGATGCCGAGGTTGCGCAGCGCATTGCCCAGCCGGCAGACGCGCTCGTAAAGCTCGCGATAGGTCACCTGCTGCGCGGGGCTGTCGGGGCTGTCCGGCTCGAACAGGATGGCGGTCTTGTCGCCGCGCGTCGCCAGCTGCCGGTCAAGGCAATTGACACTGACGTTCAGTTCGCCGTCCTCGAACCACTTGATGCGGAAATCGTCCAGCTTGTAGCTGACGTTCTTGATCTTCGTGGGCTTCACGAACCAGTCCAGGCGCTCGGCGGCCTTGGCCCAGAACGCATCCGGGTTCTCCACCGACTCGCGGTACAGCTGCTCGTAGGTGGCCTTGTCGATCCGGGCCTCAGCGGCGAATGCGGGATCAACGGGATATACATCAGTCATGGCAGCCCTCACCTTTGCACTAGTAACCAATGAATGGGCCACGCCGTGACATGGCCGACAACCCCAGTGTGCCGCATCCACCCGGCGTCGCGCTGTCTTCACGCTTAGACAATGGTCGAATGCACCTGTGGCATTCGACTAATGGCGAATAGCCGCCTGCCGCCGACGCCGCGCACGCTGGCCCGGACCGTGCACTTGGTGCGGCCTCATACGCCAGTCGGGAGAGAGACCCAAATGAATACACAGGTGTTGAAGATGGCACGCCGCCCACTTGCCGCCGCGATGCTGTTCGCGCTGGTGGCACCGGGCGTCGCGCTGGCTGAAACCGCCAGAGAGAAAGCGCTTGAAGCGCGCGTGGCGGAGCTGGAGCGTCAGGTACAACTGCTCGTTTCCACCCAGCAGCAACAGCAGGGCGTGATCGCCCAGACCCAGACCGATGTGGGCCAGGTGCGCGCCACGCAGGCTGAATTGGCAGCCAAGCCCGGTGCCACGGTGCCGGCCGGCAAGCAGCCGATCCAGGTCACCAGCATCACGCCGGGGGCCACGCCGGGCACCACCTTCAAGTTCGGTGGCTTCATCAAGGCCGACTTCCTCGCCACGCGCACCGGCGACGGCCAGCTGGCCGACGACGCCACCGGCCGCGCGCTGTACCTGCCGGGCCAGACGCCCGTGCATGGCGCAGGTGGTTCGGGCAATGCCTCGGACGTGGACTACAACGCCCACGCCAAGTTCTCGCGCTTCAACCTCGGTGTTGACCATGTGGCTGAAAACGGCGACAAGGCCGGTGCCATGGTCGAGATGGATTTCTTCGGCAATTCACTCGGCAATCAGAGCGCCACCAACACCTACGGCGTGACCCTGCGCCACGCCTACATGTACTGGAACAACTGGCTGGCCGGCCAGACCTGGTCCAACTTCATGGATGCGGCGGCACTGCCGGAAGCCGTGGATTTCGTCGGCCCCACCGACGGCGTGATATTCGTGCGCCAGGCCCAGGTGCGTTACACCAACGGTGGCCTGAGCGTGGCCGTCGAGAACCCGGAAACCACGCTGGTCGGCGCCCCCAACTCCGACCGTGGCTCGCTGCCCGATCTGACCGTGCGTTACGGCTGGAAGGGTGACTGGGGCACCTTCGGGGTGGCCGGTCTGGTGCGCCAGCTCAAGGTGGACAACCAGACCACCGGCGCAGACGCCAGCAAGGTGGCCGGTGGCCTCACCCTCGGCGGCAAGTGGGTGATGGGCGACAGCGACAGCCTGCATTACCAGCTCACCGGTGGCGAGGGCATCTCGCGCTACATCGGCCTGGGCATCACCGGCGACAGCGCCTACGACGCGGTGCGTGACGAACTCGACCCCACCGGCGTGCTCGCCGCGTACGTGGGCTGGCGCCATGCCTTCTCGCCCAAGCTGCGCACCAACCTGATCTACGCACGCAGCGACTACGACAACAATGCCGCGCTCACCGGCAACCTGGTGACCAAGAGCGTGCAGTCCATCCGCGGCAATGTGTTCTACACACCGATGCCCAAGGTCGATATCGGTGCCGAGCTGATGTACGGCGTGCGCGAGATCGAAGATGGTCGCAAGGGCGATATCAGCCGCGTGCAGTTCACCACCAAGTACAGCTTCTGAAGTACCTGGGCGCCGGTGTCCTGAGGGCACCGGCACCCGCGCAGGAAACGCAGTACGCAGCAACTCCCTACCCCCACGGGGAGCACTCATGTCACCGCAAGGGCCTGCAATGCCGGCCATGGCGCTCGCATTCCCATCACCTGGAGAATCCCGATGAATGCTTCCGTCGATCCCCGTGTTGAACGGATCGCCTCCAACCCGGCGTACAAACGCCTGCGCAGCGCCCGCAACCGCATTGGCTGGGCTCTGACCATCCTCATGCTGCTGGCGTACTACGGCTATATCGGCCTGATCGCCTTCGACAAGGCCTTCCTCGCCACGCCGATTGGTGCCGGAAAAATCACCACCGTCGGCATTCCGATCGCGCTTGGCCTGATGGTGTTCACCATCGTCATCACCGGCTTCTACGTGCGCCGTGCCAACAGGGAATTCGACGCTTTGACCCAGAAGATCGTGGAGGACGCACAATGAATCATTCGTTCCTGCGATCGGGCGCGCTGCTCGCCCTGCTGGCAGCCAGTGGCGCAGCCATGGCCGCCGGTGGCGACCTCGGCCAGACCGTGCGCCAGCCGACCAACTGGACCGCGATCGTCATGTTCGCCGCGTTCGTGCTGGCCACATTGGGCATCACCAAGTGGGCCGCTGCACGCACCCGCTCGGCATCGGACTTCTACACCGCCGGCGGTGGCATCACCGGCTTCCAGAACGGTCTGGCCATCGCCGGTGACTACATGTCGGCGGCGTCGTTCCTGGGCATCACCGCTGCGGTGATGGCCAACGGCTACGACGGCCTGATCTACGCCATCGGCTTCCTCGTGGGCTGGCCCATCCTCACCTTCCTGATGGCCGAGCGCCTGCGCAACCTGGGCCGCTTCACCTTCGCCGACGTTGCCGGCTACCGCTTCCAGCAGAAGCCGATCCGCCTGTTCGCCGCCTCCGGCACGCTGGTGGTGGTGCTGTTCTACCTGATCGCGCAGATGGTGGGTGCCGGTGCACTGATCAAACTGCTGTTCGGTCTGGACTACTGGATCGCCGTGGTGCTGGTCGGCGTGCTGATGATGGTCTACGTGCTGTTCGGCGGCATGACCGCCACCACCTGGGTGCAGATCATCAAGGCCTGCCTGCTGCTGTTCGGCGTGACGTTCATGGCGCTGATGGTGATGTGGCACTTCAACTTCAGCTTCGAGGCGCTGTTCACCGAAGCGGTGCGGGTCAAGACCCAGATCGCGGCCAACAGCGGAAAGAGCGCGGAAGAAGCGGCCACCGCAGGTCTGTCGATCATGGGGCCAGGTGGCTTCGTGAAGGATCCGATCTCGGCCATCTCCTTCGGCATGGCGCTGATGTTCGGTACCGCCGGCCTGCCGCACATCCTGATGCGCTTCTTCACCGTTCCCGATGCCAAGCAGGCACGCAAGTCGGTGCTGTGGGCAACCACCTGGATCGGCTACTTCTACATCCTGATCTTCATCATCGGCTTTGGTGCCATCGCACTGGTGCTGACCAACCCCGAGTACGCCGATCCGGTCACCGGCACCATCCAGGGCGGCCCCAACATGGCAGCCGTGCTGGTCGGCAAGGCCGTGGGCGGCAACATGTTCATGGGCTTCATCTCCGCAGTGGCCTTCGCCACGATCCTGGCGGTGGTGGCTGGCCTGACGCTGTCCGGTGCCTCGGCGGTGTCGCATGACCTGTACTCGACCGTGCTGATGAAGGGCAACCCGCCGGCCGGCTCGGAGCTGCGTGTCTCGCGCATCACCACGCTGGTGCTGGGCGTGATCGCAGTGCTGCTGGGCATCGTGTTCGAGAAGCAGAACGTGGCCTTCATGGTATCGCTGGCCTTCGCCATCGCCGCCTCGGCCAACTTCCCGGTGCTGCTGCTGTCGCTGCTGTGGAAGGACTGCACCACGCGTGGCGCGGTGATCGGTGGCTCGCTGGGTCTGGTGTCCTCGCTGGTGCTGACCCTGCTGTCGCCGTCGGTGTGGGTGGACACGCTGGGCAACCCGCCCGGCAGCGCGCCGTTCCCGTACACCAGCCCGGCGCTGTTCTCCATGACGCTGGCCTTCGTCGGCATCTGGCTGTTCTCGATCCTGGACAAGAGCAAGAACGCCCAGGCCGAGCGTGCCGCCTACCCGGCGCAGGAAGTACGCGCCGAGACCGGCATTGGTGCCAGCAAGTCGTCGTCGCACTGAGTCCTGGTGTGATGTGACTGGAAAGGCCGCCCTGCGGGGCGGC
The DNA here is from genome assembly GCA_031987665.1 of Stenotrophomonas sp. Lineage (GTDB taxonomy): Bacteria > Pseudomonadota > Gammaproteobacteria > Xanthomonadales > Xanthomonadaceae > Stenotrophomonas. Next base: position 21,938 of record DALZZG010000009.1, on the reverse strand, counting down.
CTTTCTGTTTGTGGGGTCCATGCGGAAAGCGCCCCTCCCCAACCCTCCCCTGTGCTGCGCACAAGGGAGGGGGTGGTCATGTGCGCGGTGAGATTGAAGGCGCAGGCTTCCGCCCCCTCCCTTGTGCGCAGCACAGGGGAGGGCCGGGGAGGGGTAGCTTTCGCATGTGGCTAGAAGGCCAGCGAGGAACCACAGGCAGTCCTCAACAACCTCACAGCACCCTTGACCACCCCCTCCCTTTGCCGAAGGCAAGGGGAGGGCCGGGGAGGGGTAGCTTCGGCCCTTCCATCACACTCCCACGTTTCCCCATTCCCCGCAGTACGGTTTACAGTGCCCTCTGACCTTGGGGGAGGGCAGCATGGAACAGAAGGCCACCGATACCGCCGCCGCTCTGGCGCAGACGCTCACGCAGATGCGTCAGGCCTGGATGCAGCAGCGCCCGGACTACCACCAGCGGCGCGATGACCTGCGCCGCCTGCGCGCCGCCTTCAAGGGCAGGATCGAAGAGATGGCCGATGCCATCGCCACCGATTTCGGCCACCGTTCGCGGCATGAATCGGTGATCGCCGACGGCATGACCGTCACCGGCGAGATCGACCACCTGCTCTCGCACCTGCGTGGCTGGATGAAGCCCGAGCGCGTCGGCGTGGGCTGGCGCTTCTGGCCGGCGCGTGCGCAGATCCGTGCATTGCCGGTGGGCGTGGTAGGTGTGATCTCGCCATGGAACTACCCGGTCAACCTCGCTCTGGTGCCGTTGGCCACCGCCATCGCCGCAGGCAACCATGTGCTGCTTAAGCCTTCCGAACACACCCCGGCCACCTCCGCCTTCCTGCAGCAGCTGCTGGCCGATGTGTTCCCTGCCGAGCGGGTGCGCGTGGTGCAGGGTGACGCCAGCGTGGCCTCCGCCTTCTCGGCGCTGCCGTTCGACCATTTGGTGTTCACCGGCTCCACCGCCGTGGGCCGCGAGGTGATGGCTGCCGCCGCGCAGCACCTGACGCCGCTGACGCTGGAACTGGGCGGCAAATCGCCCGCGGTTATCGCCCCGGACTACCCGGTGGAAGGGGCCGCTGCGCGCCTGGCCACCGGCAAGTGGTTCAACGCCGGGCAGACCTGCATCGCACCGGATTACGCACTGATCGACGAAGGCCGCATCGATGCGCTGGTGCAGGCGCTGCGTGAGCAGGTAGGTGCGCGCTACGGCAACTTCGACGATGCCGGCGACTACAGCCGCATCATCAACGAGGCGCAGTTCAACCGGCTGAAGGGCTATGTGAGCGATGCGCGCGCACGCGGCCTGCGGGTCATCGAGCTGGCTCAGATCGACGGTGAGCGTTCACGCCGCGAGCGGCTGTTCCCGCCCACCGTGATTCTGGAGCCGGGCGACGACGCCACGGTGATGCAGGACGAAATCTTCGGCCCCATCCTGCCGATCCGCAGCTACCGCACGCTGGACGACGCCATCGCCACCATCAACGGCCGCGACCGCCCGCTGGCGCTGTACCCGTTCAGCCGCGACCGGGCAACGGTGGAGAAGATCCTTGGCCAGACCGTGTCCGGCGGCGTCACCGTCAACGACACCCTGCTGCATTTCGCCATCAACGGCCTGCCGTTCGGCGGCATTGGAGCCAGCGGCATGGGCGCCTACCACGGCCGCGCCGGCTTCGACGCCATGAGCAAGCGCCTGCCGGTGCTGTGGCAGACCCGCAAGGCCGGCAGCGACCTGCTGCGCCCGCCATACACCCGCGTGGCGCGCTTCATCGACTTCATTTCGGGCTGATGGGCATTGCTGGCCTGTTGCCTGTTGAGGCTCTCGGGCATAGAGCCCGGCAGCCGGTTAATGGACGGGCGAGGATGGGTGTTGGCCGGCAGCCCCGCTATGATGCGTCTTCACATTCACCCGGTGCGGCCCAGACAGGGCCGCTGCCGGGCCGACAGGCTGGGACCAGATCACCGGGGCAGGGGAAAGCATGGCAGAAGTAACCAAGGCACGGACTGGCCACCTGATACGCAAGCTGTTCGGCATCCTTCAAGCCCAACTCGAAGGAATGAAAGCCTCAGACGCTTTGGCTGCGCTGGCCGCACAGGTCGAACTGACGCCTTACGAGGCAGGGGACTACCCCACCGGTGGGCGGCGCTTCGAGAAGATCGTGCGCTTTGCCACGGTCGATACCGTGAAGGCAGGCTGGCTGGTCAAGGACAAGGGCATCTGGAGCGTGACTGCCGAAGGCGCTCAAGCGATGCAGCAGTATCCGGACGGCGAGCAGTTCTACCGCGAGGCAGTGCGGCTGTACCACAAGTGGAAAAAAGCGCAGCCGGTTGTGGAGGTTGAAGAGGGCGATGACGAGGCGGTAGAGAATTCCGCCAGCATCACTCTGGAAGAGGCTGAGGAAATGGCCTGGGCCGAGATCGAGGCGCATCTGGCCGACATGCCGCCCTATGAGTTCCAGGAGCTGGTGGCCGCGCTGCTCACTGCCATGGGCTACCACGTGGCATGGATTGCACCGCCCGGCAAGGACGGCGGTGTGGATGTCATTGCCTACAACGACCCGCTGGGCACCCGACCGCCGCGCATCAAGGTGCAGGTCAAGCGCAACGCCAATTCGCCCAGAATCGACGTGATGGGCCTGCGCAGCTTCATGGCCGTGCTGGGCGAGGGTGACGTGGGCCTGTTCGTGGCCCTGTCGGGCTTCACCAGAGACGCTGATCTGGAAGCACGCCAGAGCCACCGCCGCGTCACCCTGATCGACGCAGCCCAGCTGGTCGAGCTGTGGACCCGCCATTACGGCCAGCTCGACGACACTGCCCGCCGCCACCTGCCGCTGAAGCCGGTGTGGTTTTTGGCGGGTGAGAATTGAATTACAACAGGAAATAGCAGTGGATAGCAGTCAACTGAAGTGGATATCCGACTTCATCTGGAACATCGCCGATGACCGGTTGCGTGACGTATATGTGCGCGGCAAGTACCGCGACGTGATTCTCCCGTTTACCGTCCTGCGCCGGCTCGATGCGGTGCTGGAGTCGACCAAGCAGGCGGTGCTGGAGCGCAAGAGGTTCCTCGACAAGCACAAGGTGGCCGAGCAGGATGGCGCGCTGCGTATGGCGGCGGGTCAGGCGTTCTATAACACGTCAGACTTCACTTTGGCCAAGCTGAAGGCCAGTGCCGCAGGCCAGCGTCTGCGTGAAGACTTCATCGCCTATCTGGACGGCTTCTCGCCCAACGTGCAGGAAATCCTCACCAAGTTCAGTTTTCGCAACCAGGTCCCAAAGCTTGTCGACTCCCATGTGCTTGGCTATCTGATCGAGGACTTCCTCGACCCCGAGGTCAACCTTGCCCCGCTTCCGGTGAAGGATGCCGATGGCCGTATCAAGCTGCCCGCGCTGGACAATCATGCCATGGGCACGGTGTTCGAGGAGCTGATCCGCCGCTTCAACGAAGAGAACAACGAGGAGGCGGGAGAGCACTTCACCCCGCGCGACGTGGTGCAGCTCATGGCCAAGCTGCTGTTCCTGCCGGTGGCCGCGCGCATCGAGTCCAGCACTTATTCGCTCTACGACGGCTCCTGCGGCACCGGCGGCATGCTCACCGTGGCTGAGGAGGTGCTTCACGAACTGGCTGAGCAGCATGGCAAGGAAGTGTCGATCCACCTGTTCGGCCAGGAAATCAGCGACGAAACCTATGCCATCTGCAAGGCCGACCTGCTCTTGAAGGGCGAAGGTGCGGGGGCTGAGAACATCGTCGGCGGCGCCGACAAATCCACCTTGTCCGCCGACCAGTTCCGCAGCCGCGGGTTTGATTTCATGATCTCCAACCCGCCCTACGGCAAGAGTTGGAAGACTGATTTGGAGCGTATGGGCGGCAAAAAGGAGCTCAACGACCCGCGTTTCATCGTCAACCATGCCGGCAATCCTGAATTCAAACTCCTCACCCGCTCCAGCGACGGGCAGCTCATGTTCCAGGTGAACAAGCTGCAGAAGATGAAGCACAACACGCCGCTGGGCAGCCGCATCGCACTGGTGCATAACGGCTCGGCACTGTTCACCGGCGATGCGGGTCAGGGCGAGAGCAACATCCGCCGCTGGGTGCTGGAGAACGACTGGCTCGAAGCCATCATCGCGCTGCCGCTCAACATCTTCTACAACACCGGCATTGCCACCTACATCTGGGTGCTGGCCAACAAGAAGGCCGAAGCGCGCCGGGGCAAGGTGCAGTTGATCGATGCCAGCGGCTGGTCCCAGCCGCTGCGGCGCAACCTCGGCAAGAAGAACTGCGAGCTAAGTGATGCCGATATTGCCAGAATCCTCGATCTCTACCTCGGCGACGCGCGGGAAACCGCCGAGTCCAAATGGTTCGACACCCAGGACTTCGGCTACTGGAAAATCACCGTTGAGCGCCCACTGCGCCTGAAGAGCCAGCTCTCCGAGGAACGCATCGAGTCCCTGCGTTTTGCCACCGGCGACGAGGCGCTGCGCGCCGAGATCTACGCCACCCACGGTGAGGCGCTTTATGCCGAGTTCGCCAAGCGTAAGCCGGCCATCGAGGCATGGCTGAAAGGCGAGGATGAGAACGAAGACGATGACAGAGAAGACGGCGACAGCGGTGCCGACGACGGTGAGGCCCCCGTCGCCCGCAAGGCCGTGCCCGCAAAGCGGCGCAAGAAGCTGCTCGACGCATCCACTTGGCAGCGCGACAAGGGGCTGGTGGAGGTGGCGCAACGGGCGCAGCAGGCATTGGGTAGTGCCGTGTTCGACGACCACAATGCGTTTCGTACCCGCTTCGATGCAGCCCTGAAAGCGCACGGCGACAAGCTCAGTGCGCCGGAGAAGAAGGCCATCTACAAGGCGGTGAGCTGGCGTGACGAAGCCGCACCCCCTGTCATTGCCAAGCGGATCAAACTCAAGGCTCGCGAGTACTTTGAGCCCGGCTTCGATGGCGCCTACCTGGACACCGTGGGCAAAGATCGCTTCATGGTCGAGTACGAACCCGACAGCGAGCTGCGCGATACCGAGCAGGTGCCGTTGAAAGAGCCGGGTGGCATCGACGCCTTTTTTGCCCGCGAGGTGCTGCCGCACGTACCGGATGGCTGGGTCACTACGGACAAGACCCAGATCGGCTATGAGATCTCTTTCGCCCGCTACTTCTACAAGCCCGCACCGCTGCGCACGCTGACGGAAATCCGCAATGACATCCTCGCACTGGAGCAGCAGAGCGAAGGCTTGCTGCTCAAGATCGTGGGGGGGGCGTGATGACGGTGGCGAGTGTGTACCCGAACTACCGGCAGCCGAAGATGCGCTGGTTACCCGCTGTGCCGGAACACTGGAATGAGCAACGCGCCAAGACCTTCTTCCGCGAGGTGGACGAACGCTCGCGCACAGGGAAGGAAGAACTGCTGTCGGTGTCGCACCTGACGGGCGTCACGCCGCGCAGCCAGAAGAAAGTGATGATGTTCAAGGCAGCGAGCTACGTCGGCTCCAAGCTGTGCCGCCCCGGCGACATCGTCATCAACACGCTGTGGGCGTGGATGGCGGCACTTGGTGCGAGCAAGCACGTCGGCATCGTCAGTCCCGCCTATGGTGTGTACCGCCCGCACCACGCCGACAGTTTCAACCCGGCGTATCTCGATTACCTATTACGCACCCGGGCCTACGTAACCGAATACATTGGGCGCTCGACCGGCATCCGATCCTCGCGCCTGCGCCTGTACCCTAGCCAGTTCCTTGACATTGCGCTAATCCAGCCGCCGCGCCCCGAACAAGACCAGATGGTCTCCTATCTGCGCGCGCAGGACGCGCACATCGCACGCTTCATCAAGACAAAGCGCGATCTCATCAAGCTGCTCACCGAGCAGAAGCTGCGCATCATCGACCACGCCATAGCCCGCGGCCTTGATGCTGCTGTCGCGCTGAAGCCATCCGGTATCGAATGGTTGGGCCAGATTCCGGAACATTGGGAAGTTGCCTCTATTAAGCACATCGCGGATGTGCGCTTCAGTGGCGTGGACAAGCACTCCCACGACGATGAAACGCCGGTGCGCCTGTGCAATTACACCGACGTCTACAAGAATGATCGAATCACCGACGATATGGACTTGATGCGTGCCACAGCGACGGCGGCGGAGATCGCCCGGCTAACTCTGAGAGGGGGTGATGTCATTCTAACTAAGGATTCTGAAACCCCAGACGACATCGGGGTGCCCGCCTGGGTGCCCGAGGATTTGCCTGGCGTGGTTTGCGCATATCACCTCGGCCTGCTACGCCCCTTACAGAATCGTGTAATTGGCGAGTTCCTATTTTGCGCCATCGGCTCGGCGCGCACGGCGCAGCAGTTCCACGTTCTCGCCACCGGCGTCACGCGCTTTGCACTTGGCAAGCACGACGTGAAGAACGCTGTCGTTGCATTGCCGCCGGTCGAAGAGCAGCAAACCATCTGTCGTTGGATCACCGACGAGTGTCAACCGCTGGACGGCGCTATCGCCCGCACCGAAGAAGAGATAAAACTGATCCGTGAGTACCGTGACCGTCTAATTGCCGATGTGGTCACTGGCCAAGTAGACGTGCGAGGCTGGCAGCCCGGCCAGGACGACGTGGTGGACGACGCGGTGCTGGCTGCGCTGGGGGATGACCCGGAAACTGTGGCCGACCAGGAAGATGATGATGACGATCCATGAGTCCGGTGGGCCGGCTGAGCTGGTGATCTACCCCGGAAAGGACGGCCGCCTGCGCGTACAGGCCCGCCTGACGGCGGACACACTCTGGCTGACCCAGAAGCAGATGGCGGAGTTGTTTGGCGTGCAACCGCCGGCCATCAGCAAACACTTGAAGAGCATCTTCGAGTCCGGCGAATTGGCTGAATCGGCAGTTGTTTCCATTTTGGAAACTACTGCTGCCGACGGCAAGACATATGCCACGCGGTTCTACAGCCTGGATGCCCTGATTGCAGTGGGGTACCGGGTTAATTCCGTACTGGCCACGCACTTTCGCATCTGGGCCACCCAGGTATTGCGCGAATACATCGTCAAGGGATTCGCACTGGATGATGAGCGCCTGAAGAGCCCCGCGGTCTCGGGTTCCGCCGTACCCGACCATTTTGCCGAGATGCTAGAGCGGGTGCGCGACATTCGCGCCAGCGAACGGCGCATGTATCTGCGCGTACGCGAGGTATTCACGCTGGCAGCGGACTACCAGCCGTCGCTCGCGGAGACCACCCGCTTCTTCCAGGTCATGCAGAACAAGCTGCACTTTGCCGTCACTGGTCTGACCGCATCTGAGATCGTCGCCAGCCGTATTCATCACGCCTTGCCGCATGCAGGCTTGACCACGTGGGCAGGCGAGGAAGTACGCAAGCGTGATGTGACCATCGCCAAAAACTACTTGCGGGAAGGCGAAGTACGTGAATTGAACCGCATCATCACGATGTGGCTGGATTTTGCCGAGGACCAGGCCGAGCGTCGCAAACAGGTGTTCATGGCTGACTGGCAGACCAAGCTGGATGAGTTTCTAAACTTCAACGATCGCAAGGTGCTGCCCGACGCAGGTAAACGCTCGCGGCAGGAAGCCGATGCCATTGCGCACGCGGAGTTCGAGAAGTTTGCCGAGCGTCGCCGTGAAGCAAAGGAGGCAACGGGCGCGGCGGAAAATATCCATGCGCTGGAGTCGGCCGCGAAGCTGCTAGAAGCAGCTGAATCAAAGGCACGGCGGAAAAAGAAGGGGGAAGCGTGAAGGACAAGACCGATACCAGCGAACTGGGTTTGGAACGGTTGATTGTTCGCCACCTGGCAGGGATAAGCGAACACCCGCAAGCAGCGACCAGTACAGTTGCTGAGGCGCGGGCGGTGTATGCGCCCGGTGGCTACGTGCTGGGTCGGGCGAGCGATTTCAACCGCGATCTTGCGCTGGACGTGGTCCAGTTGCTCGCTTTTTTGCAGGCAACACAGCCCAATGCTGTGAAGACCTTGGAGTTGGCGGGCGAGGACATCAAACGCACCCAGTTCCTGCACCGCCTGCAGGGGGAGATCACCAAACGCGGTGTGGTTGACGTGCTGCGCAAGGGTGTCAGCCACGGGCCGGTGCATATCGACCTCTACAAGCTGCTGCCCACGCCCGGCAATGCCGATGCAGCTGACGCCTTCGGCAGGAATGTTTTCAGCGTCACCCGTCAGGTGCGTTACAGCAACGACTCCGGCAACGAACTGGACATGGTGATTTTCATCAACGGTCTGCCCGTGCTGACCTTTGAGTTGAAAAACTCGATGACCAAGCAGACTTTGGCCGACGCCATCGTCCAATACCAGACCACCCGCAGCCCGCAGGAGCTGATGTTCCAGTTGGGTCGTTGCGTCGCGCACATAGCGGTCGATGATGTGGAAGTCGCATTCTGCACCGAACTGAAGGGCAAGGCGTCGTGGTTCCTGCCGTTCAACCTGGGCCGGAACAGCGGCGCGGGCAACCCACCCAACCCGGATGGTTTGAAGACAGATTACCTGTGGAAGCATGTGCTGACCCGCGAGTCGCTGGCCAACATCATTGAAAGCTATGCGCAGGTGGTGGAAGAGGAAGAAGTAGACGCCGGCGGCAAGAAGCGTAAGAAGCGCAAGCAGATCTTCCCGCGCTTCCATCAGTTGCGTACGGTGCGTGCCCTGCTGCGTCGTGCCAATAGCGACGGGGTGGGCAAGCGCTATCTGATCCAGCATTCAGCAGGTAGTGGCAAGAGCAACACGATCGCCTGGCTGGCGTACCAGTTGGTGGAGCTGCGTCGCAAGGACGATCCGCTGACAGTGCAGTTCGACTCCATCATTGTCATCACCGACAGGCGGGCATTGGACACGCAGATTGCCCGCACCATAAGGGGCTATGATCACGTGGCCTCAATCTTCGGTCATTCCGACAACGCGCAGGAGCTGCGGGAGTACCTGCGTAGAGGTAGGAAGATCATTGTCACCACGGTGCAGAAGTTTCCGTTCATTCTTGATGAGCTGGGTGATCTTTCCGGCAAGAGCTTTGCACTGTTGATCGACGAGGCGCATTCCAGCCAAGGCGGCAAGACCACAGCACGGATGCACGAAGCCCTTGGTGGCAAGGTTGCCGAGGAAGAGTTCGAGGAGGACAGCACGCAGGATGCGGTCAACGCGGAAATCGAGAAGCGTATCGCCTCGCGAAGGCTGCTCGCCAACGCCAGCTACTTCGCGTTCACTGCCACACCCAAGAGCAAGACGCTGGAGTTGTTCGGCGAGAAGTCCATTGTCGGCGACAAGGTGCAGTTTCGCTCACCTGAGGAGCTTACCTACACCACCAAGCAGGCCATCCAGGAGAAATTCATCCTCGACGTGGTGGAGAACTACACTCCCTATGACAGCTTCTACCAAGTTGCCAAGACGGTGGCGGACGATCCGGAATTCGATAAGGTGAAGGCGCTGAAGAAGATCCGCCACTACGTCGAGTCGCACGACAAGGCCATCCGCAGCAAGGCCGAGATCATGGTGGATCACTTCACCACACAGGTCGTGGGAAAGCAGAAGATCGGCGGCAAAGCGCGTGCGATGATCGTCTGCAACGGCATCGCACGGGCCATCGACTATTGGCGTGAGGTGTCGGGCTATCTTGCCGATAGCAAGAGCCCGTACAAGGCCATCGTGGCGTACTCGGGCGACTTCGAGATTGGCGGCCAGAAGAAGACGGAAGCCGATCTGAATGATTTTCCGAGCAAGGACATTCCGGCCAATCTCAAGCAGGATCCTTACCGCTTCCTGATCGTTGCCAACAAGTTCGTCACCGGCTTCGACGAGCCCCTGCTGCACACGATGTACGTGGACAAGCCACTGGCGGGAGTGTTGGCTGTGCAGACCCTGTCACGATTGAACCGTGCACACCCTCAAAAGCACGATACTTTCGTGCTCGACTTCGCCGGCAACACAGAGGCGGTGAAGGCGGCGTTCCAGGATTACTACCGCGCCACCATCCAGACTGGTGAAACCGATGCCAACAAGCTGCATGACCTAAAAGCCGAACTCGATAGGCAGCAGGTGTATAGCTGGCAGCAGGTGGAGGATCTTGTGGCGCTGTACTTGAATGGCGCTGACCGCGACAAGCTCGACCCCATCCTCGATGTATGCGTGGCCGAGTACACGGACAAGCTCGGCGAGGACGATCAGGTCAAGTTCAAGGGCAAGGCTAAGGCCTTCGTGCGCAGCTACGGCTTTCTTGCCGCGATCCTGAGCTACGGCCACCCGACGTGGGAGAAGCTTTCGGTCTTCTTGAATTTCCTTATCCCCAAGTTGCCCGCGCCCAAGGAGGAAGACCTCTCAAAGGGGGTGTTAGAGACGATCGACATGGACAGCTACAGGGTGGAGGCCAAGGCAGCGCTGAAGATGGCAATGGATGATGCTGACGCCACGGTCGAGCCCGTGCCGCCGGGTGGAGGTGGAGGAAAGGGAGAGGTAGAAATCGATAAGCTCTCAGCGATCGTCAGGACCTTCAACGACCTATTCGGTAACATTGAGTGGAAGGACGAGGACAAGATTCGTAAGGTTATCGGGGTGGAGATTCCGGCGCGAGTGGCGCAGGACAAAGCCTATCAAAATGCGCAGGCGAATTCCGACAAGCAAAATGCCAAGCTGGAGCACGACAAGGCGCTGAACCGCGTGGTGCTGGAGCTGTTGTCTGACCACACCGAGCTGTTCAAGCAGTTCAACGACAATCCCAGCTTCAAGCGTTGGCTGACTGATATGGTCTTCGACTCTACGTACCGGCGGGGAATGATGCCACCGGAGGCCTCGTCGCAGAACGGGGTGTCGCCGTGAGAAGGGTCATGGCGAAGGCGGTTAAGTGAACGGAACAAGCTCAGCCGATCACGTCATTGCCTCCGTGTTTCGCTGACCAGCTTCCCTGTTCGCGCAGGGGAGGAGACGCTTGCGACCAGCCCCCGCTAGAATCCTCCCATGAAAATCGCCTCATGGAACGTCAATTCGCTCAATGTCCGTCTGCCGCACCTGGAACAGTGGTTGGCTGATTTTGCCCCCGACGTGGTCGGCATCCAGGAAACCAAGCTGGAGGACCACAAGTTCCCCGACACGCGCCTGCTGGAGCTGGGCTACCGCAACGTGTTTGCCGGGCAGAAGACCTACAACGGCGTGGCGCTGCTGGCGCGCGATCCCATCGAGGACGTGCAGATCGGCATTCCCGGATTCGACGACGAGCAGAAGCGCGCCATCGCCGGCACCATCAACGGCGTGCGCGTGATCAACCTGTACGTGGTCAACGGGCAGGACGTGGGCACCGACAAGTACGCCTACAAGCTGCGTTGGCTCGAAGCGGTGCATGCATGGGTGGCTGCCGAACTGCAGCAGCATCCGCAGCTGGTGGTGATGGGCGATTTCAACATCGCCCCGGATGCGCGTGACGTGTATGACCCGGCGGTGTGGAACGACGACCACATCCTCACCTCCACCGCCGAGCGCGCGGGCCTGCAGCGGCTGCTGGATCTGGGCCTGCACGATGGCTTCCGTCTGCACAACGACGAAGCGGGCATCTTCAGCTGGTGGGATTACCGCGCTGCGGGCTTCCGCCGCGATCTGGGCCTGCGCATCGACCTGACGCTGGTCTCTGACGCGCTCAAGCCGCAGGCGCTGGCATCAGGCATCGACCGCGAGCCGCGTACCTGGGAGCGGCCCAGTGACCACGCGCCGGCATGGGTGCAGCTGGCACCGCGTGGCTGAAAACGACAAAGCCCGGCCATTGCTGGCCGGGCCCCGTGTCGAAGCGGCGCCTTTATTCAGCGAATGCTTTTACGCGTGAACAGGTTGACGATGGCGAGCAGGATCACCGCGCCGACCAGCGACAACAGGAACGATCGAAGCGTGATGGCACCGTTGATGCTGCCACCGCTGAACAGGAAGCCGGCGATCATGGCGCCGATGATGCCCACGATGATGTTCAGCAGGATGCCCTGCTGCCCATCGCGGCGCATGATGAGACTGGCCAGCCAACCCACGACACCGCCGACAATCAACCAGATGATGATGCCCATGCGCGATTCTCCCTTCCCAAAAGCACCTGACGGTGCGGTGTACACAGTCAACGCGCCGCATCGTGAACATTCTGTTTATTCTGAAGGTGGCTGTTCAGCATGAGCGGGCCGGTGCAGGCGTGGCGTTTCCAGCCGGTGCAGGTATGGCTGCTGGCGCACACGCCGGGCGAGCGCGGGGAGCCACAGGCGCGCGAAGTGTTGGCGCGGGAGCTGGGAAGCACGCCGCAGGCGCTGCCGCTGACCCGCGACGAGCGCAACCGTCCGTGGCTGATCGGCGACCTGTCTCATTACGGTACCGGATGGAGCCACAGCGGGCGGCATCTGCTGGTGGCGCTGGGCGAGGGTGCGCGGCTGGGCGTGGATCTGGAGCAGCAGCGGCCCCGGCGACAGATACGTGAGGTGATCCGTCGGTTCTTCCATCCGGATGAGATCGCATGGCTGGATGCGCTGGAGGATGCGCAGTGTGAGCAGTGGTTCTTCCGGGTGTGGTGCGCGAAGGAAGCGTTGCTGAAGGCGCACGGCCACGGCATTTCGTTCGGCCTGCACAAGCTGCGTTTCGTGCCGGATGCGGAAGGGGCGTTGCAGTTGGCGTGGTGCGATCCGGGGCTGGGCGACGCGCGCCGCTGGCATCTGCACGAGTGGCAGGCGACGGAGGATTTCCGCGCGGCGCTGGCGTGGTATCCGCTGCAGGCGGATTAGTTTTCCCGCAGCAGGATCGGCGATCCCGAGAGGCTTTCCCTTTCCCGCCCAGCTTTCCCCTCTCCCGTTCACGGGAGAGGGGCAGGGGAGAGGGCGCTTTTGCTTCTGCGTTGACTGTTGTTGCACTAGCGGGATGGCTCGACAGGGAATTCAAATTCAAATTCAAAGGCTTTCACTCCCCTTCGGGGAGCGAGTCACTTCTCTTTGCTCGTGCAAAGAGAAAGTAACCAAGAGAAAGCACGCCCTGCCTCCGCGCCCACGCTGCTCTGCAGCGCGGGTCCACTCCGCTGGTGGGATTTTTCGACAAGACGTCCCTGTCTTGTCGAAAAACGACGTGCATCCGTGCACGTCGCCCTGCGGGTCTTGGCCACCAGCTCCGTCGCTGCGGAAGGGAACCCGGGTGAAGCAACAGCCAGAGCAACAGCCAGAGCAACAGCTAAAGCCAAAGCCAAAGCCAAAGCCAAAGCCAAAGCCCCTCGGGGCTTCGCGTCAGTCCTGCGATAATCCCCCCATGAACGACACCTCCCTTCCGCCCGACGTCGCCACCGACCTGCACAACGGCCTGCAGGCCATGGGTCTGGATGCCGCGCTCGCGCAGCCGCTGCTGGCCTACCTGGCCCTGCTCGTGCGCTGGAACCGCACCTACAACCTCACCGCCATCCGCGACCCACGTGAAATGGTCACCCGCCACCTGCTGGACTCGCTGGCCATGGCCCCGCACGTCGAAACCGGCACCTTGGCCGACCTCGGCACCGGCCCCGGACTGCCCGGCATCCCGCTGGCCATCGCCCACCCGCAGTTGCAGGTCACTCTGGTGGAAAGCAATGGCAAGAAGGCCCGCTTCCTGCGCGAGGCCGTGCGCCAGCTGGGTCTGGGCAATGCCCGTGTGGCCGAATCACGGGCCGAGGCGCTGGACGAGGCTGGCAAGTACGACAACCTGACCGCCCGCGCCATGGATACCCTGGCCGGCATCGTCGAAGTCGGCGGTCATCTGCTGCGCCCCGGTGGCCAGCTGCTGGCCATGAAGGGTGTGTACCCGCACGAGGAGATCGCTGCCCTGCCGGCTGACTGGCAGGTGCTGGACGTGCGCCCGCTGCAGGTGCCGGGGCTGGTGGGCGACCGCCATCTGGTGGTGGCCGAGCGGCGGTGATGGTGCGGGGGTAGAGCGACCCCTCCCCAACCCTCCCCTTGGCCTGCGGCCAAAGGGAGGGGGCAAATGCTGCTTCGGGTTGTGTGCCGGTGGTTCTCCCCCTCCCGCGGTCCGAAGGCTGTGGGGCAAGCGCTGCTTGTGCGCCACTGGCCGCAGGCCTGCTGAACACCCGATGGGCTGGACGGGTCAGAAGGGGGGGCTGCCGCCTGTCCTGCACAGGACAAACACCCCCGCGGCGTGTGCCGATTTCCGCCTTTGCGCCGGTGCCCCCATAATGAACAGTCCAACCCCGCCTACGAGGCTCTCCTGCATGGCTCGCATCATCGCCATCGCCAACCAGAAAGGCGGCGTCGGCAAGACCACCACGGCCGTCAATCTGGCTGCTTCCCTTGCCGCCGCACCCAAGCGTGTGCTGCTGGTCGACCTGGACTCGCAGGGCAACGCGACCATGGGCAGCGGCGTGGACAAGCGTGAAGTCGCGGCGTCCACCTGCGACCTGCTGCTGGGCGAGAACACCGCCGCCGAAGTGCGCGTGGCCACGCCGGAAGGCTTTGACCTGCTGCCAGGCAACATCGACCTGACCGCCGCCGAAATCCAGCTGATGGACCAGGGCGAGCGCGAGCAGCGGCTGAAGCGCGCGCTGGCCCCCATCCGCGATGAATACGACTACATCCTGATCGACTGCCCGCCGGCGCTGTCGCTGCTGACGCTGAACGCGCTGGCCGCCGCTGACTCGGTGATCGTGCCGATGCAGTGCGAGTACTACGCGCTGGAAGGCCTCAGCGCCCTGGTCGAAACCATCGACGCATTGAAGATCAACCTCAACCCGGCGCTGGAAATCGAAGGCGTGCTGCGCACCATGTTCGACGTGCGCAACAACCTGGCCAATGCCGTGTCCGCGCAGCTCACCGAATACTTCGGCGACCGCGTGTTCCGTACCATCGTGCCGCGCAACGTACGTCTTGCCGAGGCTCCCAGCCATGGCCAGAGCATCGTCGGTTACGACCGCGCCTCGCGCGGTGGCGTGGCCTACCTGGGCCTGGCGGGCGAGATCATCCGCCGCAACAGTGAACGCAAGCAGCCCTCCCGGGCCGTGGAGGCTGTCTGATGAGTGCAGCAAAAAAGCGCGGCCTTGGCCGTGGTCTTGATGCCCTGCTGGGCCCCAAGGGTGCGGTAACCCCGGTCACCGTCGCCGCCGTTGCCGAGCCGCAACCCGGCGAAGTGCTGCGCAAGCTGCCCATCGACCAGCTGCAGCCCGGCAAGTACCAGCCGCGCCGCGACATGGACGAGTCCAAGCTGGCCGAGCTGTCCGAGTCGATCAAGGCGCAGGGCATCATCCAGCCGATCCTGGTGCGCCAGATCGAAGGCGGCAACTACGAAATCATCGCCGGTGAACGCCGTTGGCGCGCCTCGCGCCTGGCCGGGCTGGACGAAGTGCCGGTGGTGGTGCGCGAGCTGGAAGACCGCACCGTCATCGCGATGGCGCTGATCGAGAACATCCAGCGCGAAGACCTCAACCCGCTGGAAGAAGCCGAGGCACTGGCCCGGCTGGTCAGCGAGTTCTCGCTCACCCATGCCGAAGCGGCGCAGGCCGTTGGCCGTTCGCGTGCCTCGGTGTCCAACCTGCTGCGCCTGATCGACCTGCCGGTCGGCGTGCGCGTGCTGCTGGAAACCCGTCGTCTGGAAATGGGCCATGCCCGCGCGCTGCTCACGCTGGCGCCGGAGCTGGCCACCAAGCTGGCCGAAGAGGCTGCCGAGCAGGGCTGGTCGGTGCGCGAGGTGGAACACCGCGCCCAGCAGTTCGCCGCCGGCAAGGTGCCGGGCGCACGCAAGGTCAAGCCGACGCCCACCGCGCCGCAGGCCGACATCGCATCGCTGGAAACCGAGCTTTCCGAAACCCTGGGCACCAAGGTGGCCATCAGCCACGGGCGTGGCGGCAAGGGCAAGCTGGTCATCCACTACACCGATCTGGATACGCTGGACGGCGTGCTCGAACGCCTGCGCACCCGCGCACAGGGCTGAGGTTTCCGCTTCACTGAACCGCGTTACTGAAACACCCGTTTCCGCCGAGGTACACGCAAGGCAATGAATCCGAACAAGGTCGATCGCAATCATCTGTTGCGTCTGACCGACCTGCCGAATGTCGGGCCGGCCTGTGAAAAAGATCTGCGCCTCATCGGCATCCGCGTACCGGCACACCTGCGCGGGCGCGATGCATACGACATGTACGCGCAGCTGTGCCTGAAGACCGGCGTGGTGCATGACCCCTGCGTGATCGATGTGTTCCTCTCCATCGTGCGCTTCATGGCCGGCGAACAGCCGCAGCCGTGGTGGGCCTTCAGCAAGGAACTTAAAGCCACGCTGGCCAAGGAACTGCCACCCTCTCTGTGGTGATGCACCTCCGGCCGATCCCGACAGCAAATGGAGCAGCGCATGAGCAGCGAAACCGACGAGAAGAGTGCCGGCGGCAGCGACATCCTCCATCACGGTGAGCCGGCAGGCTTCGAGCCCGCGCATGGCGAGGTCTGCATCGAGCAGATCTCCGAGCATATCGAGGAACATCTGGGGCCGATCAGCAGCGTCTACCACGAGATGCTCTCGGACACCGTGCATATCGACGTGCATGTGGTTCCGGCCACCGAGGATTTTCCGTACCTGCACCTGGTCACCTCCGGCATGAGTGACCTGCCCATGCAGGTGCCGCCGGACAGCGGCGCGCCGTGCTACATGGAGCTGATGATCACCCTGCCCGGTGACTGGCCGCTGGACCACACCGACCTCGAGGATGAGCGCCACTACTGGCCCATCCGCCTGCTCAAGTGGCTGGCGCGCTTTCCGCACAAGCATGCGACCTGGCTGGGCCGTGGCCACACCATTCCGAATCAGGAACCGTTCGCGGACAACGTGGCCTTCGATGCGGCCATCATCCTGCCCTCCGTCGTCGTGCCGGAGGAATTCAGGGAACTGGTCATCGACGCGGACAAGACCATCACCTTCATGGCGGTGGTGCCGCTGTACCCCGAAGAACTCGTGCTGAAGCTGGAGAAGGGCACCGATGCCCTGATCGACCGCTTCATCGACAAAGAGATCAACGACATCTGCCTCCCCGGCCGCCCGAACGCGGCCAAGAAACGCTCTGGATTGTTCTGATGACCATACTCGTCACCGGCGCCGCCGGCTTCATCGGCGCCTATACCTGCCAGGCCCTGGTTGCGCGCGGTGAGCGCGTGGTGGGGCTGGACAACTACAACGACTACTACGACCCGCAGATCAAGCGCGACCGCGTGGCCGCGCTGTGCCCGCAGGTGGACATCCGCGCGCTGGACCTCACCGACCGTGACGGCCTGGCCGCACTGTTCGATGAAGTGCAGCCCACCCGCGTGATCCACCTGGCCGCGCAGGCAGGCGTGCGTTACTCGCTGGAGAACCCGCACGCCTACGTGGAAAGCAACCTGGTCGGCTTCGTCAACATGCTGGAACTGTGCCGCCATCGTGGCGTGCAGCACCTGGTGTATGCCTCCAGCAGCTCGGTGTATGGCGACTCGGCCACGCCGCCGTTCTCCGAAGACCAGCGCGTGGACCGCCCGCGCTCGCTGTACGCGGCCACCAAGGCCGCCAACGAGCTGATGGCCTACACCTACGCCCAGCTCTACGGCCTGCATGCCACCGGCCTGCGTTTTTTCACCGTGTACGGGCCGTGGGGCAGGCCGGACATGGCACCGCTGCTGTTCTCGCGCGCGGTGCTGGCCGGGCGCAGCATCGACGTGTTCAACGACGGCCACATGCGCCGCGATTTCACACATGTTTCCGACATCGTGGCCGGTATCCTCGGCGCGCTGTCGCACCCTTCCGCCGAGGCCACGCCGCATCAGGTGTTCAACCTCGGCAACCACACGCCGGTGGAGCTGGAACATTTCATCGACGTGATCGCTTCGGCCGCAGGGCGGCCGGCCAACAAGGTCTACAAGCCGATGCAACCGGGGGACATGGTGCAGACCATGGCCGATACCGCGCGTGCCAAGGCGGCCTTTGGCTACGAGCCGGTCACGCCGATCGAACAGGGCCTGCCGCCCGTGGTGGAATGGTGCCGCAGCTACTTCGGTTCCCGTGCGTGATTTCATCTTCCGCTAAGACGGGAGCCGGACAATGCCTCGACCTTCCTGAATTCGCAAAAGAACGGACCGCGTCATGACCCAGCCCGCCCTTTCGGTGGTTGTTCCCGTCTTCAACGAGCGTGACAACGTCACGCCGCTGGTCAACGAAATAACCGCCGCCCTGCGGGGCCGGCTGCCGTTCGAGATCGTCTATGTGGACGATGATTCCAAGGACGACAGCCTGCAGGTGCTGAAATCGCTGAAGGCCGCCAACCCCGAGCTGCGGGTGCTGCACCATGTGCAGCAGAGCGGGCAGAGCACGGCGGTGCGGACGGGCGTCAAGGCTGCGCGCGCGCCGTGGGTGGCCACCCTGGACGGCGACGGCCAAAACGACCCGGCCGACATCCCCAAGCTGCTGGCCGCGCGCGACACCGCCGAAGCCGGGGTGAAGCTGTTCGCCGGCTGGCGCGTCAACCGCCAGGACAGCGGCTCCAAGCGCTGGGCCAGCAAGTGGGCCAATGCCATCCGTGCACGCATGCTGCGCGATGACACGCCCGACACCGGCTGCGGCATCAAGCTGTTCGAGCGCGACGCCTTTCTCGACCTGCCGTACTTCGACCACATGCACCGTTACCTGCCCGCGCTGATGCAGCGTGCTGGCTGGAAGACGGTGAGCGTGCCGGTCAACCACCGCCACCGCACCGCCGGCGTTTCCAAGTACAACAACCTGGGCCGTGCGCTGGTCGGCATCCGCGACCTGCGTGGCGTGGCGTGGCTGATCACGCGCAGCAAGCGCACCGCGGTCGAGGAGGCCTGAGCGTGGACTTCATGAACCAGTCGCTGCCCTGGCTGGAGTGGACCGGCGTCCACATGTCGCCGTGGAAGCTGATCGGCCTGACCGGCGCGCTGATGTTCGGTGGCCGCTGGCTGGTGCAGTTCGTGGCCTCGCGCCGCGCCGGCAAGCCGGTGATCCCGCGGTTGTTCTGGTACATGAGCGTGCTGGGCAGCCTGATGACGCTGAGCTACTTCGTGTTCTCGGCCAAGCAGGACGCCGTGGGCGTCATCCAGAACCTGTTCCCGGCGTTCACCGCGCTTTACAGCCTGCGCCTGGACATCAAGCACCGCGGCTGGCACCGCGACCGCGCCACCCACTGAAATCGGCGCGTTTGGTGACCGGATTGGTCTAGGTCGGGCGGTACGATCAATGCGATGATCGGGAAGTACCTGTCTTCATCCGGGGAATCCTGATCGTGAAATCGTCGTTGACCGCTGCCCTCCTGCTCGCCCTTGGCCTGAGCGCCACACCCGCCTTCGCCGCCAACCAGGCCGCACCCGCCACGCTCGCCGCGCACAGCGCCGACGAGCAGTTCAAGGCCATCTACGAAAAGGAATGGGCCTGGCGCCAGACCGGTGGTGGCGAGGCCAGCGAGGACAGCGACGCGCCGGCCGGTGCCGCGCGCCTGCCCGACGTGAGCGCGCAGGCCCAGCAGGAACGGCTGAAAGTGTGGGATGACGTGCTCACCCAGCTCAAGGCGGTGGACACCAAGGCGCTCTCGCCCGACAACAAGGTCAACTACGCCATCTACAAGTACCAGGTGGAGAACCTGGCTGATGAGGTGCGCCTGCGCGCCTACGAGATGCCGTTCAACTCGGATTCCTCGTTCTGGTCGAACCTGGGCTTCATGGCCCGGCGCGAGATGAAGACCGCGCAGGACTACCGCAACTACATCGCACGCCTGAACGATGTGCCGCGCTATTTCGACCAGCAGACGACCAACATGCGCGCCGGCCTGGAGCGAGGCTTCAGCGTGCCGCGCGCCGTGCTGGAGGGGCGTGATGTCTCCATCTCCACGGTGGCCGAGCTGAAGGACCCCACCGAGTCGCCGCTGTACGCACCGCTGAAGAAAATGCCGGCCAGCATCACCGCCGCCGAGCAGCAGAAGCTGCAGGAAGAAGCGAAGCAGGCCATCAGCGGCAGCGTGGTGCCGGCCTTCGGCAAGCTGCTGTCGTTCTTCCGCGAGGAATACGTGCCGAAGGCGCGTACCACCCTGGCCGCGGAGAAGATGCCGGATGGCAAGGCGTTCTACCGCCAGCAGATCCGTGAATACACCACGCTGGACATGAGCCCGCAGCAGATCCACGCGCAGGGCCTGGCCGAGGTGAGCCGCATCCAGAAGGAGATGAACACCATCATCGACACGCTGGGCTTCACCGGCAACAGCAAGGAAACCCGCTTCGCCGATTTCCTGCAGTTCCTGCGTACCGACCCGCAGTTTTACGCCAAGACGCCCGAGGAACTGCTGTGGCGCGCGGCATGGATTTCCAAGCGCGTGGATGGCGTGATCGGCAAGTACATGACGCTGCCGCGCGCACGCTTCACCATCGTCCCGGTGCCGCCGGACATCGCCCCGTTCTGGACCGCAGGCCGTGGTGGCATGGGCACCTACTGGGTCAACACCTACAACCTGCCGGCCCGCCCGCTGTACAACCTGCCGGCGCTGACCCTGCACGAATCCGACCCGGGCCACGCGCTGCAGGGCGCACTCGCCGCCGAGCAGGGCGAGCAGCCCGAGTTCCGCCGCAGCAACTACATTTCCGCCTACGGCGAAGGCTGGGGCCTGTACAGCGAGAAGCTGGGCGTGGAAATGGGCATCTATGAAACGCCGTACGAAGACTTCGGCCGCCTGACCTATGAAATGTGGCGTGCCTGCCGCCTTGTCATCGACACCGGCGTCCACCACTACGGCTGGGACCGCGACCGCGCCATCGCCTACCTGCGCGACCACACCGCGCTGAGCGAGCATGAAGTGACCACCGAGGTGGACCGCTACATCTCCTGGCCGGCGCAGGCGCTGAGCTACAAGCTGGGCGAGATCACCATCGTCAAGCTGCGTGCGCAGGCCGAGAAGGAGCTGGGTGACAAGTTCGACGTCAAATCCTTCCACGACGCCGTGCTCAAGCAGGGCTCGGTGCCGCTGCCGGTGCTGGAACAGCAGATCCGCGCCTACATCGACGAGCGCAGGAAGGCGTAAGACGGCTGAAGCGGCCCTGGCCCCGCTCCTTCATTAATGGGAGTGGGGCCAGACGCCCTGCACCGCCCATCGGTGTCATCACAAGCTGCGATTGTGTAACCCCCCACGCCGCAGCTAACCTGCAACGATGCCGCGTTCCCTGCGCCACCGCCGTCTGTTCCTGCTGCGCCTGTTGATGCTGGCGCTGGTGGGCCTGGGCGTGTTCGGCAGTTCGCTGGCCTCGGCACTGACCGACATCCACATGCTGTCCCATGCCGATGCCGGGGTGGAGGTGCATGAACACGACGACGCCACCTTGAGCGTCGCCCCCAGCGACGAGGACAGCGCCAATGCGCTGCTGCACGCGCTGGTCCATTGCATCGACTGCCACGGCCACGGTGGCGTGCTGCCGGTGCCGGTGCATGTCTGGCAGGTGGCACCGCCGCCCGCCCAGCAGGTGCCTGCGGTGCAGGCATCGCAGTGTGCCTCGCAGCCCGCCGAGAGCCTGTTCCGCCCCCCGATAGCCGCCTGACGTCCCGGCCCCTTGGCCGGCCCTCACGTCTGACCCTGCTATCTGGAGATTCCCATGTGGATGCGCCTGGCGGCGATTGCCGCCTTTGCGCTGGTGCCGCGCGTGCATGCGCAGGCGCCAGCGTCCCCTGTTGCCCTGACCCTGGACGCGGCCATCGCCCGCGTTGCTGAAAAACACCCCGAGCTGCAGCTGATCGATGCGCAGCGCCCGCTGCTGCAGGCGCGTGCCGATGCCGCCGCACTGCGCCCCGCCATGACGCTGGGCGTGGAAGTCGAGAACCTGCTGGGCCGTGGCGACAGCCGTGGACTGCAGGGTGCGGAGACCACGGTCAGCCTGTCCGGTGTGCTGGAGCGCGGCGGCAAGCTTGATGCGCGGCGCCTGCTGGCACAGGCCAACATCGACGCACTCGCGCCGCAACGCGCCACCGCACGCC
>DALZZG010000008.1:0-67132 GCA_031987665.1 Stenotrophomonas sp. | reverse complement strand
CGCCGGCGGCATCGCGGCCAGCGCCGTGGCCGCATCCGCTGCAGGATGCGCGCGCAGCCACAGCAGCGCCTCGGCCAACCGCAGGCTGGCACCGGCATCCTGCAGGCGCATGCCATAGGACTGATACGCCGGACCCGCGATGCTTGTGGTGATGCAGCCCATCATGTTGGCGATGCATTCCAGCCGCCAAAGCCCAAGCTCCGGCGCGGCGAAATGCAGTCGTTTGTCCTGCGCCAACGTCTGCGCAGCGGTGTCGGTACAGGCTCCCTGCAGCGTCAACGCCGTTCGGCCCGCACTCTTCTCACGGTCCCAGAGCAGGGTCTGCATCACCCCCTCCTCCACGCGGCCGCCGTGGGTGATCAGGACGAACTCTCCGCGCATCGCCGGGCACAGACTCAGCTGCTGCGGGTTGTCCACGGTGAACGCGCCTTCGCAATCCACCGGCAGCGCCTGCGTCGCGGGGACTTCCGCCAGCACCTCGCCGAACAACTGCACGCTGCCCTGGACCATCGCCGCGCCCACGGTCGCCACAAACAGGTTGTCGCCATGCGCCATCAGCATTCTTCCCGTGCGGGTGTCTCGACATATGCCAGCCAGCGCGTCATCGCTCCTGCCCTGCACCTGCGCCAGCGCGTGGGCGCTGAGTGAGCGCTGCAGCAACGCCAGATCCGGGAAGGGAGCGCGGATGTCGGGCACGAAGCGGTTGCGATAATGGCCATGGGCGGAGAGTCGGTCGATCCGTGCCAGCAGGCCCTGCTGGCCCTGGACTGCCGTTTCCACCGCGACCTGATCGGCACGTACCTTCGCCAGACAGCCTGCCTGCGACCAATGGCACGGCGGCTGCCATGCCGGCACCTCCGGGTACTGCCCGACGGCAGACAGCAGCGTGTCCACCGCCGAACCCCCTATGCCCTCTTCCGCATCCAGCGACATCGGCGGCAACGCGGCGATGCGTCGCGCGTCCTCCGCCATGATGGCGGCACGCGCCGGGTCGGGCACGCCGTCATAGCGCAACAGCCAGAGCGCATCGAATGCATTGCTTCCTGATACCGGTGTCTGTTGCCGCAGCAGCGCCAATGCCTGCTGCTGCGCGGGCGGCAATGGCATGAACCGGGAAAGCGCCCACAGTGCAGCCACCAGCACCATCACCGCCAGCACGCCCTGTGCCACCCATCGCACTGCCTTCATCAACCGACACTCCCTGATCCTGCCATTGGACATACGGCGCGCCTATCCAGCACCGCCATACCGTTACAATTCAACCATGTCGCCGACCGCCACCGCCCCTGCTTCGCGCCCGTCCCTGCAACGCCTGTTCCTGACCGGCCTGCTGACACTGTTGCCCATCTGGCTCACCTGGGTGGTGGTCAAGTTCGTGTTCGTGCTGTTGTCCGGCATCAGCAGCCCGCTGGTGGTGCCGCTCTCGGACAGCATCGCCGCCTGGTTTCCGGATTCGCTGGGCTGGGTCAAGGCGGTGTGGGTGCAGGACATCATCGCCCTGCTGGCCACCATGCTGGTAATCCTGGCTGTCGGCATTCTCAGCCGACGCGTGATCGGCCAGCAACTGCTGCGCTGGTTCGGCGCGGTGATCCGCCGCATTCCGCTGGCCAGCATCATTTACGACAGTGCCAAGAAGCTGCTGGACATCCTGCAGACCCAGCCGGGCAGCACTCAGCGTGTGGTGCTGATCGACTTCCCGCACCGGGACATGAAATCGGTGGGACTGGTCACCCGCGTCATCCGCGAGCACGGCACGGGCCGTGAACTTGCCGCCGTGTACGTGCCGACCACGCCCAACCCTACCTCCGGCTATCTGGAAATCGTGCCGGTGGAGCTGCTCACCCCCACCGACTGGACGGTGGACCAGGCGATGAGCTTCATCATCTCCGGCGGTGCGGTGTCTCCTGAGACCGTGCCGTTCACGCGTGCCGGTGACCGTCAGGCTGAGTGACAGGGCCTGAGTCGGCGCCTCACAGACACATCCATGCACTGAGATGAACGGCGCACAACCGTACTGTCCGCCGCGGCCCGCGCGCGTGCCACGCTCCCATTCACCTACGTCTTTTCGTCTGGTCTCAGCCGGCAATATCGGGCAAGCTCCCGAGCTGTGCATTTCCGGAATACCTGATGCCTTCCAGCCCGCTTCGCATCCTGGCGCTTGCCATCGCTTCGATCATCACCCTGTCCGCTGCGGCTCCCGTCGAAGCGGCCAAGAAGAAGAGCCAGCAGCGCCCTGCCGCGACGCAGAGCCGGGCCGCCAAGCCCAAGGCCCGCAGCACCCCCGCCACGCGACCGGCTGCCCGCCCAGCGGCACGCCGGGCGGCGCCGACGCCGCTGCCGATCCGTCAGGACAAGCCAGCCCAGCTCAATCGCATCTACGACGAATACTGGGATGCCTCGATGCGGTTGAATCCGCTGCAGGCCACCTTCCAGGGCGACAGCCGCTTCAACGACCAGCTGCCTAACTTCCTCTCCCCCGCCTCGCGCCAGCAATCGCATGACTTCATGGTGCAGTGGCTGGGCAAGGTGGAGAAGGTAGGCAAGGATGGCCTCGAAGGCCAGGACCTGCTGAGCTACGAAATCTTCGTGCGCGACGCGCATGTATCACTGGCCGGCGAGCAGTACCCGAGCTGGATGCTGCCGATCAACCAGTACAACAACCTGTCCAGCATCATCGCCGTGCTCGGCTCCGGTGCCGGCGCGCAGCCGTTCAACACGGTGAAGGATTACGAGAACTGGTCCAAGCGCTCGCTGGAAATACCGGCGCTGTTCGACCAGGCCATCACCAACATGCGCGAAGGCATGGCCGCAGGCGTCGTGCAGCCGCGTCCGCTGATGGAAAAGGTGCTGCCGCAGCTGGATGCGGTGATCAAACCGACCGCCGAGGAAAGCCTGTTCTGGGGCCCCATCCGCAACATGCCGGAGAGCTTCAGCGCCGAGGACAAGGCGCGGCTCACCGCCGAGTACAAGCGCATGATCGAGTACCGCATCATGCCGGCCTACCGCTCACTGCGCGGCTTCATCGCCACCGAATACATGCCTGCGACACGCACCACCGATGGCATGGGCGGCCTGCCCAACGGCCAGGCCTGGTATGCCTACAACGTCTCCAGCAGCACCGTGCCCAACCGCACGCCTGCCGAGATCCATGCGCTGGGCGTGGAGGAAGTGAAGAACCTGCAGGCGCGCATCACCGCGCAGATGAAGGAGTCGAAGATCCGCGGCTCCATGCAGAAGACGTTCAACACCATGCGCAGCGACCGGCAGTTCAACTTCAAGGACGCCAACGCCCTGCTCGCGCAGTACCGCGCGGTGGGCCAGCGCGTGGATGCCGCGCTGCCGGCCATGTTCGACCAGAAGCCCAAGGCCACGCTGGAGATCAAACCGGTGGAGCCGGAGCGCGCGCTCACCGCCAGCGCCGCCAGCTACCAGCCCGGCAGCGCCGACGGCCAGCAGCCGGGCACGCTCTACGTCAACACGGGCGAGCTGCCCTCGCGCAAGCGCTGGGCCATCACCATGCAGTACCTGCACGAAGGCATCCCCGGCCACCACTACCAGCTGGGCGCGCAGCAGGAACTGGCGGCGCTGCCGCGCTTCCGTCGCCTGGGTGGCGATGTCGCCTACGTTGAAGGCTGGGGCCTGTACGCCGAATCGCTGGGCGAGGAACTGGGGCTGTACAACGACCCTTACGATCACCTGGGCTACCTGCAGACCACCCTGCTGCGCACCGTGCGGCTGGTGGCCGATACCGGCCTCAATGCCGCTGGCTGGACCCGCAAGCAGGCCATCGACTACATGGTCGAGAACGCCGACATCAGCGCCGCCGATGCCGCTGCCGAAGTGGAGCGCTTCATGGCCCTGCCCGGGCAGACGCTGGCCTACCGCGTGGGCGAGATCAAGATCCGCCGGCTGCGCGAGAAGGCACAGGCCGAGCTGGGCGACCGCTTCAACCCGCGCGCCTTCCATCATGAGATATTGAAGGACGGCTCGATGCCGCTGGACATCCTGGAAGCCAAGATCGACCGCTGGATCGCCAGCCAGAAGAGCACCTGACCGACAACCGAGGAAGCGCCATGTCCAGGTGGATTCACCGACTCGCCCCGTTGTGCCTGTCCGCGTTCTCCACCCTGGCCACGGCGGCAACGCCCGTGCAGCCACCGAACCCGGGCATCGATGCCTTGATGCAGCGCTATGACGGGCAGGTGCCCGGCGCCTCAGTGCTGGTGCTCAAGGACGGCGAACCCGCGTTCCGCCGCAGCTACGGGCTGGCAGTGGTCGAGGACCGCACGCCGGTGACGCCTGCGAGCAATTTCCGCCTGGCATCGGTGAGCAAGCAGTTCACCGCCGCGGCCATCCTGCTGCTGGCCGAAGACGGCACGCTGTCGATCGATGACCCGGTGAAGCGCTGGCTGCCCAGCCTGCCGGAGGTGGCCGACAAGGTGACCCTGCGCCACCTGCTCAGCCATGGCAGCGGCCTGCTCGACTACGAAGACCTGATGGACCCGGCGGACACGCGCCAGGTGCATGACGTCGATGTGCTGCGTCTGCTGGAGAAGGAAAATCGCGGCTACTTCGCGCCCGGCACCGGCTACCGCTACAGCAACAGCGGCTATGCGCTGCTGGCGCTGGTGGTGGGCAAGGCATCAGGCAGCGACTTCGCCAGCTTTCTGCGCCAACGCATCTTCCTGCCGCTGGGCATGCAGAACACCTACGCCCATCAGGATGGCGTGGATGATGTTCCCGACCGCGCCTACGGTTACAGCGAGATCGACGGCAAGTGGCTGCGCACCGACCAGAGCACCACCAGCGCCGTGCTTGGCGATGGCGGGATTTATTCCTCCATCGATGATCTGGCCAAGTGGGATGCCGCACTGTACGACGAGCGACTGCTGCGCCGTGCGTCGCTGCAACTGGCCTTCAGCCCCGCCAACACCACCACCGAGCCCGATGTGCCGCACTATGGTTTTGGTTGGCGCATCAACGGCGATGCGCTGTGGCACAGCGGTGAAAGCATCGGCTTCCGCAATGTGATCCTGCGCTACCCGAAGCAGAAGCTGACCGTGGTGGTGCTGACCAACCGCAACGAACCCGAGCCCTACCCGCTGGCATTGAGCATTGCGCGGCGCTGGCTGGACGCGGCGCAATGACACTGCTGGACGGCTTCCATCACGTGGCGATCATCGCCAGCGACTACGCGCGTTCGCGTGATTTCTACACGCGCATCCTCGGCCTTGAGGTGATCGCGGAGAACCACCGCAGCGCACGCCAATCGTGGAAGCTGGACCTGCGCCTGCCCGATGGTGGGCAGCTGGAACTGTTCTCCTTCCCGGATCCACCCGCACGCCCCAGCCGGCCCGAAGCCTGCGGGCTGCGCCACCTGGCGTTCCGTGTCAGCGACCTGGATGCCGCCATCGCCCACCTGCAGGCCGAAGGCGTGGACTGCGAGCCGATCCGCGTTGACGAGTACACCGGCCGCCGCTTCAGCTTCTTCGCCGACCCGGACGACCTGCCGCTGGAACTGTACGAAACCCGCGTCGGCTGACAGCCATGGCACCTGTAGCCCGGGTAAGCGCAGCGCACCCGGGGCATTCCGCGTCGAACGACCAGGGCGCGACGTCGCCGAACTGCCCGCTGCCGGGGGAACCAGAGCAGCTTCATTCCCCGGGTGCGCTTCCGCTTACCCGGGCTACGGGTTTCCTGCACCCACGGGCCTGTTGTTCTTGCACGATGCCAGCGCACATTCAGCCTTTGAGGCCCCACGGATTACGCCCGGCTGAACCTGCTGCGCTGCGGATTCCGTACGGCGCCGAATGCGGGTACATTCGGCAGCGTACCGGCGCCGCCGGGAGCCAACACCGACCCTGGGAGGGGATCCATGCGTACCACCATCAAAACCCTGCTGCTCGCCCTGCCGCTGATGGCCGCCGGCTTTGCCGCCAACGCTTCGGACAGCGCCGCTGGCCGCTGGAAGACCATCGATGACGAAACCGGCAAGGTGAAGTCCATCGTCGAGATCAGCCAGGCCACCAATGGCACCCTGAGCGGCAAGGTGCTGCAGGTGCTGCAGTCGGACAAGGGCCCGCACCCGGTCTGCGACAAGTGCACCGGCGCCAACAAGGGCAAGCCGATCGAAGGCATGACCATCCTGTGGAACCTGCGCCCGGACGGCACCAACAAGTGGGCCAACGGCACCATTCTGGACCCGGCCAAGGGCAAGACCTACAACTCCAAGGTTGCCTTGGTGGATGGCGGCCGCAAGCTGGAAGTCTCCGGCTGCGTCATGTTCATCTGCCGCTCGCAGACCTGGCTGCGCGACCAGTAAGCCGATCTGGGCACCTTCCCCCCGCTGACGGGGGAAGGGAAGTCCCTTCGCTGCACTTCCGCATGCGACCTGCCAGCCCCGGCCCTGCCGGGGCTGCTTCGTTTGCGGCATGCGATAATCCGCCGTTCCCCTGCTGCAAACCATGGCCATGACCCGTACCGCGCTCGTCACCAATGCCCTGCCCTATGCCAACGGCCCGCTCCACCTGGGCCATCTGGTCGGCTACATCCAGGCCGACATCTGGGTGCGCGCACGCCGGTTGATGGGTGACAAGGTCTGGTACGTCTGCGCCGATGACACCCATGGCACGCCGATCATGCTGGCCGCCGAGAAGGCCGGGGTGAGCCCGGAGACCTTCATCGCCAACATCCAGGCCAGCCATGAGCGTGATTTCGCCGCGTTCGGCGTGGATTTCGATCATTACGACTCCACCAACTCGGACGCCAACCGCGAGCTGACCGAAGCGCTGTACACCCGTCTGGAGCAGGCGGGCCACATCAGCCGCCGCTCGGTGGCGCAGTTCTACGACCCGGCCAAGGGCATGTTCCTTCCCGACCGCTACATCAAGGGCACCTGCCCCAAGTGCAAGTCGCCGGATCAGTACGGCGACAACTGCGAGGTCTGCGGTGCCACCTATAGCCCCACCGACCTGATCGACCCGCGCTCGGTAGTCTCCGGTGCCACGCCTGAAATCCGCGATTCGGAGCATTACTTCTTCGAGGTGGGCCGCTTCGAGGGCTTCCTGCGCGAGTGGCTGGCCGGCGACGTGGCGCTGCCGGGCGTGAAGGCCAAGCTGTCCGAATGGCTGGATGCCGAAGGTGGCCTGCGCGCGTGGGACATCTCGCGCGATGCCCCCTATTTCGGCTTCCAGATTCCTGGCGCGCCGGGCAAATATTTCTACGTGTGGCTGGACGCGCCCATCGGCTACCTGTCCAGTTTCCGCAACCTGTGCGCCAAGACCGGCGATGATTTCGATGCCGTACTTGCCGCGGGCAGCAGCACCGAGCTGCACCATTTCATCGGCAAGGACATCGTGAACTTCCACGGCCTGTTCTGGCCGTCGGTGCTGCACGGCACAGGCCTGCGTGCGCCGACCAGGCTGCACGTCAACGGCTACCTGACCGTGGACGGCGCCAAGATGAGCAAGTCGCGCGGTACTTTCGTGATGGCCCGCACCTACCTCGACGTGGGGCTGGCGCCGGAAGCGCTGCGTTACTACTTCGCGGCCAAGTCTTCCGGCGGCGTGGACGACCTCGACCTGAACCTGTCCGACTTCACCGCGCGCGTGAACGCCGACCTGGTGGGCAAGTTCGTCAACCTTGCCAGCCGCTGCGCCGGCTTCATCAGCAAGCGTTTCGACGGCAAGCTGGCCGACACCCTGCCGGACACCGCGCAGTACGACCGTTTTGTCGCCGCGCTGGCACCGGTGCGCGAGGCCTACGAGCGCAACGACCCGGCCGCTGCCATCCGCCTGACCATGGCGCTGGCCGACGAAGCCAACAAGTACATCGACGACACCAAGCCGTGGGTGATCGCCAAGCAGGACGGCGCCGATGCCGAGCTGCAGGCGGTCTGCACCCAGGGCCTGAACCTGTTCCGCGTGCTGGTGGCCGCGCTCAAGCCGGTGCTGCCGGCCACCGCGCAGCAGGCCGAAGGTTTCCTCAACGCACCGATGAACGGCTGGGATGACATCACCAAACCGCTCACCGCGCATACCATCGCGCCGTACCTGGCGCTGTTCACCCGTATCGACCCCAAGATGATCGACGCAATGACCGACGCTTCCAAGGACACCCTCGCCGCCGCACCCGCCACCGACGCCAAGCCGGCCAAGGCTGAAAAGCCCGCCAAGGCCGAGGTGAAGAACGAGGCCAAGGCCGAAGGCGAAGCATCGGCGTACATCGGCATCGACGATTTCGCCAAGCTCGACCTGCGCATCGGCAAGGTGCTGGAATGTGGTTTCGTCGAAGGCTCGGACAAGCTGCTGCGCTTCCTGCTGGACGCCGGCGACCTGGGCCAGCGCCAGATCTTCTCCGGCATCCGCGGCAGCTACGCCGAGCCGGAAGCACTAGTGGGCCGCAACGTGGTGTTCATCGCCAACCTGGCCCCGCGCAAGATGCGCTTCGGCCTGAGCGAAGGCATGATCCTCTCCGCCGGTTTCGACGGCGGTGCACTCGCACTGCTGGACGCCGATGCGGGTGCACAGCCGGGCATGCCGGTACGTTGAGGCTGGGAACCGGGAACAGGGAGGCGGGAATGCGGCAGCGCTGCGGTTGATGCTGCTCAGCAGCACTGAAGCAGCCGCACCACCCGCCACCGCAGCCATCTCCGCTTCCCGTCACCCCGTACCCCATTCCCCGTCCCCAATGCACCTCGCCCTCTTCGACTTCGATCACACGATCACCGTCTGCGACACCTACAGCCGCTTCCTGCGGCGGGTGGCCACGCCGGAGCAGCGTGCGCAGGCGTGGTGGCGGGTGGGGCCGTGGTTGCTGGCGTTCCGGTTGAAGCTGATCTCGGCCGAACGGATCCGCCGGCGCGTCACCTCGCAGGTGTTCACCGGCCGCCATGCCGGCGAGATCACGCAACTGGCACGCGACTACGCGCGCGATCACCTGCCGGGCATGGTGCGGCCGGAGATGCTGGAGCAGATCCAGTGGCACAAGGAACAGGGCCACACCGTGGCCGTGGTGTCCGCCTCCATCGACCTGTACCTGCAGCACTGGTGTGACGAACTCGGTCTGGAACTGATCTGCAACCGACTGGAAGTGCAGGACAGCCGCCTCACCGGCCGCTATGCCGGTGGCGATTGCGGGCGGCACAAGGTTGCCCATATCCGCCGCCTGTTCGACCTGAAGCGTTACCCTCGCATCCATGCCTACGGTGACAGCCGTGAGGACGAGCCCATGCTGGCCCTGGCGCACGAGCGCTGGTATCGCGGCAGATGCCTGACCTGATTCCTTTCCCCGGAAAGAAATCGAGGTGAAGGCAAGGCCGCAGGAGTTTCCCATGCAAACCGACAATCCTTCCGGCGCTGCACCGTCCGTGTTCCCGCAGGGAGGCGATGACATCTCTCTGGTCGAACGCCTGGACCGCCTGCTGCCGCAGACGCAATGCGGCCAATGTGGATTCGACGGCTGCCGCCCCTATGCCGAAGCGATGGCGAAGGGCGAGGCCGGCGTGGACCACTGCCCGCCCGGTGGCGATGCCGGTGCGCGGGCGCTGGCGCATGTGCTGGGCGTGGCCGCGCTGCCGTTCGACCGCAGCCGTGGGGAGCACAAGGACGCGCAGGTGGCGCTGATCATCGAAGCGGACTGCATCGGCTGCACCAAATGCATCCAGGCATGCCCGGTGGACGCCATCGTTGGTGGCGCCAAATACATGCACACCGTGCTGGCTGATCTGTGCACCGGCTGCGAGCTGTGCATTCCCCCGTGCCCGGTGGACTGCATCGAGCTGCTGCCGGCTGCCTGAGGGGTGCCGGAACGGGTGCAGCACCCTGGCCTGCACCCGCTCCCTGCACCACGCACTACCGCCTGCTTACGGAACCGCAGCGGTGATGACGATTTCGATCTTCCATTCCGGGTTGGCCAGCTTGGCCTGCACCGTGGCGCGCGCCGGGGTGGCGCCTTCCGGCACCCATTTGTCCCAGGCTTCGTTCATGCCAGCGAAATCGGCGATATCGGCCAGGAAAATTTCCGCGCGCAGGATCTGGGTCTTGTCGGTCGGCGCGAGGCGCAGCAGGTCATCGATGGCCTTGAGCACCTGCTCGGTCTGCCCGACGATGTCGGCACTCGTGTCTTCCGGTACCTGGCCGGCCAGATAGGCCACGCCGTGGTGGATGGTCATTTCCGACATGCGCGGGCCAGTGTCGAAGCGTTCGATCATGGTGGGGTTCCTTGTTGGGACGTGGCCCATTGTCGCCGGAACCGGCGGTTTCAGGCGTTATCGCCACGAGAACGACGCCACAGCGCGGCAGCCACCCACATCAGCCAGCCCACCACCAGCGCGATCACCACCTTCTGGCCAAGCCCACGCGGGCTGGCGCGCCACAGCACATGCAGCCACAGCGCAACGAACACCAGCCACGCCCACGGCCATGCCACGCGGTACAGCGACCGCCAGCGCGCATCCTGGCTGAAGCACCAGGCCTGCAGCAGCAGGCCCACGCTCGCGCACAGGAACGCGGTCTGCGCCGACAACGCGTGCACCAGAGGCGCCAGCAGCGGCGCATGCACGGGCAACCAGCTGTCGCCCACCGCCACGCCTGTGAGCCCAAGGCCTGCAGCGCTGAACAACACTGGTGGCAGCCCCCGTTGTGCTCTGCCCTGCATCCGCGCGTGCAGCGCCCAGCCCAGCACCACGATCGCCACCGTCAGCGCGCAATAGGCCACACGCAACCACAGCCCGTAGGGGCCATGCAGGTAGAGGCTGAGCGTATCGCGCACCCAGTCCAAGTCCCCGCGTGCGAACTGCAGCCACACCGCGGTGGCAACGAAGATCGCCAGCGCCAGCATCACGCACACTGCCGCACGGCGCGTTGTCGTCCGATTTGAGGTTCCTGCGCGCATCGCCGCTCTGGCACTGCCATGAAGCCCCCAGTCTAGTGGGCCGCGCCGGCACACTGGCAGCTGAAGCCATATGCAGTGTTTGCATGCCGTGCACTTTCACCCAGCTGCGGCAGGCGTAGTCTTGTGCACCCTCGCCAACCTCACGCCCGCATGAGTGACATGCCCTCCGTAACCGCCCACAAGGCCTTTGGCTGGCGTCGTGCGGCGGCGCTGGCGATCACCCTGCTGGTCATGGGGCTGGCGCTGCACGCCTTGTCCGGCGAGTTCAGCGACCACGGCTACCGGCAGATCCGGCAGACCCTGCATGCGCTGTCCTGGAACCAGCTGATCCTCACCACGCTGCTGGGCATGGCCAGCTACGCCTGCCTGATCGGCTTCGACGCCATCGGCCTGCGCCGCGCGCAACGCAACCTGCCCGCCAGCCGTGTCGGCATCACCGCCTTCCTCGCCCACGCCGCTGGCCAGACACTGGGCTTCGCCGCACTCACGGGCGGTGCGGTCCGGCTGCGTGGCTATGGCCGCGCCGGGCTGAGTCTGGCCGACATCGGCCAGGTGGTGCTGATGAGCACGTTGGGCTTCGTGTTCGGCGCGTGGCTGCTGCTGGGGCTGGCGCTTTGGCTCGAGCCGGCAGCCGCCGCCCGTGCGTTGCCCGTAACTGCGACCACTGTGCGCGTCATCGGCATCGCTCTGTTGCTGGGGTTTGCCTGCATGCTGCTGTGGGCGGGCCGCGACGGCCGCAGTGTGGGCTGGCGCAGCTACCGCGCGTGGCTCCCCGACCGCCGCACCATGCTGGAGGTCACCGCGCTGAGCGTGGTGGAACTGTGCCTCGCTTCGGCCGCGTTCTACATGTTGCTGCCCGACCAGACCGAAGCCGGCTTCGTCGGCTTCGTCGGCCTGTATCTGGTGGCCGTGGTGGCCGGGCTGATTTCCACCGTGCCGGCGGGTCTGGGCGTGTTCGAGTGGAGCCTGTTGAAGCTACTGCCGGAAACACCGCCCGCTGCCATCCTCGCCGCAGCGGTGGCGTACCGCGTCACCTACTACCTACTGCCGTTGCTGTTGTCCGCATTGCTTGCCGCCATCGCCAGCGTACGCAGGCCGCTGCGTAGTGGTGCCGGCGCGGCGTGGACCGTGCTGCGCCCGTGGCTGCCGCAGATCATCGCACTGGTGGTGTTCGCCACCGGTGCGCTGCTGCTGATCGACGGCACCCTGCCCGTACCACGCCAGCGCGTGCTGCCCGCGCCGCTGCCGGTGGTGGAGACCTCGCACCTGCTCGGCAGTCTTGGCGGCGTGCTGCTGCTGTTGATCGGCCAGGGCCTGCAGCGCCGCAGCCATGCCGCATGGGCGGTGGCATTGGCGCTGTGCGTGGCACTGCCGTTGCCCGCATGGCTGCGCGGCGGCCACACGCTGGTGGCGCTGGTGCTGCCGCTGGTCGCCATCACCCTGTGGGCCGCGCGGCGCGAGTTCTATCGTGAAGGCGCACTGCTGGATCAGGCGTGGTCATGGCCGTGGCTGCGCAACCTGGTATTGGTGTTGGTGGCGACCGTGTGGCTGCTGTTTTTCGTCTACAGCCACGTCGAATACCAGAACGAACTGTGGTGGCAGTTCGCGCTTTCGGGCAATGCACCGCGCGCACTGCGGGCACTGCTGCTGGCCTGCATCGTGCTGATCGCCTTCGGCGTCGCACGCCTGCTGCACAGCACGCGCACGCCGTTGCCGGTTCCCGATGCGCAGATGCTTGATGGGCTGCGGCCCGTGCTGGCGCAGGCAGCGGATACCCAGGCGTGTCTGGTGATGACCGGCGACAAAGCGGTGCTGCGCAGCGAGGCAGGCGATGGCTTCGTGATGATGCAGCGCTACGGCGGCTCGCTGGTCTCCATGGGTGATCCGGTCGGTCCACCTGACGTCGTGCGCACGTTGATCTGGCGCTTCCGCGAGGAGGCCGACCGTCTGGGTCTGCGCCCGGTGTTCTACCAGACCGGCGATCAGCACTGGCAGACCTACCTCGACCTTGGCCTCACGCTGGTCAAGCTGGGTGAAGAGGCGATGGTGCCGCTCCAGGATTTCAGCCTCGACGGCAGCGCGCGCGCGGACCTGCGGCAGGCATGGAACCGCGGCAAGCGCGCGGGGCTTTCATTCCGTCTGGTGGCGGCGGAAGACGTGGCACCGCTGTTGCCGGAGCTGCAACGCATTTCCGACAGCTGGCTCGATGAGAAGGCTGGCGATGAAAAGGGCTTCTCGCTGGGCAGCTTCGAGCCTGCCTATCTGTGCAGGTTCCCGGTTGCACTGGTGGAGGAGGAAAGCCGCATCGTCGCCTTCGCCAACATCTGGCAGGCACCTGCAGGGCACGAGCTATCGGTGGATCTGATGCGGCACAGCCCCGACGCGCCCAAGGGGGCGATGGATTTCCTGTTCATCGCATTGTTCCTGTGGGGCGCGTCCAACGGCTACACCCGCTTCTCGCTGGGCATGGCGCCGCTGACCGGACTGGCACAGCACCGGCTTGCCGGCCGCTGGAGCC
Organism: Stenotrophomonas sp.; assembly: GCA_031987665.1. Taxonomy (GTDB): domain Bacteria; phylum Pseudomonadota; class Gammaproteobacteria; order Xanthomonadales; family Xanthomonadaceae; genus Stenotrophomonas. The sequence continues at coordinate 53,721 of DALZZG010000008.1, read as the reverse complement.
GTTTCGCCAACCTGGTGGCACGCCATGGCGAACGCTTCTATGGCTTTGGCGGCCTGCGCCGCTTCAAATCCAAGTTCTCCCCGGAATGGCGCCCACGCTATCTCGCCGCCCCCGGTGGCATGCACCTACCCGCAGCACTGTTGGACGTGACCCGATTGATCTCGCTGGACCCCCAACGGCAGCACTGATGCCAGCCAATCAAAAGCCCTTCTCCCGCAAAGCGGGAGAAGGGTTGGGATGAGGGTAGGTCCTGCTTCTGGATTTCTGCATATGCAGGCATCGGCGCCGCTTCGTCATTCCGTGTCCCCGAGTGCGCTGCGCTTACCCGGGCTACGGGTCACCGCGAACAGAAAGACGGCGCGGTACGCGCTTGAGCCTTTCCCCGCACGCGGGAGAAGGGTTGGGATGAGGGCAGCCCCTGCTTCTGGCTTTCTGCATATGCAGGCATCGGCGCCGCTTCGTCATGGAGCGCTCCCGGGTGCGCTGCGCTTACCCGGGCTACGGGTCACAGCGAACGGAAAGATGGTGCGGTACGCGCTTGAGCCCTTCTCCCTCACGCGGGAGAAGGGTTGGGATGAGGGCGGCTTCTGCTTCAGGCTTTCTGCATATGCGGGCATCGGCGCCGCTCCATCATTCCGCGTTCCCGGGTGCGCTTCGCTTACCCGGGCTACGGGTCGCGGCGAACGGAATGAGAACGCAGTGCGCTCTTGAGCCCTTCTCCCGCACGCGGGAGAAGGGTTGGGATGAGGGCAGCTTCTGCTTCCGGCTTTCTGCATATGCAGGCATCGGCACCGCTCCGTCATTCCGCGCTCCCGGGTGCGCTGCGCTTACCCGGGCTACAAGTGCACTGCTTTACTTCGCCGCCGGTGGCGTAGCCTGCAGATGCTGCAGAATGGTTCTTGCCAGCGTGGCGTAGTCGCCCTTGAAGTGATGATCACCGGGCAGCTTGATCAGTTGCGCGGTGCCTGCAGGCAGCTTCGGGCACAGTGCGTCGTCATCCTCCTCGCCGTACACGCAGAGCGTGCGCTCGGGCGACAGCCTGCGCATTTCCGGCGCAATCGGCAGACCGTCGTCACTGCTGCTGATCCAGTTGCTCACATGGAATTCGTAATCCGCGCGCTCCCCCACCGACAGCAGAGCGGTCATGCGCAGGCGCTGCGCCGTCCCCGGCGGCAGCTGGTTGATGGCCGCAGGCAATACGTCCGCCCCCTGCGAGAAGCCAATCAGTACCAGATTCGGGCGCTGCCATTGGCGCGCATAGTGCGTGGCGATGCGGTCCAGGTCGGCGGCGAATCCAGCAGGCGTTCGCTCGCTCCAGAAGTAGCGCAGCGAGTCCATTCCCACGACAGGGATGCCCGCCTCTGAGAGCCTGCCCGCCACTTCCTTGTCCAGACCTGCCCACCCCCCATCGCCGGAAACGAAGATGGCGAAGGTGTCACCGGCCCTGTCCGTGGGCAGCTCGACCAGCGGCAAGCCGTCCAGCTCGTGCGGCACCGGTGGCAGGCTGACGCCACGCTGTGCCCCCAGCACCTTGGCCGCCGCACGTTCGCCCGGCAATGCACTGCCACTGCGAGTCAACGCGAACTGGCGCGCCCACGGCACTTGCTTGACGAACGCCTCCGTCGCCGTAGCGCGTGCGGTCAACCATGGAAAACGCAGCGCCTGTGGCTGCAGCGCACTCCCCTTGATCGCGTCACCACAGATCATCGTGGCGTTGCGCAGCCGTGGTACGAAACCTTCAGTCAGCAGGCCCGCGAACACCTCAGGCTCGGCCTGCGTCGCCACTGCATAGGCCAGTGCGGCACCGTCGCCATCGCCGCCCAGAATCGGCAGCCGGTAGGTGGGCACATGCTGCAGCGCCTGCACATAGCGCGAAAAATTCTCGACGTCACCAGCAGAAAAACCACAACGCCCCCCTTCCTTGGCCAGCACGCGGTACAGGTGGGCGGTGTCGATATCCACCACCATCGCACCATCGGCACGCAGCGCCTGCAGCCGTGTCTGCCGCTGGCCTGCTCCACCGCTGCCGGCAAACCACAGCACAACGCGTTGCACCGGCCCCTCGGGCAGATGCACCGGCACGCTCTCGAAACGCCCATGGCTTACCGGCTCCACCGCCAACACAGGCGATGCCCACAGGGCCATCACCAGCGCCAACACGCCCCACCCTGCCTGTCTCATTCAATGCGTTCCCGCTACCGGTCGAGCACAGCCTACGCGCGCCGATGCCGGAAAGATGTCGAGAAACTCAGCCTTCCGCTTCGGGGTGGCGCAGCTTCCATTCCTCCAGCCGCTTCCGGTACTGCGCCAGCTCGTCGGAGTACAGGTCCAGCACGCACAACGGGCAGCCGCTGCCGCAGCACTCGTTCGGGCCGGGCGCTTCCGGAGGCATGGGACGCGGATCAGGATCAGGGAGCGTGTTCGGATTCATCAGGCAGCACGGCAATCAATGCGGCCATTGTAGCCAACACCCCGGATCAGGCCGTGACCCGGCGCAGGTTGGCGCGCGCCGCTGCGTCGTAGCGTTCGTGGAAGAACGGGCTGAAGAAGATGCGTGGCTGCGCCAGCACACCCTGCAGGAAGCGACGCCGGTTGATGCGGAACAGGAAGCCCGGCGCCTTGCCGGCGTACTCCTCGGCAATGCCACGGTCGTAGGCGTCGAACACCGCCGGCGGTGCGCCAAGGATGGCCATGTCGCTGTCCAGAAACAGCGCTGCATCGTGGTCCAGCTCCTCGCCGCGCAGCTGGCCGTGGCGTGCGGTCAGGTCGATCAGCTCAGCCACCCGCTCGGCATCCACATCCGCGTCGGGGATCCAGCGCGCGATGGCCGCCACCGCCAGCTCCGCCGAACGCCGCTCGTTGTCGCTGCGCCCGGCTTCGTAGATGGCATCGTGGTAGAGCACCGCCAGCGCCACTTCGCGCGGCTGCTGCCAGCCGGGGCCATTGGCGACATCCTGATAGTGATGCAGCAGCGCCCGTACATGGCCGAAGTTGTGGTACGCACGCGGCGGCTGCGCATAGGCAGCTTCAAGCGCAGCCAGCTGTTGTGGCGGCAGGTCCAGCGGCAGGGTCATATCCATGGCTGCATCCTGCCTGTCGCGCAGCTGCGCGTGAAGGGGACCTGCGCAGTTGTACCCGCTCAGCCCAGCTGCCAGCAGCCTTCCAGCTGGTAACGGCTCTGGCCCAGGAAGCTGCGGATCAGCACGAACTCCCGCACGAACCAGCGCAGCGGCTGCACCGGCTGTATCGGCATGCGACGGCGGTCGTACAGCAGGGTCATATGTGGCGTGAAACGCGGGTCCACCTTGCTGCCCACGCTGTGCAGGCAGCGCGCCAGCTCGGCGTGCAGGTCATGCAGCAGTTCGGCGCCATATTCGCTGCGCAGCACGAACGGGCTCTTCTGGTTTCCGGCAAAACTGCCCACCTGGTCGAAGCAGACCTCGAATTCCGGCGAACGCACCCGCGCCGCAGCCTGGCGCACCTTCGCCAGCAGGCTTGGCGGCAAGCCGGCGTAGTCACCCACATGGTGCAGGGTGATGTGCAGCCGCTCAGCGGCCAGCGGCAGCCCTTCCAGTCCGTGTTCGTCCCGCAGCCCCTCTGCCAGCTCGGCGACCCGCTCCGCGGTAAGCGGATCGGGCAGCACCGCGAAGAACAGGCGCTCGGTCGGGATGTCACTGCCAATGCCCAGCGAAAGCTGTGCCTGGTCAGAAGGAAGGTACTTCTTCATGGTCTCGCGTCGGACGCCACCGGCCGCGCCCGCGATGGGCGGCAGCCGATACTGACTGGGGCCGCGGATACTAGCAGACCCTACCGCTGCGGGGTCGCCCGGCCTGCCAGCCGGTCATCCACGGCATGGCGAAAAACTGATCACCGCCGCGCGAGCCACGCGCCACGGGGCCTGCGGAAGGTTATCCACATGTTTGCCAAACGCTGGTCCACATGCGGTGTGGATTATTGCCACCGGCTTACAGACGGCCCCGGGGAGGCATAGACTGCCCCCATCGCTCCCGGGAGTGACCGCCATGATCGGTTGGAACGCGCTTGCACTGCTCGCCGCCACCACGCTGGCCCCGCCGCCGGAGCTGCCATCGCCCTCGCCTGCCGCGATCCCAACGCCTGAACAGGTCATGGCCATTCCGCCGGAGGCCAAAGCGGCGCTGCGCGAGAAGGTGATGTTGCCGGGCAACTCGCCCGAACGCCGCCTGCAGCGGCTGGTGGAACTGGTGTTCCAACCGGCCGAACTGGGCCTGCACTACGACACCGAGGCCACCCTCACCGTCACCGAGACCTGGCGGCAGCGGCGCGCCAACTGCCTGTCCTTCACCCTGCTGTTCGTGGCGATGGCCCGTGAGATCGGTGTCGATGCGCGCATGCAGGAGGTCGGCCAGGTGGTCACCTGGTACGAGAATCAGGGGCTGATCTTCAACGCCGGCCACGTCAATGTCGGCATGCGCCTCAATGGCCGCCTCGCCACACTGGATCTGGACCAGAACGTGCTCTACGACCGGCGCGGCCCGCAGCCGATCTCCGACGCGCGGGCGCTGGCCCACTTCTACAACAACCGGGGCGCCGAACAGTTGGCCTCACACAACTACGCTGACGCACGCGTCTACTTTGATGCCGCGCTGCGACTGGATGCCCGCTTCACGCCAACCTGGAACAACCTCGGCGTGCTGGATACCCGCCTGGATGACGACCCGGCGGCACTCATCGCCTTCCACCGAGCGCTGTCGATCAACAGTGATCACGTACCGTCGCTGCACAACCTCACCCAGCTCTACCAGCGGCTTGGCGATACCCAGCGCGCAACACAGGTGCGCACGCAGCTGGAACGGAGCCGCCGCCGCGATCCCTTCTACCAGTTCCTGCAGGGCGTGGCTGCGGAGAGGGCCAGCAACTACCCGCAGGCCATCGCGTACTACCGCAAGGCGATCCGCCTGTATCCCGGCGCGCACCAGTTCCATTTCGGCTTGGCGCGCACCTATTTCCTCAGCGGCGAGAACCGTCTTGCCGAACGCGAGATGACCCGCGCCCGCGCCCTGGGGGCCACCGATCAGGTACGCGCGGTCTACCAGAGCAAGCTCGACGCGCTGCGCCGGCTGGGCGCGGCACACGCCGCGCATTGAACGGCAGGGCCGAACGGCCCTGCCAACCACTCAGGCCTTGCGCAGGAAGCAGGTCTTCAGCACCAGCCCCTTGATCTTGTCCGAGTTGCCTTCGATATGCTCGGCATCGTCCTCGACCAGGCGGATGTTGCGGATCACGGTGCCCTGCTTGAGCGGGATCGACGAGCCCTTGACCTTGAGGTCCTTGATAACGGTGACAGTGTCACCGGCGACCAGCACGTTGCCGTTGCTGTCGCGCACCACCACCGCATCGGCCTGCGCCTCGCCCGGAGCCCACTCATGGCCACAATCGGCACACACCCACAGCGCGCCGTCCGGGTAGACGTTGGGCTGGGAACACTGCGGGCAGGATGACGTGGGCATGGGGATTCCCCTGAGTACATGAATGACCCGCCATTGTAGCCGCTCACGCCATCGCCACGGCCGCAGCAGGAAAGTGCCATCCACACTGTCCCAGCCGAGCCGAGGGCCCGCACCGTGGCAAAAACCAGTGGTTCGCGTTTCGTGGTCTATGTGGCACTGGCCGGAAACCTTGGCATCGCCATCGCCAAGTTCGTCGCCGCCACCATCACCGGCAGTTCGGCCATGCTCAGCGAGGGCGTGCATTCGCTGGTGGACACCATCAACGAAGTGCTGCTGCTGCACGGCCTGAACCGTGCCAGCCGGCCACCGGACCGCAACCACCCGCTGGGTCACGGCCGCGAACTGTACTTCTGGAGCTTCATCGTCGCGGTGCTGGTATTCGCCATGGGCGCCGGCATTTCCTTCTACGAAGGCGTAATGCACCTGCGCGCGCCCGAGCCGGCTTCCAACCCCACCGTTGCCTACGTGGTGCTGGGCATCTCGTTGGTGTTCGAGAGCATCTCGTGGTGGGTGGCGCTGCGCGAGTTCCGCGCTGGCAAGGGCCACTTCGGCTATTTCGAGGCGTTCCGCCGCAGCAAGGACCCCAGCACGTTCACCGTGCTGCTGGAAGACAGTGCCGCGCTGCTCGGCCTGCTGATCGCATTGTTCGGCCTGGTCGCCGCACAGGCGCTGGACATGCCGGAGCTGGACGGCATCGCCTCGCTCGGCATCGGCGCGGTACTGGCCTTTACGGCCTTCCTGCTGGCGCGCGAAACCAAGGGCCTGCTGATCGGCGAACCCGCCCACCCGGAAGTCAGCCGCGCCCTGCTGGACTTGGCCAACCGCGACCCGGACATCGAGAACGCCAATGGCGTGATCACCGTGCAGGTTGGCCCCAACCAGGTGATGGCCGCGCTGAGCGCTGCCTTCAACGATACATGCACCGTGCCGCAGATCGAAGCCTGCGTGGCGCGGCTGGAACGCGGCGTGCGCGAAAGCCATCCGGAGATCATCGCGCTGTTCATCAAACCGCAGACACCCGAGGCCTGGCAGGCACGGCTGCACGCACTGGAGCATCCGCCCCGGCCCACCCCGTGACGCAGGTGAAGCGGCCCGCGTAGTAAAGTGCCGGGCCGCATCGTTCCCGCAGCCTGCTTGATGAAACTTGGCATTGATTTTGGCACCAGCAACTCGGCCGCCGCCGCACTTGTCGACGGGAAGGTGGTGCCGGTGCGTTTTGGCGACGCTCTGCAGTTCCGCACTACGGTGTACTTCCCCGAGGTGATGCGTGACCCCAACGATTTCGAGCTGACGCCTGCGCTGGAACATCAGCTGGAAGAACTGATCGACGCAGGCCGCCGCGATGCCCGCAGTGCAGGCACCCAGCGCAGCCCGGCACAGCTGCGCAGCGATGCCCTTCGCGTGGTGCGGCGGCAATGGATGGAAGAACGCATCCGTGAACCGCAAAGCTCCACCAGCCTGCTGCAGAACGCGCTGTACGGTGACGAAGCACTGGACGCCTACTTCGAGGAGAACGAAGGCAATCTGGTGCAGAGCCCGAAGTCCATGCTCGGCTACAACCTGCACCCGCGCGCGAAGCAGACCATCTCGGGCATCGCCACACACATTCTCGAACACATCCGCCTAACCGCCTCCCACCAGCTCGGCCACAACGTGCGCAGCGCCCTGCTTGGCCGGCCCGTGCAGTTCCGCAGCTCGATCGGCGAGGCTGGCAACACGCAGGCATTGGACATCCTGCGCGGCGCGGCATTGGCGGCAGGCTTCGATGACGTGGCGTTTCTGGAAGAACCCGCCGCTGCCGCCATGCACTACCACGCCGTCAGCGGTGAACGCCATGAAGCGGTGATCGTGGACGTGGGTGGCGGCACCACCGACATCGCCCATGCCAGCGTCGGCGGCACGGAACCGCCACAGATCCACCGTGCATGGGGTATCGCGCGTGGCGGCACCGATATCGATCTGGCGCTCAGTCTTGCCGGCTACATGCCACTGTTCGGCCGGGGCATCACGCGCGTGCCGGCGCATCACTACGTGGAAGCGGCCATGGTGCAGGACATGCCGCGCCAGCGCGATTTCCGCCAGCACGATTACAGCGCCGTGGACACGCCCTACGGGCCTCGCCTGCAGGCATTGCAGGACACCGGCAACACCGCACGGCTGTACCGCGCCGTGGAGCAGTGCAAGATCGCGCTGAGCGATGCGCCGCAGCATCCCAGCGCACTGGATTTCATCGAACCCGCGTTGTCGGTGACCACCAGCGCACCGCAACTGGATCAGGCTGCGGGCGGCTATCTCGGCGAACTGGCGACATTGCTGCAGCAGGTGAGCGACGACATCGGCCACGCACCATCCGCGGTGTTCCTTACCGGTGGCATGTCGCGCGCAGGCTACATCCAGCGTACGGCGGCGGAGGCGTTTCCGGGTTCAACGCTGGTGCATGGCGACCCTTCGTTCGGTGTGGTGCAGGGATTGGCGTTGGCGGCTGGGTGAGTTGCCACCCCCTCTCCCCAACCCCTCTCCCGCAAGGGGAGAGGGGCTTCAATCCTGCAAGTTGAAGCACTGCTGGCAATCGCCGCCTTAGCCCTTCTCCCCTCGCGGGAGAGGGGTTGGGGAGAGGGGGAAAGCGCTCCGACATCACCATCCACCTACCCCCACCCGCTGCTTTGTCCGACAATCTCCCCTCGCCCCACAGCAGCCGCATCATGTTCCGCTTCCGCTCGTTCCTGCTCTGCAGCGCCCTCGCCCTTGTCGGCTGCGCCACCACCACTGCCCCCACGGGCCCGCAGGCCACAGCCGCGCACGCGATGCCGCGCGAGGCCACGGCGCCGGTGATCCTGATTTCCATCGACGGCTTCCGCAACGATTACCTGCAGCGCGGCATCACGCCCACGCTCTCTGCGATGGCCGCGGAGGGTGTGCGCGCCGAGTACATGCGTCCGTCCTACCCGTCCATCACGTTTCCGAACCACTACACGCTGGTCACCGGCCTGCGTCCGGATCATCACGGCGTCATCGCCAATTTCATGACCGACCCGGACATCCCCGGCGTGCGCTTCAGCATGTTCGACAAGACCACCGTTGGCGATGAGCGCTGGTGGGATGACGGCAAGCCGCTGTGGACCAGCGTGCGTGAACAGGGGGGCCGCGCGGCCGCCATGTTCTGGGTTGGCTCCGAAGCGCCCGTGCATGGCGCGCGCCCGGAGTTCTGGCGCGAGTTCGACATCAAGGTCAGCTCCGCCGAGCGCGTGCAGCAGGTGCTGGCGTGGCTGGCGCTGCCGCCTGCCGAGCGCCCGCACTTCATCACCCTGTATTTCGATGTGGTGGACACCACGGGCCACCGCTTCGGCCCGGATTCGCCGCAGGTCAACCAGGCGATGACCGACGTGGACAGCGCCATCGGCCAACTGCTGCAGGGCATCCGCGCGCAGGGACTGGCGGACAGGATCAACATCGTGGTCACCTCCGACCATGGCATGACCGCCACCTCGCCGGACAAGGAGCTTTACCTCGATGATCTGGTGGACGTGAGCAGGCTGGATTTCGTCTGGACCGGCGCCTATGCCTCGTTCAATGCGCTGCCGGGTGGCGAAGCCGCTGCCGCCCAGCTGCTGGCCGGCACCCATCCGCACATGCAGCGCATGACCCGCGAACAGATACCGGCGCGCTTTGAATACGGCCACCACCGTCGCGTACCGGCCTACATCTGCATGGGCGAGCTGGGCTGGCAGATCACAACGCGCCAGGCGCAGCAGCGCAAGGGTCATCGCCTCAATGGCGAGCATGGCTACGACAACACGCAGCCGGACATGTATTCGCCTTTCATCGGCCATGGCCCGGCCTTCAAACGCGGCGCAGTGATCGCACCCATCGACAATGTCGATGTGTACCCGCTGCTGGCGCGCCTGCTGCACATCACCCCATCGCACCATGATGGCGACATCCAGCGCACCGATGCCGCGCTGAAGCGCTGACGCCATCCCGCAAGGAGCAAGCAATGAAGCACTACCTGCCCCCATCGATGCAGCCGTGGATCGGCCACGTCAACATAGCCGTGAGCATCCTGGCGATCCTGCTGGTCGCCTGGTTGCTGCGCCTGCTGGTGCGACGCCTGCTGCACCGGCTGGGCCGCCACTACACCCTGCCCGCCTCCATCGAAATGGCGATCCGCCGGCTGTCCAACTTCATCATCTGGCTGGTCGCCATACTGGCCATCCTCGACCAGATGGACGCAAAGCCTTCCGTGATCTGGGCAGCCTTCACCGGCTTCGCCGCAGTGGGTGCGGTGGCCTTCTTCGCCGCATGGAGCGTGCTGTCCAACATCTTCTGCGCGTTCCTGATCTTCACCACGCGGCCGTTCCGCCTGGGCGACAAGATCGAACTATTGGAGAACGGCGAGAAGCCTGGCCTGAAGGGCAGCGTCATCGACATCAACCTGATCTACACCACCCTTCAGGAAATCGGCGGCCCCGTCGAAGGCACGCTGATGCAGATTCCCAACAGCCTGTTCTTCCAGCGCGGCCTGCGCCGCTGGCGTGACGGCGAAAGCGTGCCGAGGGTGATCGAGGGCGACGGCTGAGTCGCCCCGGCATGCAGACAAGCTGAACCGCCTGCATCGGGGCGGCAGCGCATCACAGCTTTTCACTCATGCTGCACCGCGGCATGAGAAAATCACGGGCGTCGATCTTCCATCCGGTCGCCCGTCCGAGTCCGATGCCCTCCCCTGACAGCGCCTGCACTGCCCCCACGGCAGCGCCTACATCACCCGTTCCCGCCACGGACGGACAGACCCGCAGCGACCGCCAGCGCTGGGCGAGCGTGATCGCGCTCGCGCTGGCCGCGTTCGTGTTCAACACCAGCGAGTTCGTGCCGGTCGGCCTGCTGAGCGATATCGGCGGCAGCTTCCACCTGCCCATCGAGCATGTCGGCCTGATGCTGACGATCTACGCATGGGTGGTGGCGCTCACCTCGCTGCCGTGCATGCTGCTCACCCGCAACTTCGACCGCCGCCGGCTGCTGCTGGGCGTGTTCGCGCTGTTCATCGCCAGCCATGTGCTGTCCGGCGTGGCATGGAGCTATCCGGTGCTGATGGCCAGCCGCATCGGCATCGCGCTCGCGCATGCGGTGTTCTGGTCCATCACCGCCTCGCTGGCGGTGCGCGTGGCGCCGCAGGACAAGCGCCCGCAGGCGCTGGGGCTGCTGGCCACCGGCACCTCGGTGGCGATGGTGCTGGGCATTCCGCTGGGCCGCATCGTGGGCGAATGGCTGGGCTGGCGCATCACCTTCCTCGCCATCGGTGGCGTGGCGCTGCTGGTGATGCTGGTGCTGGCACGCCTGCTGCCGTCGCTGCCCAGCCACAACAGCGGCTCGGCCAGCAGTATTCCGGTGCTGCTGCGACGCCCCGCGCTGGTGGCGCTGTACGTATTGGTGATGGTGGTGATCTCGGCGCAGTTCACCGGCTACAGCTACATCGAACCGTTCGTGCAGAAGGTGGGTGGTTTCGACGCACACGTCACCACGCTGGTGCTGCTGCTGTTCGGCGGCATGGGGTTTGTCGGCAGCGTGCTGTTCGCACGCTATGGCCTGCGCTGGCCGCGGAGTTTCCTGCTGACCGCCATCGGCACGCTGGCGAGCTGCCTGCTGCTGTTGCGTACCGGTCTGGCCAGCACCACCCTGCTCTACCTGCTGGTTTCGGTCTGGGGCGTGGCGATGATCTGCTTCGCGCTCTCCATGCAGTCCAAGGTGCTGCACCTGGCCTCCGATGCCACCGACGTGGCCATGTCCCTGTTCTCGGGCATCTTCAACATCGGCATCGGTGCGGGCGCGCTGATCGGCAGCCAGGTCAGCCTGCACCTTGGCATGCAGCACATCGGTCTGGTCGGCGGGCTGCTGGCCGCCGCCGGCTGGCTGTGGGGCCTGTTCGCCCTGCTGCGCTGGCGCGGCAGCTTCCGTCTGGCAACCCCCAAAGCCTGAGCCGCGCGTCTACACGCGCCCTACCCGGTCTCCCGGTATGCTTCACCCGCCCGCCCTCGCGGGCCACGGGGGGAGGGGCATGCAGCAGGACATCACCGTGCGTGATGGCGTCGCAGGTGACGCCACCGCGCTCAGCACATTGGTCACGCCGTTGGCGCGGCATCTTCTGGATGCCGGCACCGGCGGCAACGCGCATGCGTTCCAGGCCTCGCTGACGCCGGCCAGCTTCGCCGAGCGGCTGGGCTCGCCGGACTTCGCGCACTATCTTGCCGAGGACGACACCGGCCTGTGCGGCATGCTGGCCATGCGTGAAGGCAGCCACATCCACCACCTGTTCGTTGCCCGCGACGCGCATCGCCGCGGCATCGCGCGGCTGCTCTGGGAGCATGCGCTGCGCATCCACGGCCGCCGCGAATACACGGTCAACTCCTCCGAAATCGCGGTGCCGGTGTACGAGCGCTTCGGCTTCATCGCCAAGGCGGCACCGCAGACGGTCAAAGGCGTGCGCTTCGTGCTGATGGAACGCCCGCGGCTGGTGCCGCGCGTGGTCCAGAAGCAGTACCTCAACGGCATCGTGCCGCAGGGCGGGCAGGCTTAACGCAGCTGGCTGTCCTTGCTGCCACGGCGGTTGTAGCCGCTGCTGGCCTGCTCTTCGGCGTCCTGCGCCTCCTGGCAGTGGATGCACAGGCGCACGCCGGGCACGGCCTTGCGCCGAGCCTCGGGAATGGGTGCATCGCATTCCTCGCAGCGCTGCAGCCCGGGACCACTGGGCATGCGGCTGCGGGCGCGCTTGATGGCGTCATCGACGGTGGCGTCAATCTGATCCTGAACGGCGGTATCGCCCGCCCAACCGGTGGCCATGGCTGCCTGCTCCGTAGTTACCGAACCCCAAGCCTAGCGCGAACCGGACAACGCCAGCGCAACGGCTGGCGCAGCCCCGGCACGGCTCACCACATCAGGTCGTCAGGCACCTGGAACTGCGCGTAGTAGGCGTCGTCCTCGGCATTGCCGGTGGAGGGCGGCGCATCCTCGGCCTGGCCGTGGTCGAGCACGATCAGCTCGGCGGCGCGCTCACGCACCTTCTCCGCCGCCAGACGCGGCAGCAGCGCGAAGCTCTCGCCATCGCGCGCGATCACCAGCGCGCCTGCGGCCAGCTGCCTGCGCTGCGGCTCATCCACCATCATGGTGCGGATCAGCTGGCCATCGTTGAATCGGTATTCCAGCTCACCGCTGCGTGACAGCCTGCGATCGGTGATGATCTGCCGCGCCTGCACGCGCAGTTCGTCGGCACGGCGCTGGGCATTGCGCTCCGCTGCCAGCTGCCGGTCCTTCTCGGCCTTTTCGGTGCGCGCACGCTCGGCCTCCAACTGGCTGTCACTCGGAGCCACCGGGCCCTTGCCGTGCCGCGCCTTGACCTGCTCGCGCGCCACCTGCGCCACCTGGGACTTCTTCACCAGCCCTGCCTTGAGCAGCTGTTCCTGCAGCGGATTCGCCTTTGCCATCGTTCTGTTCGCGGTTCTGTTGCCAATGCCTGCCATGATAGCGGCCAACCCGCCCGTGGACCCGCTGCCGCAGCAATGCAGACCCTGAAGTACCTGAACGGCTATCCCGAACACCTCCAGCAAGGCGCCCGCGAACTGCTGGCGCAGGGCCGGCTGGGCGACGTGGTCAAGCGCCGCTACCCGCAGCCCCACACCGTGCGCAACGACCGGCAGCTGTACGACTACGTGCAGGCGCTGAAGGAGCGCCACCTGCGCCAGTCCGCACCGCTGGGCAAGGTGCTCTACGACGCCAAGCTGCAGGTGCTCAAGCACGCACTGGGCCTGCACACCGCCATTTCCCGCAACCACGGCGGCAAGCTCAAGGCCAGCCGCGAGATCCGCATCGCCACCGTGTTCCGCGATGCGCCGGCCGAATTCCTGCGCATGATCGTGGTGCACGAACTGGCCCATCTGAAGGAGGCCGAGCACAACAAGGCCTTCTACCAGCTCTGCCTGCACATGGAGCCGGATTACCACCAGCTGGAATTCGACCTTCGCCTGTACCTGACCGCGCTGGATCATGATGCCAGCTGAACCATCGCATCGCGGTCACGGCAGCGCGGCGCTACACTCCCCGCCCGCCGTACCGCCGCAGATCCCATGACCACACCCATCCGCCTCGACAAATACCTTGCCGCACAGCTGCAGTGCTCACGCGCGCAGGCCCAGCAGTACATCGAGGGCGGCTGGGTCAGCGTGGACGGTGTGGTCGTGGAAACGCCGCAGACCATGGTGGCCGACCAGCAGGTCCGTCTGGCCGACGACGCCAGCAGCGAAGCTGCCGAACCCGCCACCCTGCTGCTGAACAAGCCCGCCGGCGTTGCCGCCGACCAGCTGCTGGCACTGCTCGATGCCGGCAACCGTTTCGACGAGGACGCCTCCGGCGTGCGCCCGCTGCGCCGCCACCTGCTGCGTCTGGAAATGCCCATGCCGCTGGATACCGAGGCAAACGGGCTGGTGGTGCTGACCCAGGACTGGCGCGTGCGCCGCCACCTGCTCGAGTCCGGCCCCGCGCTGGAGCAGGAATACATGGTGAATGTCGAAGGCGATGCCAGCCCTTGGGCACTGCCGCGCCTGACCCACGGCCTGATCTATCAGGGCCGCGCCCTGCCGCCCTGCAAGGTCAGCTGGCAGAGCGAACAGCGCCTGCGTTTCGCCATCAAGGATGTGCGCCCCGGCCAGCTGCAGCACATGTGCCGCGAAGTCGGCCTGCAGGCCACCCAGCTGCGCCGGCTGCGCATCGGTCGCATCGGCCTGAGCCGCATGCCGGAAGGCCAGTGGCGTTACCTGGCCCCCGGGCAGCGCTTCTGAACAAGCCCGCCGCGGCTCAGTCGCGCAGGCGTGCCTGCTCGGCAGCGGCCACGAAGACCACGTCGGTGGAGGAATTCAGCGCGGTCTCGGCCGAATCCTGCACCACGCCGACGATGAAGCCGACGCCGACCACCTGCATGGCCACGTCGTTGGAAATACCGAACAGGCCGCAGGCCAGCGGGATCAGCAGCAGCGAGCCACCCGGCACGCCGGAAGCACCACAGGCACCCACCGCCGCCACCACGCTCAGCAGCAGCGCGGTAGGCAGATCCACCGCGATACCCAGCGTATGCACCGCCGCCAGCGTCAGCACCGAGATGGTGATGGCCGCACCGGCCATGTTGATGGTCGCGCCCAGCGGAATGGCGACCGAATAGGTCTCCTCGTGCAGGCCGAGCTTGCGGCACAGCTCCATGTTGACCGGAATGTTGGCCGCCGAGGAGCGGGTGAAGAACGCAGTGATGCCGCTCTCACGCAGGCAGCGCAGCACCAGTGGGTACGGGTTGCGGCGGGTCACCACCGCTACGATCAGCGGGTTGCCCACCAATGCCATGAACAGCATTGCGCCGACCAGCACCACCAGCAGGTGCAGATAATCCTTCAGCGCACCCAGCCCGGTTTCGGCCAGCAGCGAGGCGACGATGCCGAACACGCCCAGCGGTGCGAAGCGGATGACCACGCGCACCAGCCAGGTGATGGCCTGCGACAGGTCGGTCACCAGCGTGCGGGTGCCGATGCTGGCATGGCGCAGCGCCAGCCCCAGGCCCACCGCCCAGGCCAGCAGGCCGATGTAGTTGGCATTGACCAGCGCGTTCACCGGGTTGTCCACGACCTGCATCAGCAGGGTCTTCAGCACCTCGCCGATGCCACCGGGCGCGCTCATCCCGGCTTCGGGCGGCGCGGAAAGCGTCAGCGTGCTCGGGAACAGGAAACTCGCGCCCACACCCACCATCGCCGCCGCCAGCGTGCCGATGACATACAGCAGCAGGATGCCGCGCACATGGGTCTTCTGGCCCTGCTGGTGGTTGGCGATGGACGCTGTCACCAGCACCAGTACCAGCACCGGCGCCACGGCTTTCAGGGCCGAGATGAACACCGTTCCCAGCAGTCCCACGGCCTTGGCCCCCTGCGGCCAGACCAGCGCCAGCGCGATGCCCAGCACCAGGCCGATGACGATCTGCACCACAAGGCTGGGTGCACGGAAGGATGCGGAGCGTTCGGTCATCACGGGGGCCTGCAGGAAAGCGATCCGCGATTCTCGCCCACCCCGGCCCTTCGCCGCACCCCCGGAAGGTCATCCCTGCAACGCCTGACTGAGCAAAAGCCAGCAGACCCGGCTAGGATTCCGTCATGGAGAACGCCCACCCCGCTCCCCGCCGCCTGCGCCTGCTGCGCCTGCTCGGCTACGTCCTGTGCGCCCTGGTCCTGCTGTTCATCAGCGGCCTGCTGCTGGGCGACCGGCTGACCCCGCGCGCCGTCGGCACGCCTTCGCAGGCGCTGCCCCTGCAGGACCGCCAGACCCTGATCGACCGCGCTCTGGCGCCCATGCTGGCTGAACACCCCGGCCAGAGCGGTGCCATCTACCTGTCCGATGGGCTGGAAGCCTACGCCGCACGCTCCATCGTCACCCAGCAGGCCGGGCGCAGTCTGGACCTGCAGTACTACATGTGGCACGACGACATGGTTGGTCATCTGTTGGCACATGACGTGTACCAGGCCGCCGAGCGCGGCGTGCGCGTGCGCCTGCTGCTGGACGACATGAACGCCCAGGGGCTGGATGCGCAGATGATGGCGCTGGACAAGCACCCCAACATCGAGATCCGCGTCTACAACCCCTTCCGCAACCGTGATGGGCTGTGGCGGCTGCTGGAGATGGTGCAGCGCGCTTTCAGCATCAACCACCGCATGCACAACAAGGCGTGGATCGCCGACGGCCGGGTGGCCATTGTCGGTGGCCGCAACATCGGCGAGGAGTATTTCGACGCGCGCCCGGACGTGAACTTCCGCGATCTGGACCTGCTGCTGGCGGGCCCGGTGGTCAACGACGCCAGCAAGGTATTCGACCAGTTCTGGAACTGCGACACCGTGGTACCCATCGCCGCGCTGCAGAGCAAGCGTGGCCATGATCTGGACAACTTCATCAGCCAGGCCGAACTGGACGCCCGCCGCCGCGAGGCCGTGCCCTACCTGCAACGCGTGCGTGCGCGTTTCGACGACAGCTACCTCACCGATCGCCTGCCGCTGCACTGGACCGCGAACATCCACATCTACTCCGATCCGCCGCGCAAGCGCAGCAATGCCGACCGCAGCGAATGGCTGGTGACGCGGCTGATCGCGGTGTTGCGCGATGCGAAGCAGCAGTCGTTGCTGATCTCCCCCTACTTCGTGCCCGGCGCACCCGGCACCAAGGCTCTGCGCCAGCAGGCGGGAAACGGCGTGCAGGTGGGCGTGATCACCAACTCACTGGCCGCCAACGACGTGGCCGCCGTGCACAGCGGCTACATGCATTACCGCAAGCCATTGCTGGCCGGTGGCGTGCATGTCTACGAGCTGAAATCGCGCGGCCACAGCGCGCGTTCGTCCACCTTCGGCAGCAGCGGCGCGAGCCTCCACACCAAGGCTTTCGTGGTGGATGGCAGGCGCGGCTTCGTCGGCTCGTTCAACCTGGACCCGCGCTCGGCCTACCTCAACACCGAGATGGGCGTGCTGTTCGACGACCCGGTACTGGCCGCACGGCTGCGCCAGGAATACCTGCGACTGGCCTCGCCCGAACTCAGTTACTGGGTGTACCTGGACCGCGACCACGAGCTGCGCTGGCTTGATCGCGGCACCGCCCCACCGGTCGCCTACCGCACCGAGCCGGACACCGGCGTCATGCAGCGCGCGACCACCCGCGTGATCAGTTGGCTGCCACTGGAGTCGCAGCTGTAACCCAGCGGCTGCGAAAGAGGCAGGGCCTTACTTGTCCTGCTTTTCCAGACGCACGCCCATCGGCCCCTGCAGCGATCCATCCTCGTTGATGGTGAAGTCCACCGCTTCGGAAGCCGTTCCCGGCACCTTCACCTTCAACAGGTCCTTCTCGCGCACATAGGTGGTCTGCTGCGACTTGCCCAGCATCTCCACCGTGACCGTGCCCTTCTTGTCGAAGGTGTACTGGATCATGCCCATCGAATCGGCATAGGTGCCACTGAGCCCGTTGCTGCAGGCCGCCAGCAGCAGCACAAGCACCAGTACGACGATCTTCTTCATGCAGGCTCCCGGTTCAATCGCCGCCAGCGCGCGGCATCCGGCCGCGATTCTGCCACAGCACCACACACCCACCACGGCCTGCGTGCCATGCTTGGCCGTCCCGACCGGAAGCCCGCCCATGCGTCGCATGCTGCTCCTTGCCCCCCTGCTCTCGATGCTCACCGCAGGCTGCAGCAGCCCGCCCCAGCGACAGGACAACCCGCACGGGCATTTCGTGGCACGCGCCATCGATGTCGAAGGCCATGCCTTCCGCTATCAGGTGTTCGTTCCCGCCACGGCGGCGGCACCGCAGGCGCAGCGCCCGCTGGTCCTGTTCCTGCATGGCTCCGGTGAGCGCGGCGATGACGGAGTCAAGCCGACGCTGGCCGGCCTCGGCCCGTGGCTGAAACAGAACATGGACAGCTTCCCTGCCCTGGCGGTGTTCCCGCAGGTGCCGGACAACGAGGAATGGCGGGGCCGCAACGCGCGCATGGCACTGGCGGTGCTGGACGCCACCCGCACCGAGTTCAATGCCGATCCGCATCGCCTCTATCTCACCGGCATGTCGATGGGCGGATACGGGGCGTGGGAACTCGCATTGACGCGACCGGACCAGTTCGCCGCCGTGGTCCCGCTCTGCGGTGCCCTGCTCGCTCCCCGCGAGGAACGCCCCGGCCTGCTGGTGGATCAGTTGGCCGGGCTGCCCGATCCCTACACCGCCGCCGCCACGCAGCTGCGCGGCGTACCGCTGTGGATGTTCCACGGCGCGCACGATGACCTGGTGCCCACCACCGACGACCGCGCGGTGTTCAAGGCCAGCCAGCAGCTCGGGGCTGGCTTCCGTTACACCGAGTACCCGGACACCAACCACAACGCATGGGACCCCACCTACCGGAATCCCGCGATGTGGCAGTGGCTGTTCAGTCAACAGCTGCGCCTGCCCAGATCACCCGGATAGGGTGATTCCAATCACTGCGAAATGACGCTATCGATCACGATATGCGCCAATTTCGGACAAATTTCATTTTTTTACATCTGCTGTTATGGGCAAATGCTTCCGCGCATTCACCCGCCGTGTCATAACAGGCACATCAGCATCCGACCACCTGTTGGTCGACGCGCCAGGTACACGGCGCTGCGTGCCCATGGCCCGTGATGCGATCGGGAAACCGGAGACCCAGGCCTTGCCCAGCAGTCCGTCCGCCACCGTTGACCGCACACCGCGACTGCGTGGGCTGTATTCGTGGCTGCACCTGCTGATCCTGGTGACCATCGCCCCCCTGCTGATCATCGGCGCCATCGCCACCGCCATGACGGCGGACGACTATCGCAGGAACTCGGAACAGCGCCTGCTTGAAACCGCGACCGCGCTGGCCGGTGGCGTCGACCAGGGCATCGAGGACAACATCAACCAGCTGCGGCTGCTGTCCATGGTTGCACCACAGGCGCAGGAAACCAGCGACATGCTGCAACCCTGGGCGCAGCAGAACCCCGACATCCGCCTCATCCATGAAGAGGCCGCCGAGGCCGCATTGCTGCCTTCCAACCTGCTGCGTGACGCCCGCAGCACCGGCAAGGTGCAGATCTCCGACCTGTTCGCCGGCGACGCAGGCAACACGCCCGAAGTCGCCATCGCCCTGCCCTTCGTGGGCAGCGATCGGCTTGGCCATGTCGTGGCGATGGTGCTTCCCTCCAACCGCCTGATCAGCACCGTGCTGCACTCGCGCAGCGACGAAAGCCTGCTGGTGGCGGTGGTGGACAGCAACGGCGTCATCGCCGCACGCTCGCGCAGCCCCGAGCGCTACATCGGCAGGCCCGTGCCGGACTGGAACAAGCTGAAGGACGTACGCGCCAACAAGGGTGTCTTCAGCGCCATGAGCAAGGAAGGCGAAGGCGTGGTCTTCGCCTTCCGCATGCTGCAGCAGGCACCCGGCTGGGCCCTGGTGGTGGGCGAACCGGAACGCAGCTTCCAGGCGCGTTGGCAGCGGCCGCTGATCGGCATCATCATCGGTGGCGTGCTGGCGCTGGCCATCGCCCTGTTCTCCGCCAACATCATCGCGCGCGGCATCCTGCTGCCCATCCGCGCACTTGCGCAGCGTGGCCGGAGCATCGTCGCCAACGCGGCACAGCCACCCGAGCTTCCGGCATCCAACATCGTCGAAGTACACAGCCTGCAGCACAGCTTCAACGAAACCGTGGACGCCCTCAAACGCAGCGCCGACGAAGCGCGCGCGCTCGCGCACAGCCTCAAGAGCAGCGAAATGCGGCACCGTGCGGTCGCCGAAGCCGGCGCGCTCGTGCTGTGGGAGGCCGACAGCGAAGGCCAGCTCAGCAGCCTCACCGGCTGGCAGGAGCTGACCGGCCAGGACGAGCAGGAAGCGCTGGGACGGGGCTGGCTGCGGCGGGTCAACACCGAGGACATGCCGCAGATCCGCATCGCGCTGGAACAGGGCCACGACACAGCGATACCGCTGGATGTCGAGTTCCGGGTGATGGACCTGCGTGGCAGATGGCGTTGGCTGCGCGCACGGGGCGCACGCATCGGCCAGGCCCCCACGGCCACCTGGGCCGGAGTGCTGGAGGATGTCGATGCGCGTCGTCAGGCACAGGCGCGCATCGCCTACCTTGCCCAGCATGACTCCTTGACCGGCCTGCCCAATCGCACCGTGCTGTTCGAGCAGCTTGAACACGCACTCACCTCCGCACAGCGCGGCCGGCACGGCGTCCTGCTGCTGCTGGATCTGGACCGCTTCAAGGAAGTCA
This sequence comes from Stenotrophomonas sp., assembly GCA_031987665.1. Taxonomy (GTDB): domain Bacteria; phylum Pseudomonadota; class Gammaproteobacteria; order Xanthomonadales; family Xanthomonadaceae; genus Stenotrophomonas. Next base: position 33,419 of record DALZZG010000008.1, on the reverse strand, counting down.
ACGACACGCTCGGCCATCCCAGTGGCGACCGCCTGCTGCAGGACGTCTCCTGTCGCGTGCTTGGCTGCGTGCGTGAAAGCGACCTCGTCGCGCGGCTCGGGGGCGATGAGTTCGCCGTGCTGATGGCCCCGGAAGCACGCCCGCCGGAAGTGGCGGCCGCCTTGGCAACGCGGTTGGTGGAAGTGCTGAGCCAGCCGTTCGAGCTGGATGGTCATCAGTTCATCATCAGCACCAGCATCGGCATCGTCGTGATCGACGGCGTTGGCCAGACCGCCGAAACACTGATGCGCCGCGCGGACCTTGCCCTGTACCGGGCCAAGGAAGATGGCCGCGGTTGCTACCGCTTCTTCGAGGCGGAAATGGACATCCGCATGCGCCAGCGCCGGCAGCTGGAAAGCGAGCTGCGCGTCGGTCTGGAGCGGCAGCAGTTCGTGCTGCATTACCAGCCGCTGGTGGACCTGGAGCATGGGCGGGTGATCGGCTTTGAAGCGCTGCTGCGCTGGAACCACCCCGAGCGCGGCCTGCTCGACCCGGGCAAGTTCCTCAATCTGGCCGAGGACATCGGCCTGATGGTGCCGCTCGGCGACTGGGTGCTGCGCCAGGCCGCGCGCGATGCCATCACCTGGCCGGAGGACCTGACCGTCGCGGTGAACCTGTCGGTATCGCAGCTGGCCCAGGCCGATCTGGCCGGCAATGTCGAGCGGGCACTGGCCGACATCGGCCTGCCCGCCGCGCGGCTGGAACTGGAGATCACCGAGAACGCGCTGATCGCGAACATACAGGCCGCTTCACCGCAGCTGCTGGAACTGAAGACGGCCGGCGTGGCGATCGTGATGGACGACTTCGGCACCGGCTATTCGTCGCTGGGCTACCTGCGCGCGTTCCCGTTCGACAAGGTCAAGATCGACAAGTCCTTCATCCGTGACCTGGGCGAACAGAGCGAAGGCAGCGCCATCATCGGCGCGGTCTCGCACCTGTGCAGCAAGCTCGGCATCACCACCACCATCGAAGGTGTCGAAACGCGCTCGCAGCTGGCCCAGCTGAAGCACGAACACTGCGCCGAAGGCCAGGGCTACGTCTTCAGCCGCCCGATGCCGGCGGACAAGATCGAGGCGTTCATGCGCGAATGGCCGCTGCGCTGGCAGCGTGAAACCACCGGCCTAAGTGCGAAGGCGCGGAGTTGAGCCGGAAACCGAGGCTTCAAGAAAGTACACACGACAAGGGCGCGTAACCGCGCCCTTGTTCATTCCATCAACGTACTCAGCCTACGCCGCGTATCGCCAGCGTCAGCGCCAGCACGCTCAGGATGACCGCGATGGTGCCGTCCAGCACCCGCCAGGTGGAGGGCTTGGTGAACAGCGGTGCCAGCAGACGGGCACCCAGTCCCTGCGCGGTCAGCCACACGCCGCTGGCAGTGACCACGCCGGCCGCGAAGGCCATGCGCGACTGGCCGAAGTTGTCGGCGATGGAGCCGATCACCATCATGTCCAGCCAGAAGTGCGGGTTGATGATGGAGAAGCCCGCCGCCGCCATCAGCGCGGTGCGCAGGGACTGCTCGGCGTTGTCATCCAGCTGCATGCCGCCGCCACCGGACATCGCCCGCCGCGCGCTCTGCAGCGCGTACCAGCCCAGGAACGCCACGCCGCCCCACAGCAGCACCGTGGTCAGCCACGGCATCTGCTCGGTCAGCCGGCGCAGGCCCACCACGCTGGCCAGGATGAAGGTCGCATCGATGGCGAAACAGGTGGCGATGATCGGGATGACGTGCTGGCGCATGATGCCCTGGCGCAGGATGAACGCACTCTGGGCACCTACGATGGCGAACAGACCGATGCCGATACCGGCACCGCTGAGCCAGGCGTTGCTGGCAGCCTGGACGGAAACAACGGAAAACATTGAACAACGACCTCTTCAAGGGGGATTGGCACTGGCGGGAGGAGACACGCCATGGCTGAATGCGGCCATTGTCGCAATGCAGCATTGAAAAGTAGAGCTAAACTTCGTTAACCATCTTTAGCAGAACTTAATCAATGCGAATCGACCACGCCCAACTCCGTGCGCTGGCCGCGGTGATCCGCGAGGGCAGCTTCGAGCGCGCCGCGCAGTCACTCAATGTCACCGCCTCGGCGGTCTCGCAGCGGATCAAGGCGCTGGAGGACCGCATAGGCAAGCTGCTGGTCAAACGCAGCATTCCCACCGAGGCCACCCACGAGGGCCAGGTGCTGGTACAGCTGGCCGAGCAGACCGCGCTGCTGGAGCGCGATGCCTTCGAGCGCATCGGCATTTCCGATACCGAGCTGTCGCGCGCCAGCATTGCCGTGGCGGTCAACCACGACAGCATGGAAACCTGGTTTCCCGAGGCGGTGCAGACGTTCTCGCGCAGCACCAGCACCACGCTGGACCTGCACACCGAGGACCAGGACCACACAGTGGCCCTGCTGCGTCAGGGCGCGGTGCTCGGCGCGGTCACCACCCTCTCCGAGCCGGTGCAGGGCTGCCAGATCCACGCGCTGGGCAGCATCCGCTACGCCGCCACCTGCACGCCCGAGTTCCATGCGCGCTATTTCGCCAAGGGGGTTAACGCGCAGTCGCTGGCGGAAGCACCGGTCCTGGTGTTCAACCGCAAGGACGACCTGCAGGCCCGCTATGCACGGCGTCTGGCGGGCATCGAGCAACCGTTGAACGCACCCACCTGGTGGATTCCGTCCACCCGCGCCTTCGTGCACGCCAACCTGGGCGGGCTGGGCTGGACGATGAACCCGTTGCCGCTGGTGCGCAGGCACCTTGAAAGCGGGCGTCTGGTCTACGTCAAATCACGCGCGTGGGAAGACGTGCCGCTGTACTGGCAGCATTGGAAGGGCGAAGTGAAAACCATGTCCCTGCTGACCCGCGCCGTCCTGCAGGCGTCGGCCATGCTGGTGCGGAAGCGCAGGTGAATGCCGCGTCAACAATGCTGCGCTGCAAGTTTCCCCAAAGGACAGTGCCGACGGTGAAAGGCGATCAACCGCTGAGTCAGCGTGCTCAGTTGAACTGGAAGGCCACGCCGATGCCGCCCTGCCAGTCGGCGGTGTCGGCATCCAGCCCACGCAGCAGCGACGCATCCAGCTGCAGGCGCGGCGTGGCCATCCAGGTGATGCCGGTTCCGACGGCGCGCATATGCTGCGCGCCGCTTCCGTAGCCAGCTTCTACATAGCCAGCGACATCCGCGCCCAGCGCGAACCCATAACTCGGTGAGAACAGCCAGCCACTGCCGCTGTCGCCCCACTGACGGTCCGCATACAGCGCCAGACTCGTATCGTGCGGGAGCTCCCAAGCGACCGTCGCACCCACGTCGTAGTCATGACCGGCGTCGCCCATCGGCGCGCTGCCCCACGGCAAGGTCGCGCCTGCCTTGAAGGCCACCGTCATGTTCTCGGCGGCCACCGATGGCGCCCATTTCAGCGCGATGCTGCCATCACCACCCCCGCTGTCCCGGTGGGAGATGCCATTGCCGCGCACGCGCTGACCGGCCCAGCTGTCGGCACCCAGCTGCAGTTCCAGCGTGTCGGCCAAGCCGACGCGCAGCAAGGTGTCTGCCGACCATGTGGTGGTGGTCACGCCATCGCTGCGATCGCGGCTGCCGTCAGGCAGACCCTGCTCCCATGCAACGATGCCCTTCCCCACCGTGCTGGTGGAAAAGCCGATGCCGGGCCGGTCGAATTCAGGTGTGTCGTCTGCCTGCGCCTGACCGGAGAGGACGGCGAGCAGTGTCAAAGCGAGCATAGGATTGTTCATGCCCGCCATGCTCGCCGGGAAGCGCTGCGCAATGCGTGAAGGCCGCGCAGTCAGCTGCCAACCCGCATCGGCGGGCTGGCATTTCGTGGCGTCGGCGACGCCGATCAGCCGTGTGTGAGGGCGTAATCCAGCGCACCGACCACGGCGGCCACCTGTGCATCGTTGCACTGCTGCGGCGTTGCCTTCGGGCTGTCCGGGTACACCTCGGTGGTGGTGGTGTAGCGTGCGCCGCTGACGCTGGCGCACAGGCCCAGCGCCTTGAGCGGGTATTCGATGACGCCATGCGCGACCACCGGCGAACCGATGATCTCGCCACGCGCATCCGCCGGCGCGATGTGGGTGACCTTGGCCACCTCCGCGATCACTGCCTGCTGGAACGCCGCCTGCTGGTTCTCGGTGTCGTCCACCAGATAGAAACCATCGGGAATCTCACCCGGCTCGAACGGCTTGCCGTCCCGCGCTGCGAGCGCAGGGCGGAATTCGGATTCGTCGGTGTCGGTGGTTTCATGCAGATCGATATGCATGAGCACGCGCCCCTTCAACGGTGCCACCAGCGCCATCAGCGCGGCGGATTCCGGCGCGGGGCTGTCCGGCACGAAGGAGCGGTTCGGATCCAGCGCCAACGCATTCCAGCGCTGGATGCGCTCATAGCCCCACGGGCTGACGCACGGCACCACCAGCAGATTGCACTTGCCGGCGTAGTCGGCCGCACGCTGGTCGATGAACTGCAGCGCGCCCTGCACGCCACTGGTCTCGTAACCATGCACGCCACCGGTCACCAGCATCGTCGGCAGGCTTTCATCCCAGTCACGGCTGCGCACGGCCAACAGCGGATAGCGGCCCGAGGGATAGTTCAATTCGCCGTACTGCGAGACATCGAAGCGCTCGCGCAGTGCATCGACCTTGGTCACCACTTCATCGGCATGACTGCGCTGCACCTGCTGCCGCTCCAGCCACTGTGCCCGTTCCGCAGCGCCCCACGGCTTGCCGGGGATTCCAACGGGATAGAACGCGGAAACAGTGCTCATGACGGCCTCATCGAAAGAAACGGAATGCTGCGCACTGTACACCCCGTGTCTTTCACATTCAGCCGTCAAGGCTGCTGGGCATGAACGACACTGCAACCGCAGGGACCGTGCTTCACCGTTGATTCGGGTGGCAACCCGCAGGGTGGACACGCACTACACGCCGGCCACCGTGCCGGCACGCATCAAAGGAGTACACCCATGCGCATCTTCCCGACCCGTCTGGCTTCCACCCTCGCCCTGCTCGGCCTGTTCGCCGCCGCAGGCGCACAGGCGCAGAACTATGGCCCGCGCGATGAAGGCCGCCGCTTCAATGACGGCAGCCGCGTGGTCTGCCACAAGGTGGAGGTCAACAACAACGCACGCGACCACAACCGCATTGCAGGTACTGCCACCGGCGCGGTGGTCGGTGGTCTGCTGGGCAACCAGGTGGGCGACGGCAATGGCCGCAAGCTCGCGACCGTGGGCGGTGCCGTTGCAGGCGGCCTGATCGGCCGCAACGTGCAGGGGCGCAACCAGGAACGCAATGGCCAGCGCCGTGTAGAGACCCGCTGCGAGCGCGTCTATCGCTGAGCCATCACGGCCAGCTCCACGTCATGCCAACAACCGTCAAAACGACAAAGGCCCCTCTCGGGGCCTTTGTCATGTGAGCGCGCGTCAGGATTTGCCCGCGCCCAGCATATGGCTGATGTCGGCGTCCTTCTGCTCCCACAGGCCGTTCATCCATTGCTGGAACTGCGCGCGGAAGTTGCGGTCGTCCTGGTAGTTGCCGCCGATCAGCTCGGCCGGAATCTCCCGCTTGCGTACCAGCACCTTGATCTCCGGCACGCGGTTGGCCATCAGGTCGATCATCGACGGGATGCCCTTGGGGTAGACGATGGTGACGTCCAGCAGCGCGTGCAGGCCCTTGCCCATGGCATCGAGCACGAAGGCGACACCACCCGACTTGGGCTTGAGCAGGTGCCTGAACGGCGAGCCCTGGCCGGCATGCTTCTCGGGCGTGAAGCGCGTGCCTTCGACGAAATTCATCACCGCCACCGGAATGCTGCGGAACTTCTCGCAGGCCTTGCGGGTGACCTCCATGTCGCGCCGGCCCAGTTCCGGGTTGCGGGCGATCTGCTTGCGCGTGTAGCGGCCCATGAAGGGGAAATCCAGTGCCCACCACGCCAGGCCCAGCACCGGCACCCAGAACAGCGACCGCTTGAGGAAGAAGCGCAGCAGCGGGATGCGGCGGTTGAACACCTTCTGCAGCACCAGGATGTCCACCCAGCTCTGGTGGTTGGCCAGCACCAGATAGTGGCCATGGCGCTCCAGGTCGCTGTCCCCGCTCACCTCGAACCGGGTCCGCGTGAACAGGCCGATCATGGCGCTGTTGGCGCCGATCCAGCTCTCCGCCAGCCCGGTCAGCAGGGGGTTGCAGGCCCGGCGCACCGCCTTGAACGGCAGCACCGCCTTCACCAGCGCCACCACGAACAGCGGCAGGCAGTGCAGGAGCGTGTTGACGGCAACCAGCAGCAGAATCGGGACAACGCGCAACCACACCATGGCAGAACGGGGGGGCCACCCCAAAACCGGAAGGCGGACAGGGTAGCAAACCCGCCATGGCAGATTCAGCCCCAACTGGCCCGACCCTTGCTTGTCCACCTGATACCGACAATCACTCTCTCACGCAGCCTCACCGCCCCTGCCCGCAGAATACGCGCCCTCGCCATGCCCGGCGGCGGCCTCCATCGCCTCGTCTGGTCGCATAATTCCGCCCACAACGACACCTGATCGCCCAATGCCCCTCACGCTACCGCCCCTGGCTGAAGTTCTGGATCTGTTGCCGGAGGCTGTCTGCATGGTGGACCGCGACGGCCATCTGCTGATGGTCAACGCCGCCTTCCAGGAGACCTTCGGCTATGCACCGGCCGAGGTGCTGGGCCGCCGCGTGATCGACATGGTGCACCCCGACGACCAGGAAGCCACCCGCGTGGCCGCCCAGGACGTGATGCGCGGGCAGCCGCAGCCCCACTTCCGCAACCGCTACATCCGCAAGGATGGCAGCGTGGTGGACATCCAGTGGTCGGCACGCTGGCTGCCGGACTACGGCATCCGCCTCGCCGTGGGCCACCAGATCACCGAGCTGCGCGATGCCGAGCGCATGCTGGAGCATATGGCCAGCCATGATCCGCTGACTGGTCTGGCCAACCGTTACCGCTTCCACCGTGAGCTGGAGGCCGCCGTTGCCCGCGCGCGGGACCATGGCGAAGGACTGGCGGTGCTGTACATCGATCTGGATGGCTTCAAGGCAGCCAATGACCAGCTTGGCCACGAAACCGGCGACCTGCTCCTGCAGGCCACCGCCCGCCGTCTGCGCGACGGCCTGCGCCAGACCGACATGATCGCGCGGGTGGGCGGCGACGAATTCGCGGCCCTGCTGCCGGGTTGCCGCAGCCATGAGGCTGCCCAAGCCGTGGCCGACGCCCTGTGCGGCAGTCTTGCCCAGCCCATGGAAGGCTTTCCCGGTGCACCGAAGCTGGGGGCCAGCGTGGGCATCGCCTGCCATCCCGAGGACGGCACCACCCCGGAAGCCCTGCTCCGCAGCGCCGATGCGGCGATGTACCGCATCAAGGCCGCCCGTCGCGAGCGCCGGGTTTCTGACGCCAAGGCGGCGACCGCCCTGCCCCAGCCTGCGGATTCTTGACACTTCTGGGCACTGTGCCTCATTGGCACCGGTCCGCTCCCGCTTGAAGCCAGCATCCGCTGACACCCCTTCCCGGCGCCCGGCGCTCCGGCACAACCCGGCCCGCCGCCGGCCGGACAAAAACAAAGGCCGCCTTCCGGCGGCCTTCGTTCAACACCAGACGCAGGGCGCCCGGCTGCCTTACATCATGTGGTAGTTCATGTTCCACATGACCCACAGCGTGCCGGCCACGATGATGCCGATCACGATGAGGGTGAACAGGCCGGCGTTGACGTTCCAGCGTGCGGCCGAAGAGCGGTCCAGGTGCAGGAAGAACACCAGGTGCACCAGCAGCTGCAGGACGCCAGCCACCAGGATCACCATGCCGGTGGCCAACGAGGACGACAGGCCACCGCTCATCACCACCCAGAACGGGATGATGGTCAGCACCGCCGCCAGCACGAAGCCGATCAGGTAGGACTTGACGCTGCCGTGGTTCTCGCCGCCGGCGCTGTGTGCGTGATTGTCATGTGCGGACATCAGATGGCTCCCGACAGGTAGACGATGGAGAACACGCCGATCCAGACCAGATCCAGGAAGTGCCAGAACAGGCTCAGGCACGCCATGCGGGTCTTGTTGCGCGGGGTCAGGCCATCCTGCTTGAGCTGGATGAACATCACCGCCAGCCACAGCAGGCCGCCGGTGACGTGCAGGCCGTGGGTGCCGACCAGGGCGAAGAACGCCGACAGGAAGGCACTGTGGTCCGGGCCATGGCCGTTATGGATCAGGTGGTTGAACTCCCACAGTTCCATACCCATGAAGCCGGCGCCCAGCAGCCAGGTGATGGCCAGCCAGAAGAACATCAGGCCCTGACGCGACTGGTGCATGGCGATCATGCCCAGGCCGAAGGTCAGCGAGGACATCAGCAGCAGCGCGGTTTCCCATGCCACGAAGGACAGGTCGAACAACTCCTTGCCAGCGGGGCCACCGTTGGTGCCGCCGGCCAGCACCACGTAGGTGACGAACAGCGTTGCGAAGATGAGCAGATCGCTCATCAGGTACACCCAGAAACCGAATACGGTGCTCTCGCCGGAATCGTGGTGCTCGTGATGGTCGTCGTGGCCATGGGCCGCCGCGTGCGCGGCGTGCCCGTGGGTCACGGTGTGGGCGGTCGTGCTCATGCCTTCACCTCGGTCTTCACCAGGCCCTGGGCAACCAGGTGCTGGCGGTGCTCGTTTTCAATGCGTTCCACTTCGGCAGCCGGCACCCAGTAGTCCACATCCTTGTCGAAGGTGCGGTAGATGAAGGTGCCGATCATGCCGACCAGGCCCAGGATGGCCAGCCACCAGATGTGCCAGACCATCGCGAAGCCCAGCACCATGCTGGCAAGGCCGATGACCACGCCGGTACCGGTGTTCTTCGGCATGTGGATGTCGCTGTACTTGGCCGGCTTGACCCATGCTTCGCCGCGCTGCTTGCGCTGCCAGAAGTCATCCAGCTCCTCGCCCTTGGGCAGGCTGGCGAAGTTGTAGAACTGCACCGGCGAAGAGGTTTCCCACTCGAGGGTACGGGCATCCCACGGGTCGCCGGTGAGGTCGGCGTTCTTCTTACGGTCACGGATGGACACCGCGATCATGATGACCTGGCACAGGATGCCCAGGGCGATGATGGCCGCACCGAACGCAGCCACGATGAAGAACGGCTGGTATTCCATGTTCGGGTAGCTCTGCATGCGGCGGGTAGCGCCCATGAAGCCCAGCGCGTACAGCGGCATGAATGCCACGTAGAAGCCGATGAACCAGCACCAGAACGCACGCTTGCCCCAGGTTTCATCCAGCTTGAAGCCGAACATCTTCGGCCACCAGTAGGTGATGCCCGCCATCATGCCGAACACCACGCCACCGATGATGGTGTTGTGGAAGTGGGCGATCAGGAACAGCGAGTTGTGCAGCACGAAGTCGATGGCCGGGATCGCCAGCATCACGCCGGTCATGCCGCCGATGGTGAAGGTGACCATGAAGCCGATGGTCCACAGCACCGGCGAGGTGAAGTGCACACGGCCGCGGTACATCGTGAACAGCCAGTTGAAGATCTTCACGCCGGTCGGGATCGAGATGATCATCGTCGTGATGCCGAAGAAGGCATTGACGTTGGCACCCGAGCCCATGGTGAAGAAGTGGTGCAGCCACACCAGGAACGACAGCACACCGATCGCACAGGTGGCGTAGACCATGCCCTTGTAGCCGAACAGGGTCTTGCGCGAGAACGTGGCGATCACTTCGGAGAACACACCGAATGCCGGCAGCACCAGGATGTAGACCTCCGGGTGACCCCAGATCCAGATCAGGTTGATGTACAGCATGGCGTTGCCGCCGCCGTCATTGGTGAAGAAGTGCGTGCCCAGGTAGCGGTCCAGGGTCAGCAGCACCAGCGTGGCGGTCAGCACCGGGAAAGCGGCGATGATCAGCACGTTGGTGATCAGCGCGGTCCAGGTGAACACCGGCATGGTCATCAGCTTCATGCCCGGCGTACGCATCTTCATGATGGTCACCAGGAAGTTGATGCCGCTCAGCGTCGTACCCAGGCCGGATACCTGCAGGGCCCATATGTAGTAGTCCATGCCGACGCTTTGGCTGTACTCCAGCCCTGAAAGCGGCGGGAACGCCAGCCAGCCGGTCGCGGCGAACTCACCGACCCACAGCGAGATCATCATCAGGCCACAGCCTGCGACGAACAGCCAGAAGCTCAGCGAGTTCAGGAACGGATAGGCCACGTCGCGCGCGCCGATCTGCAGCGGCACGACCAGGTTCATCAGGCCGGTGATCAGTGGCATGGCCACGAAGAAGATCATGATCACGCCGTGGGCGGTGAAGATCTGATCGAAGTGGTGCGGCGGCAGGTAGCCTTCCGCGCCACCGGCGGCGAACGCCTGCTGGGCACGCATCATGATCGCGTCGGAGAAGCCGCGCAGCAGCATCACGAACGCCACGATCAGGTACATCGCACCGATCTTCTTATGGTCCACCGAGGTGAACCATTCCTTCCACAGGTAGCCCCACAGCTTGAACTTGGTGACCGCCGCCAGCACGGCGATACCACCAAGGATCGCGCCGATGAGCGTGGTCAGCACGATCGGATCGTGCGGCAGTGAATCCAGAGAGAGTTTTCCAAGCATCGTCATTCTCCCGAGGGGCCGTGGCCGGCATGTGCGGCTTCGGGCTGCTCGTTTGCAGTGTGACCGGCGTGGCCGTCAGCCTCGGCGGCAGCAGGAGCAGCGGCGTCATGGCCTTCGTGGCCCATGGCTGCGTGATCCATGCCTTCATGGCCCATCGCGGCCGGGTCCATGCCCTCGTGGGACATCGCCTTGCCGTCATGCTTCATGCCGTAGTGGTGGTTCTCACCGGCATGCTTGGCCATGATCGCGTCGAACAGACCGGCTTCGGTGCTGCCGTAATAGGTCACCGGGTGCCAGTCATGGTTGCGCTCGGCGCTCAGTTCGGTGAATGCCTTCTGGTCCATGACCTTGGCATCGCCGCGCACCTTGGCCAACCAGGCCTGGTATTCCTCGTTGCTCACCGCATGGGCGGTGAAATGCATCTTGCTGAAGCCCGCGCCGCTGTAGTGCGAGGAACGGCCTTCATAACTGCCTGCCTCGTTGGCGATCAGGTGCAGCTTGGTTTCCATGCCGGCCATCGAGTAGATCATGCTGCCAAGATGCGGGATGAAGAACGCATTCATCACGGTATCGGCGGTCAGCTTGAAGTTCAGCGGGGCATCAACCGGGAAGGTCAGCTCGTTGACCACGGCGATGTTTTCTTCCGGGTAGACGAACAGCCACTTCCAGTCCAGCGAGATCGCTTCGATCACCACCGGCTTGGTATCGGACTCCAGCGGCTTGTACGGATCCAGCGCATGCGAAGAGCGCCAGGTCAGCACCGCCAGGACCAGGATGATCATGCACGGGATCGACCAGACCACCACTTCGATGGCGGTGGAGTGAGACCAGTTGGGCTCGTAACGGGCCTTGGTGTTGGATGCGCGGTACTTCCACGCGAACACCAGCGTCAGCACGATCACCGGAATCACCACCAGCAGCATCAGCACCACACAGGTGATCAGCAGCGTGAGTTCATCCCGGGCGATCTGGCCCTTCGGGTCAAACAAGGCCCAGTCGCAGCCCGTCATCAGGACGGTCAACGCAACAAGCAGGCCCGGACGCAGGAAGCGCCCAAGGTTTTTCAACGGAATCATCGGTCGATCCAATTGCGGTGGGGTACGGCCGCCTGCAGCCCCGGTGCCCGTCAGGACGGGCAGCCCCGATGGATTGCCCATCGGTGACGGCTGAACAGGGAACTGCAGATCAGCCCCGCAATTTTAGGCCTTCACGCACCAGCTTAGAAAGCCATTGACAATGATTTCGCGCAGGAAACCGGGGATACCGGATGCGACATGTTGTCGCACCTGCGACGGGGTGTCGCAGATATCACGCGCCGCGCGCCCCTGAACCGGTGTATCGCCTGTCATCAACGCGCAAGGCCAGCGCATTTCCGCGCTGGCCTTGGCTTGTCGGCTGCCATTGTAGTGCAGCCTGCCTGCGCGCGACCAGCCACCCGCAGGTACTGGCCGCGCCTTGATCAACGCATCAATGCGTAGACGATCTTGTTCCAGCTGTCCTTGCGCCGCTGCCGCTGCTCTTCGGTGAAATCTGCCGAGTCCACCAGCTTGGCCGCCACCGATGCCGGCGGGTAGATGCCGGGGTCACCGCTGATTTCCTTGTCGATCAACGACGTCGATGCCGTGTTCGCGTTGGCATAGGCCACATGGTTGGTGATGTCGCCCATCACCGCCGGCTCCAGCAGGTAGTTGATGAACTGATGGGCCAGCTTCGGATTGGTCGAATCCTTCGGAATGGCAACCACATCCATCCAGCGCAGCGCACCCTCGCGTGGAATCAGGTATTTGATTTCCGGGGCCTCGCCACCCTTGGCCAGCTCCTCGGCACGGCTCTGCGCCTGCGCCACGTCGCCCGAGTAACTCAGGATCATGCACAGCTTTCCAGCCGCCAGATCATCGACCAGTTCGGCGGCATTGCCGAACTTGCGGATATAGGGGCGGATCTTCGCGAACGTGTCCTGCACGGCGTCGAGGTTTGCGGCACTGAGATCGTTGGCATCACGCCCCAGGAAGATCAAGGCTGCGGTATGCCCTTCCTCGTCGTCATCGACCACGCCGATACCGCAGTCGGACAGGCGCGATGCATTGCGCGGGTTGAACAGCGTGCCCCAGGTTGCGAAGTCATTTCCCTTGCCCAGGGCTTCCTCGACTTTCCCGACGTTGATTCCCAGCCCGGTGGTTCCCCACATATAAGGAACGAGGTGTGCATTACCCACATCCAGTGCGCCCAGGCCGGCCAGCGAGTCCGCACTGATGTTCTTCAGATTCGTCAGCGCGCCCTTGTCCAGCGTGCGCAGCAGGCCCTGTTTGATCTGGTCCGCGGCATAGGGGCGTGCCGACGGAAAAACCACGTCATAGGCCACCGTCTTTTCGCGGAGTTTCTGTTCCAGCACGTCATTGCCGCTGAAAACGTCGTAACGCACCACGACGTCGTATTTCTTCTCGAAATTGCTGATGGTGTCCGGCGCGACATAGTCGGGCCAGTTATAGACATTCAACACCTGCCCCGCAGCCGAGGCCGCCGGCTTGGCGGCCGCTGCCTTCTCGGGCGCCTTGTCACCGCACGATGCCAGCGACAACGCCGCTGCGATCAAAAATATCCTTTTCAAATCCTTCCCCGTGTAATGAAGTACACATCAGAACCGCGCCATAGCGCACGCAACGATTCCGACGGCATTCCCCATGCCATCGGCCGATAGAGTGGCGATATGCCCCGAAGAAACCGAATGCCCCACATCACGCGAGCGAGCGCCCGGCTACCCCGTCGCGAAAGTAAGCGCAGGGGCGTGTAGGACAGGTGCAGGCGACACGCCAGCCGTTCAGGTAGTCGGAAGCACGTCTGGCCGGGAGATGGAAACCGGCATCACAAGGCGGCTTTCAGAGCGCTGCGGATATTCAGGGGAAACCCGTGGGCGGCCCGACCCGGCTCCTGAAACCAGAATGTCCTGCGACATCACGCATGGGACAAGCCGCCGGCACAGCAAGCTTCCTCTTCCGCCGACCGCCGACAAACGCACCACAAAGAAAAGGCCCGCACGAGGCGGGCCTGATCCTGGTGCCGGAAACAGGAGTCGAACCTGCGACCTACGCATTACGAATGCGCCGCTCTACCAACTGAGCTATTCCGGCGGAGCCGCGAAGTTTAATGGATGCCCCTGATCCCGGTCAATCCAGAGGTTGGCGACTACGTGCTGCAGCCCACGGACGAAGAATCTGCCTCCGGGACAACCGAAGACATAGCGCCGCCGCACTCAGGTACATGCCGCAATCGCACCCATTCACCGCAACAAATTCAATCACATAGCTCATGTGATCTTCACCGCGATCTGGCAAGTATGCGCGCAGTCCCGAAGACACCAAAGCTGCGTTTCCCGGAGCCCCACTGGGAAAAGTTGGGGGTCAGCAGCCGCAGGGATCGTCGGGTCCTTCAGCAGATCAACCGTCCAGAGGAAATCCCTTTGAATAGCCTTGACAGCGGGCGTGGCGAGCGCCCGGGATCTCGTATCTGAAGTTCGTGGTTGTGGGGATGTTGGGTCTGGGGGCTGCAGCGTTTGCCTCCATTGCGCACCATCTCCGATTGGGCCCGCTGCAATCCCAACCGGGAAAATGGAGCGCGCATGGAGCCCTATGCGAACAACGGCGCGTCCGGACGCAGCTGCATTGATCACCTGCGCGGCATCATCAAGTACGACGCCGACGGCAACAGGCGCTCCGACGAAGAGGGGTACAACTCCGCCACCGGGTCGATGCTCTACTCCGCTTACCGGGGCACGAAATTTGGCGTGGAGGCGAACCGCCTGAAGGATTTCACTGACTGGATTCAACAGGCATGGCCCGGATCGGCCACCGCTGCCGACATGGTGGCGGGCGTGCCCACGATCAGCGCCAGGACCGACAAGGACGTGACGATCCGCTTCACCTGCCAGAACAAGGGCAACGGCAAGTATGCCGAGAGCGATGGAGCCGCCATCAACCCCGTGTGCGGCCTCGGGGTGACCGGCATGCCCCGTGAGGCTGTCGCAGCGCTCACCCGCTGTGACCGCGCCATGGGCAACAATGCCAAGCTGGCGGCAGGTGCAAGCATCAACTGCACCGCGACACTGCCCAGGCCGGCCACTAATGCCCTTTCTGTGACGACCTATGCGAACAGCTGGTCGTTTGACCTCTTCCCCAAGGACGGCAAGGTCACCACCAATCTTCGGCTCAACTGACGGTTGATCGTCAGGCAGGCACGCCGCATGCGTCGTGGATCGACGCCTGCGGCGGTGACCAACAAAGAAGGGCCGGTCATCGCTGACCGGCCCTTCTTCCATTCAAGCATGTGCTCTGCACTCGCCTCAGCGAGCCGGTGGCTCCTGCTGGCCCTGCCGCTCGCGCTCGATCTGCTGATTGGCGGAGTCCGTTCCCTGTTGCAGCGGGCTGCCCTGCGGCGCGAGCTTGCCCTCGAACTTCAGGCCCGGCTGGCCCACCTCGGTTTCCACCGAGCGGATCTCACCCTTGGCACGGCGAGCCTTCACCTGCTCCAACACCTGGTTGCTGGCCGAGCCCTCGATGAAGTCAGCACGGTGCAGCTCACCATTCTTCAGATCGATGAAGAGGCTGCCGGCATCGCCGGCGTTGCGGTTGCTGGAGGTCATCAGGCGGCTGCCCAGCGGCAGCGTGCGCGTATCAACCTTCAGCACATGCGTCACCGGCCGCAGGCCGCAGTAGGAGTACTTACCCTCCACGTCGCTGATCATGTAGGTGCCGTTCTCGAAGTACAGGCGCACGCCGGGGATACCCAGTTCCTCATGGTCCTTCAGCGAGTTGCCGTTGCCATCAACGAATATCTGGCCGACGACACAGCCCTCCTCTGAGAACACGCCGCCGTTCACCTGCACCTTCCAACGGTCTTCGTTGGAGCACACGGTACCGGCAACGGCCGTTGCCGACACCGCACATTCCACATGGGCGCGGTTGATGCCGTCACCCTGCTGAGCGCCGACGCCCAGGCGCAGACGGTACTGCACCGTGACTTCGGCGCCCGGATCGACGCGGTCCAGCTGCATGCGCAGCACCGGGCCCGGCGCCCCTTCCAGGTTGACCAGTACCGCGCCACGCGCGGCGGCCTGACCCACCAGGATGAAGCCGGCGGGCAGTCGGTCAACGATGGTCGGATTGAGTGCCACGCCCTGCCCGTTGTTGCGGATACGCAGGGTGTACGTGACCAGGTCACCCACTTCGGCCTCGCTCACCGCGCCACGCTTCTGCAGCGACAGCTGGGTGGTCGTGGAAGGCACCGGCGTATCCAGACAGGCGTTGTCATCCAGTACGTTCCCCGCACTGGTGAGCGCCGCTTCGTTGTACAGGCCATTACCCGCACCGGCACCACAGGTATCGTTGTCACGGCTGCTGCCTGCGGCCACACGGATACGCGCGATGACGGTATAGACGTCGCTGGCGGCAGAGGCAAGCTCACGGTCACTGGCCAGCGTCCATGGGCCAGCGCCTTCGATGACCTGCGCGGCTTCACTGCCACGCTGCACGCTGACCGACAGCACGCTGGCATCGGCATCGAAGCGCGGGGTATCCACCAGCGAGTAGATACCACTGCTGCCACCGATGTTCGCCGCGGTCACGGTGTAGCGCACCTGGAACTCGTCGGCGCTTCCCGCCACCTGTTGGACAGCACCGGCGACCTTGTCAACGGTGAACACCGCGGCTACCGGGTGATCAGTCATGCAGTCAGCCGCTGCACTGCAGCTCGGGCTGTCATCACCCGTCGGGACGACGGTATTGTCCACCGACACCCGCGCCGTCGTCGCAACCGTGGCCTTGTAACCGAACACATGGGTGCCCACTGCGGCACCGGCCGGCAGGGTGCAGGTCAGCACCTGGCCCGAAACCGTGCAGCCAGCACCCGCAGGCGTCACGAAGGAGCCCGGCTCCAGCGTCAGACCAGCACCGAGCGTATCGGTCAGGGTCACTGCAGCACGCGTGGCTGCCGCGGACACCGTCACGTTCAACGCATAGGTGATGGTCTGACCCGGCAGCACCTGTGCGCCCTTGCCGGGGTCGGAGGTCTTGCTCACGGTGACCACTGCCGGCACGACCTCATGCGCCGTGGTGCAATCAGTTGCGGCGGTGCAGGACGGATTATCCACGCCGGTCGGCACCACGGTGTTGCGCACCGTACCGGTCGCCGAGGCATCCACCGTCGCCTGATAGGTGATGGCATGCGCACCCACAGCAGTACCGGCCTGCAGCGTGCAGGTCAGCATCTGGCCCGCATTGCTGCAGGTCGCTCCGGCGGGTGCATTGAACGAACCGGCCACGAAGCTGAGCCCGGCACCGAGCGTGTCGGTCAGGGTCACCACATCGCGGGTCGGCGCATCGGCCACCGTTGCCGTCACCGTGTAGGTGATCGTCTGGCCCGGCACCACCGCGGTGCCGTTGGCAGGGTTGGCTGCCTTGGCCACCGTCACCACCGACGGGGTGACCGGGTGCGAGGTGGTGCAGTCACTGGCTGCCGTACAGGTGGGGCTATCGCCACCAGTCGGAACCACGGTATTGCGCACCGTACCGGTCGCCGAGGCATCCACCGTCGCCTGATAGGTGATGGCATGCGCACCCACAGCAGTACCGGCCTGCAGCGTGCAGGTCAGCATCTGGCCCGCATTGCTGCAGGTCGCTCCGGCGGGTGCATTGAACGAACCGGCCACGAAGCTGAGCCCGGCACCGAGCGTGTCGGTCAGGGTCACCACATCGCGGGTCGGCGCATCGGCCACCGTTGCCGTCACCGTGTAGGTGATGGTCTGGCCCGGCACCACAGCGGTGCCGTTGGCAGGGTTGGCTGCCTTGGCCACCGTCACCACCGACGGCGTGATCGGGTGCGAGGTGGTGCAGTCACTGGCTCCCGCACAGGTGGGAGTATCGCCACCGCTCGGCACAACCGTGTTGTCCACGCTACCGGTGGCGCTTGCCGCCACCGTCGCACCATAGGTGAAGGTGTAAGCACCTGGCGCGGTGTTGGCCGGCAGCGTACAGACGACGTTTGCACCGGCCATCGCACAGGCCGCTCCACTGATGCCTGCCGGCGGCACGAACGAGGTTGCGTCCACCGTGAGCGCCTGCGACGGCGTGTCGGTCAAGGTCACCACATCGCGGGTTGGCGCGGCGGTAACCGTGACAGTCAGCGTGTAGTCGATACGTTGGCCCGCAACCACGTTGCTGCCCGACGCCGGGTTGGACGTCTTGACCACCGTGACCTCCGGCCGGGCAGTCGGAACCACCACGCAATGGGTCGGATCGGTGGCCGCGCTGCAGGTCGGAGGCTGGGTGCAGATGCCGGTAATGGCATCACATCCCGCTGGCGGTGTGGTCGTGTCGTCGGTCACCAGATTGGTGATGGCAGTGATGCCGGCCGGCAGCGGGTTCGCTACCGTCACGACCACGCTCACCTGCGATGTCGTCGCCGCGCTGATGGGGCCAGCCACGGTGATGGTGCACAGCTTGGCGCCGGTATCACCGGCCGCGCAGGTATGCGTGACACCGCTGCCGGTGATGCTCACCAGCGTGGTGTTGGCCGGCAGCACTTCAAAGAAGGAATGATTGGTGGCAACGCCCTGCCCGCCATTGGTCAGGGTCAGCGTATAGGTGAGCTGCTCGCCGGCCTCGGCAACACCAGTGGTAGCTCCCGATTCGGCCGTCAGCACCTTGCTCACCGTCACGCGCGGCTGCGCCACAGGCGTGACCACGCAATGAGAGGGATCGGCTGCGGCATCGCAGACCGGCGGTGCGGTGCACACACCGGTGACCGGATCACAGCCGACCGGCGGCGTGGTGTCGTTGTCGGTCACCAGGTTGCTGATGGCCGTGACAGCTGCCGGCAATGCACTGACCACATCAACCACCACGCTGACCTGTGCGGTAGCGGTGGGATTGAGCGGGCCAGCCACAGTGATGGCACACAGCTTGGCGCCGGCATCACCGGCCGCACAGGTATGCGTGACACCGCTACCGGTGATGCTCACCAGCGTGGTATTGGCCGGCAGCGCCTCGAAGAAGCGGTGATTGAGCGCTGCAGCCTGCCCGCTGTTGCTCAGCGTCAGGGTGTAGGTCAGTCGTTCGCCCGCTTCGGCAACGCCGCTGATCTGGCCGCTCTCAGCCGTCAGCGCCTTGCTCACCGTCACCTGCGGTACACCCGTAGGCGTGACCACGCAGTGGGCCGGATCGGCCGTGGCATCGCAGACCGGCGCCGTGGTGCACACGCCCGTGACCGGGTCGCAGCCTGCTGGCGGCGTGGTCGTGTCATCAGTCACCAGGTTGGTGATGTTGGACACACCCGCAGCCAACGGACTGTTCACCGTCACGATCACCTGCGCGCTGGACGTACCCGATGCCGCAATGGGGCCAGCCACAGTGATGGCACACAGCTTGGCGCCGGCATCACCGGCCGCACAGGTATGCGTGACACCGCTACCGGTGATGCTCACCAGCGTGGTGTTGGCCGGCAGCACCTCGAAGAAGGAATGGTTGGTGGCAACGCCCTGCCCGCCATTGGTCAGCGTCAGCGTATAGGTGAGCTGCTCGCCGGCTTCGGCAACACCGGTGGTGGCTCCCGATTCGGCCGTCAATGCCTTGCTTACCGTCACACGCGGCTGCGCCACAGGCGTGACCACGCAGTGGGAGGGATCGGCTGCGGCATCGCAGACCGGCGGTGTGGTGCACACACCGGTGACCGGATCGCAGCCGGTCGGCGGCGTGGTGTCGTTGTCGGTCACCAGGTTGCTGATGGCCGTGACCGCTGCCGGCAATGCACTGACCACATCAACCATCACGCTGACCTGTGCGGTAGCGGAGGGATTGAGCGGGCCAGCCACAGTGATGGCACACAGCTTGGCGCCGGCATCACCGGCCGCACAGGTATGCGTGACACCGCTACCGGTGATGCTCACCAACGTGGTGTTGGCTGGCAGCGCCTCGAAGAAGCGGTGATTGAGCGCCGCAGCCTGCCCGCTGTTGCTCAGCGTCAGGGTATAGGTCAGTCGTTCGCCCGCTTCGGCAACGCCACTGATCTGGCTGCTCTCAGCCGTCAGCGCCTTGCTCACCGTCACCTGCGGTGCTCCCGTAGGCGTGACCACGCAGTGGGCCGGATCGGCCGTGGCATCGCAGACCGGCGCCGTGGTGCACACGCCCGTGACCGGGTCGCAGCCTGCTGGCGGCGTGGTCGTGTCATCAGTCACCAGGTTGGTGATGTTGGACACACCCGCAGCCAACGGACTGTTCACCGTCACGATCACCTGCGCGCTGGACGTACCCGATGCCGCAATGGGGCCAGCCACAGTGATGGCACACAGCTTGGCGCCGGCATCACCGGCCGCACAGGTATGCGTGACACCGCTGCCGGTGATGCTCACCAGCGTGGTGTTGGCCGGCAGCACCTCAAAGAAGGAATGATTGGTGGCAACGCCCTGCCCGCCATTGGTCAGCGTCAGCGTATAGGTGAGCTGCTCGCCGGCTTCGGCAACACCGGTGGTGGCACCCGATTCGGCCGTCAGCGCCTTGCTTACCGTTACGCGCGGCTGCGCGATCTCGCCAAAGTCATATGCAGTAGCCGCCGTGCTGATGGGCAGCACGATATCGGTGATCACGCTGGGCACCGTGCCCTGTGCATTGGCGGTACCACCGGCCGAACCGACATGGCGCTTGCCATCGTTGTACCCGACCGGCTGCGCTTCGGTGATGCGATAGCGACCGCTGCTTACCTCGTCGAACAGATAGACGCCATTGGCGTCGGTCGTCGCGGTTCTGCTCACCAGCACGTCGTCGCCGCTGCAGGTGACCGCGCCGGTCATGGGAATGGCGGCGGTCTGCACGACACCGTCCACGCCGCTGAAGCAGCCTTCCAGCGTGATCGTGACATTCGCGATCCCGACCTCTGCCGCATCAGCCACGCCGTCGTCGTTGGTGTCCGCGAAGACCTTGCCCGCGATCGAGCCATTGACCACGGATGCAGCCACAACCGGCGCGGTAACAGCCGACGGCAGTGGCACACCACCGCTCGCACCGCGTACCGTCATGTTGTTGCCGTAGGCATTCCCGCGCTTGTTGCCCGTGGCCAGCAGGCTGATCTGCACGCCACGTACGACACCATCGGGCTGGTTCACGCCGGTCGCACTGATGATGCGCACTGCCGTCACTTCCGACGGCGCGTGAGGACAGGCCGAGCCGGGCGTCTGCGTCTGCGCCGCCGTACACCACCGGGCGGTAGGCAGCTTCGTCGTCGGATCCGTATTGCTGGCATCGCTGGGATCACGGTTGATCGAGGCCGGCGGCGTGTTCGAGTAATACACGCTGGAGCCGGTCGGCCCGGCGTCATTGGTGATTCCCGACACCCAGGACTGCAGGCCCACCTGGCCATCAAGGACGGTCGAACGACCATCATTGGCATACGGGAGCACGTCGATGATGTCGGAGCTGCTGAGCGGCGCACCGATGCTGGTCCAGCGCAGGGTGTAACGGATCGGCTGGCCCGGCTCCACCAGCGGCGTATCCACGCGCTTGATGACCTGGAAACCACCCGGGTTGCTGATCTTCACATCGTGCCGGGCAGCCTGCCGGCACAACACACCGGTAACGGTGCCATCGGCTGCGGTGGTGTAATTGTTGTTCAGGATGAGGTCGTACGCGCCTCCGGAAGCCTGACAGGCAGTGGGCGGATCCAGGGGCGACGTCACCACGGTGAAGTTGGGGGCCTGGCGTCCGTTCGCTGCGGTTCCATCCACCACAGCCTTGAACGTGATGGGCGCGATGGACTGATTGGTAGTGACGGGGAAGTCCCAGATCAGGGTCGTATACCCCGCCTTCGGCACATCCACCTGCACGTTGCTCGGGGCCAGCGAGGCCGACCCCGGCACATAGGCCAGCTCCGGCGGGAGCACGTCGCGCACACGCATGGTGGAAGTGATGCCCGTCGTACTGCCATTCACCAACTGCGGCGTCAGGCGATAGGTGAGCTGCTCACCGCTCGCCACCGTCGTCGCATTGGAAACCGAACCATCGGGATTGAGCATCACCTTGCTGATGCTGGCCACTGCGCCGACCAGGCGCACGACATCACCCCAGCCATTGTTGGTGGGGTTCCAGCCAGTGGGTGTCGGATCGACGCCCTGCCAATACACGCCCTGGGCGTCTGCCGTCGTACGTGCGCCCTGGACACCGGCAACCTTCGTACCCCAGTTGCCGTAGTTGTAGATGGGGGTGTCCTGCGTCCAGATATGGCCCGCCGCCACGCCGTAGGCGCTCACCGGCGAAACCTGCATCGTCTTCAGCGGCACCGTCAGAGTGAGCGTGGAACTGGGCGCAATGGGCGTCAGAAAACGCGCGCGCACCTTGTTGACCAGCTTGGGATCCAGACTCGCCAGATTCGTGGTCCAACCTGTCGCCGATTCGCTATCGGCACAGGTGCCCTGCAGCTGGGCGTTCCGGCTCGACCAGCCCTCCGCTGCTGCACCCCCACGGTCACCCGTACCGTATTCGATCACAGCAGTACCGGTGTTGACAGCAGGCCCAGTGATCGTAGCCGCGCCGGTGATCTGGCTCTTGCTGTTGTCGAAACGCTCGCACAGCACGACGCCGCTCAGTTCGTAGGACGCCACGATGAAGCGGATGCTGCCCCTGATCGGCTGACCATCCACCACAGTTCCACGGAAACGGTCACTGCCCGTCTGGCCACCATAGGATTTCTCGCCGCCAACGCCGCGCACGATGGTTGCTTCGTACGCGCCTGTATTGGTGGCTGCGTCCACATCGGTGATCGGCTTGCCGCTGATGGAGGTGCCCAACTGTGTGCTGCTGAACGTATTGGTCATCATCAGCTTGGCGCCATTGGCCACGGTGTCGAATGCCGTGGCGGGAATCCAGATGCCGATGAAATGCACCGCGACATAGTTGTCTCCGGTGGACGCATTGTTCAGGGCAGTACCACCGGCAGACACCGTCGGGAACCAGGTGTTGTCTGCTGCACGGTACTCACCCGTCCATTTCGCATTTCTGACGTTCAACGTGATGGCGCCACCGGGCATTGCCTGTGTAGCGGTACACACCGAGCCGCTGCTCAGACTGTTGGCCGAGCGCGTGCCCTTGCCATTGGGAGCCCCCCACACCGTGGAATAAGCACCACTGGCGGGACACGCACCCGCCGAGTCGCCGGTGAACAGCCTGCCTTGGCTACGAACAGCGGCCTGCACTGCGGCCGCGCCTGGACTATCCGATCCACTCGTGACGGTAAAGTCCGCCAGATTATCGGTGAAAGTCAGGCCATTGGCGTCCACAGCCTCCAATCCCTTGATGCCCGCGGGCACCCGGATGGCCACCGGATAAGTAACCACCCAGCCGTTCACACCGTCCTGCTGACGGTATTGCCACTGGCTGGCCATTGCCGGCACCTTGCTCACGTCGTAGAGCGCACCCACCTTGACCACGACGTTCCTGTCGCCGGTTGCGGTGGGAAGGTAAGTGACGGGAACCGTGCCCGTGGTGTTCGGACTGGTCACGGTGGTGACCGGCGGCGTCAACACCGCGCCATCCGGCGCATTCCCCTGAACATCCACTTCCGGCAGGATGCTGCGCGTACCACTCTGCTTGGGGCCAGGAATCACACAGGTGAGCGTAAGCCTGTCCGCGCTGATCATGCTGCCGGCGCCGGTGCATTGAACCGGCACGCTGCTCCAGCGGAATATGCGCGCATCCGCCGGACACACCACGCCCGGAGCGGAGGTACAGGTGGGCAGCGTGGAGACGATGGTTACCGGGTCATCGCTGGCGTTGCCGTCCGTGGTGTACGTGAGGGCATAGATGACTTTGTCATTGCTGCGAACCAGACCATCCTGCGCAGAGGGATCCAGCGAATCGAACCGCGCGGTACCCGTCGTTGCCTGACCACTGCCGGTCTGCACGGTTCCTCCCGTTACCGCCGCCATTGCCTGGAGAGGCGCAAGCGCCACCAGAGCAAGCAATGCGATGGGCAGGCAGGTACGCAACGCCTTCAGCCGCAAGCGGAGGCGTGATGCATGGCAGGAGCTGTGATCGTTCTGGAAGTTCATGGTTTCTTATGTCTCGACTGCATGTCATCAGCGCCCTGCACGTTGGTCATGCCAATCGCGCAGGGCCGGTGCATGTAACTCAGCGACGCGTGCCGGTGATTTCGACACCCACGCGGCGATCAGGCTGCAGGCAGGCCACCAGCTCACGCGTGGCGCGCTCACCCTTGCACGCGGCGGTGCTGGAAAGCGGCTGCGACTCGCCACGCCCTTCGGCCTGGATGGGTGCATTCACACCGCGGTCCTGCAGGTACTGCTTCACCGTCCAGGCACGGCGCTCGGACAAACGCAGGTTGTAGGACTCACTGCCAAGGCGGTCGGTATGGCCGGCCAGACGGATGCGGTCCACCGTGATGTACGTCTGCTGCAGGCGGGCCGCCAATTCGTCGAGCTTGGCGCGGCCTGCTGGCAGCAGACCCTCGAGCCCTCCCTGATCAAACGCGAACAGGGCATCCGCCGCCAGATCGAAATTCTCCACCTGCGGCATGACCGGCGCGGCCGCCACCGGGCATGCGCCCGCTGCAGCTTCAGCCTTGCTGGTCAGGTCTTCGGCAATCTGGATATAAGGCTTGGCATGGCGCCAACCACCGTCATGCATCTCGTTGCCTGCATGCACCAGCTCCACTTCGGCACAGGCCGTGGCCTGCGCAGCGCAGCTGAAACCCTGGCCTTGCTTGAGGCTGTCGTACTTTGCCCACAGGTCATCGCGCAGCTTCTGCGCGTTGTTCAGCAACGGCGTCTGCATGCCCGGGTCAACGCCCTGCTCCAGCGCGCCGATGATGCGCTGCGATTCGCCCAGCGCTGCCTGCGGGTAGCCGCCGCGGTCGTTGCGGGTGTACTCATGGAAGCTGGTATCCAGCCAGCACTGCGCTTTGGACAGGTGGTAGTTGTCCACCCGGATGCCGCCGTCGTTGAGCGCCTTGATACGCGCCTGCGTGGCCGAATATGTTTCATGGTCGGCATGCACCGCGCCGTCGCTGATGCGCTGCTGTTGGGGCAGCAGCTGCTGGGCATGCAGCATGCCAGTGCCCGCAAACAGCATGACCGAGCCCAGCATGGCCCGCGCTGCCGGCGTGATGCGACGTACCTGGAAATGGTTGCGAATCATCTTGGTTTCCTCAGCGCGGCAGCGCGCGGTTGATCGCGGGATCATTGCCGCGGAAAAGGTTTTCATCGAACTTGAAGCGCAGGCGCAGGAACATGCCCTGATTGGTGTACTCACCTGCGGCCATGTCGTCGTCACGGAAGCCGCGCACGTTGTAGCCGGCCGACAGCCACAGGTTCTGCACCACCAGATAGCCCACTTCCACGCCCGCCGCAGCCTGTCGGGCGCCGCCCGGGCTCCACATCTGGTAGGCCGCCGTACTCACATCCCAGCGCTCGGAGACATCGAACGTCACCCGGCCACCGGCCAGATACGCCGTGTAATGGGAGCGGGTGCCGTCGAACAGATCGGTCTGGCGCTTGCCGGCCAGACGACCGGTCAGCCACCAGCTGCGGCTCGGGTGCCAATCGGCAAGCACGCTGACGATGTGCTTGTTGTAGCCCTCGCTCGGCGTGAGCAGCGCGTCGGTGTTGCCCCACTCGGCCCAGTTGCTGTCGCGGCGGCTCCAGTACTCATACTTGGCCAGCACGTTGACGCGGTTGGTGTCGGTATCGCGGTAGGCGAAACCCGCCTGGAAGCGTTCTTCGTAACCGTCGCGCTGACCGTTCTGGTACTGGTTGACCAGATAGTAGTTGCGGACCATCGCAGTCCAGTCGCGGTTGATCTTGCGCGCCACCGTCAGCGTGGACAGCCAGCTGTCGAAGCCCGCCATCCAGTTGTTGCCGGCCGCGCTGTCATCGCCCTGTACCGCCGTGGCACCCGGTTCGGTCCTGCGCCATTCCAGCCGGCCGCTGGCCAGCCACAGCTCCGAGGGCCGCCAGTCGGCCGACAGCGTCGCCGAGGTCGCAGCCTCGCCTTCACCATCGAGCACCTGCAGCTTCTCGAAGCTGGTCTGCAGACCCAGCCGCTCGTTGACGCGCCACTGGTTGCGTACGCCACTGGCCCACTGCGCCTGGGTGGCGCTGAGCGCGTCATACATGCGGTATTCGTTGAAGACGTTGCCGCCCTTCATGTACTCGGTGTCCACACCCACCACGAAGGCATTGGTCTCGTAGGGGCTGGGCATCTGTTGCCCGGTCAACGGATTGGTCACCGAGGCGCTGGTGGCCACCGTGCTCAGGCCGGTATTCCATTCGTAACGACCATACAGGCGGGTGCGCTCATGTACCTGCCAGCCGGCACCCAGCGCCGCGCGGCGGTACTCGCTGGCATTGACGGCCTGCTCGACCTCGCCACTTACATCCAGACGCGGCAGCGGCTTCCACACCGCACCCACGCGCAGTGCGGTGTAACTCACCGGCACGCCGGCCAGACCATTGCCCACCCAGCTGCCGTAGTTGTTGCCCCAGCCTGCACCGGTGTTGTACAGCGTCTGCCCGGTACCGGGATTCAGTGCATTGGACGAACTGCCGAAGAAGCCGCCACCCAAGCCCGGCGAGACCACACCCACGCCATATGGCGCGCTCAGGCTGCCAACGGTGGTCAAGCCGTTGCCGATACCGTTGTCGCCCTGGTGTTCGCTGACATGGTTGGCGCCAAGTTCCAGCGTCAACTGCTCACTAAGCTTCCAGCGGGCACCGGCCTGCAGCTGGCTGCGGTCGCCACCATTGACGGTATCTTCGATCCAGCTGCCCTGCGCATACAGCGACCAACGCGGCTGCTCGGCGTCACCCAGCAACCAGGTGGCATCCAGTCCGGCCTGCCTGCGGCCGCCCAGATAGGACGAAGCCGGGTTGTTGAAATCGGCATCACTCTGCCCGTACCACGCCAGCAGATTGCTGCGGTCACCGGCATGGCCGAACTCGGCACGCCATGCGTCACCGCTCACCCGGCCAGTAGCGGCACTCGGATCAAGCGTATAGACCGTGCCATTGATGGAATTGGCATCACTGCGGGTGCGCGCGACTTCGCCACGCAGCCAGGTGCGCTCACTGAAATTCAGCGTGGCGTTGGCGCTGCCGATCTCGTAGCGCGCCA
The DNA here is from genome assembly GCA_031987665.1 of Stenotrophomonas sp. Lineage (GTDB taxonomy): Bacteria > Pseudomonadota > Gammaproteobacteria > Xanthomonadales > Xanthomonadaceae > Stenotrophomonas. Next base: position 6,617 of record DALZZG010000008.1, on the reverse strand, counting down.
GCGGGTTCTCGTCGTTGACGATGCTGCCGCCGATCTCCAGGTATCTGCTGGGACGGTATTGGCCACTGGCCCCATACACCCAGTACTTCTCACCGCCCTGATCCACCTCGTAGGTGATGCGCACCGAGATCGGGTTGAGCGACTCATCCACCGACGGCACCGGCTCGGTGAACAGGATCCGGCCACTGAACGGCTCGAAGGTGTAATCGCTGAAGCGGGTCAGCTGACGGGTGGAGACGATGCGCGAAGGCGCATACCGGTCACGCACGACGAGCTGGATGGTCTCGCTGCCCAGCACGGCGTTCTCGGCATTGGTGACGGTGTACGGACCGGACAGGCCACGCCCCGGAAATTCCTCCACGACCTGGCGCAGATTGTCATTGGCGCCGAACACATCCAGATGGCCCTTGCTGCCTTCCAGATGGGCGCGCACGCCGGTCATGGTGCGGTTGTACTGGCCCAGGTCGTTGGCGGCCAGCGCCGCGACGCTGCCCTGCCCGGCGCGCTGGCTGAAACCGTCGCCGGTGACGATGTCGCCATACATCAGGTAGCTGCGGTTCCGGTCCATGCGCAGATACAGCCGCGAGTTGCTGCGGGCATCGAAGCCCACCACCGAGCCGTCGCCATATACGGGGAACCAGCGCTCCGGGTCGAGATCGCGGAACAGCCGCGATTGCCCCGGCTTGTCGCTGTCGTAGGCCATGGTCAGCAGCACGTCATCCGCGACCGTGCCCTTGAGGAAGAATGCGGTGCGCAGCGCAGCCTGCCGCTTGCCGTCCCCACTCTGCCGTGCCCAGCTGTCCAGACGCTCCTCGAACCCGTCGTCCGGCCGCGCTTGTCCGAAGCTCAGGGGATTCTTGCGATCGAAGCTGACGATGCCTTCCATCAGACCCACGGCCAGCATGTCGCGCAGCTCGGGAACGAAGGTCACCGCACCCTGCGCCGTCACAGCGCCCACCATGACCTTCACCTCGACCTGCTGCGGTTCGATGGGTGCCAGCAGCCACACCTGCGCCCTGCCCCCGCTGACAGCCAGCTGGAAGCCCGGGGTGACCGGGTCGGCGTCGCGCGGCGCCAGGCCGAGCTCGTCGCTGTTGGCGCCCGGCTGCTGGAAGCGGCCTGCACTGGCCTGCAGCGTTACCGTGGTCGCTTCGCGTACCGGTTGACCTTCACGGTCGAACAGCTCGATGGACAATCGCGCCGGTGACTGTCCGTCCGCAGGCAGGCCATCCCGCTCGAGCGAGACCAGCACGCGCGACACGTCAGCGGATCTACCGGTGTCATGCACGGCCAACGTGGAGCGCTGTTGTGCGAACACCTGCGCATCGGCTGCGCCTGCATATGCACAGCATGCAAACGACACTGCCAGCGACATGGCAGAAAGCCGCGTGCCGCGTGCCAGAAAATGCTTCCTACGCCCCATAGCTGCAGTGACCCCAAGAAATAGCATGCACGGCCACCGCCCCAAGCCGGCTACCGGCTGGCGACGTGGCGGATGAATCGAGCAAACACACGCCCCTGCGGCCTGCCGTACTGGTCAGCCGTGAGAGGACAATCTCAAACCCCGAAAACAACCCCTGTACAACAGGACGCGACCGTTTGAACGCGCGTCCCATGAACGACCACAGCACCTCGACTTCAGCGGCATCCCCGCGTCAGGCACATCACCTCACGTCAGTGCGGCGCAGTGCGCTCAGCCCAGCTCCATCCATCGATCAGGTGCTGAATCGGCGGCAGATTAGGTACGGATGCGTGAAGACCAAGTGAAGAAAATTTGCCGGATTTGTGACTGATACCCCTGATGAATACGCAAAAAGGCGCACCAGGAAGCCCCAGCGCGCCTTTTCCATACCCGCTTGTACGGTCAATCAACCAGACGCAGTCGCAATTCCTTCGGCAGTGCGAACACCATCGATTCGGGCTCGCCGTCCAGTTCGGACACGCCATGGGCGCCCAGCTCGCGCAGGCGGGCGATGACGCCGTCCACCAGCACCTGCGGTGCCGAGGCACCGGCGGTCAGGCCGATGTGCTGCTTGCCAGCCACCCACTGCGGCTCGATTTCGTGGGCGCCGTCGATCAGGTAGGACTCCACGCCCTCGCGGCGAGCCAGTTCGCTCAGACGGTTGGAATTGGAGCTGTTCGGAGAACCCACCACCAGCACCAGATCGCACTGCTTGGCCAGATCACGCACGGCGTCCTGACGGTTCTGGGTGGCATAACAGATGTCGTCGTTCTTCGGCCCCTGGATCGCCGGGAAACGACGGCGCAGGGCTTCGATCACGGCACGGGTGTCGTCCACCGACAGCGTGGTCTGCGTGGTGTAGGCGAAGTTCTCCGGCTGGGCGACGTGCATGGCCTCCACGTCTTCCACGCTTTCCACCAGATAGATCTGCCCTACCCCGCCTTCGCGGTTCCACTGACCCATGGTGCCTTCGACCTCGGGGTGGCCCTCGTGGCCGATCAGCACCACGTCGCGGCCGGCACGGCAGTGGCGTGCCACTTCCAGATGCACCTTGGTCACCAGCGGGCAGGTTGCGTCGAACACCTTGAGGCCACGGCGCTCGGCTTCGCCACGCACCGCCTTGGAGACGCCATGCGCGCTGAAGATGACGGTGTTGCCATCGGGCACTTCGTCCAGTTCCTCGACGAAGATGGCGCCGCGCGCCTTCAGGTCATCGACGACGAAACGGTTGTGCACCACTTCGTGACGCACATAGATGGGCGCCCCCAGAGTTTCGATCGCACGCTTGACGATCTCGATGGCACGATCGACACCGGCACAGAAACCACGGGGATTGGCGAGAATGACGTCCATACGCGAATTCTAATGGCGAAAAAAGGCAATAGGGGAACCACGGCTGAAACGCTGCGGTTTCAGTTGCCGCCCGCCGCCTCCTGCTTCTGCTTGGTCTTGCCTTCGAACAGGCCGCTCAGGGCGATGCCGATGGCACCGGCCACGATGGCCGAATCCGCCAGGTTGAACGCCGGCCAGTAGTGGTTGCCGACGTACCACTGGATGAAATCCACCACATGGCCGTGGATCTGCCGGTCGATGACGTTGCCGATGGCGCCGCCGATCACCAGCGCGTACGGCAGCGCGCTGCGCCATGCCGCACGCGGTGTGCGCGAGAGCCAGTACGCCATCAGGCCACTGATCGCCACCGCCAGGAAGGTGAAGAACCACAGCTGCCAGCCACCGGCATCGCTGAGGAAGCTGAACGCCGCGCCGGTGTTGTAGGTGCGGTACCAGTTCCAGAAACCCTCGATCACCGGCACCTGCGTGTACTCGGGCAGGCTGGTGAGCACCCACGCCTTGCTCCACTGGTCCAGGCCGATGACAAGGGCCGACACCAGCAACCAGATCAACGCGTTGGGTTTGACTGCTTTGGATTGCATGTAATACGCCTGTAGTGGGTTGGCGACGGGAAGAGCGCGGATGTACCCCGCTCTTCCTGCCGCACGACTGTCTTCAGAACCAGCGACGATCCTCGCTGGTACCGTCGATGTTGCTCACGCAGCGGCGGCACAGCTCCGGATGCGCGGCGACCGAGCCCACATCGGCACGGTAGTGCCAGCACCGCACACACTTGGCCTTGTCGGTGGGCTGGGCGCTGACGAACACCTCATCGGTGCTGGCTGCACGCACGCTCACGTCGCCGCTGATGAACAGGAAGCGCAGCTCATCGGCCAGCGGCTGCCAGCGTGCGGCCTGCTCTTCGTTGGCGGCCACGGTGATTTCCGCTTCCAGCGCGGCACCGATGGCGCCGTTGGCGCGCATCGGCTCCAGCACCTTGGCCACCTGCTCGCGCAGCGCCAGCAGCTGGTCGAAATCAGCGGCGGACAGCTGCGCGTCTTCCGGCAGCGGAGCCAGACCGTCGTACCAAGTGGTGAACAGCACATTGTCGGCACGCTTGCCCGGCAGGTAGCCCCACAGCTCTTCGGCGGTGAAGGTCAGGATGGGCGCCACCCAGCGCACGAACGCTTCGGCGATGCGGTACATCGCACTCTGCGCCGAACGGCGACCGCGCGAATCTTCCTGCATCGTGTACAGGCGATCCTTGGTGACGTCCAGGTACAGCGAGCCCAGATCGACACTGCAGAAGTTCAGCAGCAGCTGCACGATCTCGGCCATGTTGTAGTTGGCATAGGCCGCCTTGATCTTCTCCTGCAGTTCCCAGGCGCGGTGCACGATCCAGCGGTCCAGCGCGACCATGTCTTCCAGCGGGCGCAGGTGCTGGGACGGATCGAAACCGTCCAAGTTGCCGAGAAGGAAGCGCGCGGTGTTGCGCAGGCGGCGGTAGGCATCGGCGTTGCGCTTGAGGATTTCCTGCGACAGCGACATCTCGTTGCTGTAGTCGGCCGAAGCGATCCACAGGCGCAGGATGTCCGCGCCCAGCGTGCGCATGATTTCCTGCGGCTCGATGCCGTTGCCCAGCGACTTGGACATCTTGCGGCCGTGCTCGTCCACGGTGAAACCGTGCGTCAGGCACTGGCGGTACGGAGCCGCCTTGTCGATGGCCACGCCAGTCAGCAGCGAGGATTGGAACCAGCCGCGGTGCTGGTCGGAGCCCTCCAGATACAGATCAGCCGGCTTGCCGAAGCCACGCGCCAGCAGCACGCACTCATGGGTGACGCCCGAGTCGAACCAGACATCGAGGATGTCGGTGACCTTCTCGTACTGCGCGGCTTCATCACCCAGCAGCTCGCGGGTGTCGAGCGAATACCACACGTCGATGCCACCCTGCTGCACACGGTCGGCCACCTGCTGCATCAGCTCGACACTGCGCGGATGCGGCTCGCCTGTTTCGCGATGGGTGAACAGCGCGATCGGCACACCCCAGGTGCGCTGGCGCGAGATGGTCCAGTCCGGACGGCCTTCCACCATGCTGGAGATGCGCGCCTTGCCCCAGGTCGGGAACCAGCCCACGGTGTCGATGGCCTTCATCGCATCGCTGCGCAGGCCAGCCTTGTCCATCGAGATGAACCATTGCGGGGTGGCACGGAACACCAGCGGGGTCTTTTTGTGGCGCCAGCAATGCGGGTAGCTGTGCTGGATTTCGACGAAGGCAAGCAGTGCGCCGCTCTCGCGCAGCACGTCCACGATCTGCGGCTGCGCCTTCCAGATATGCTGACCGGCCAGCTGCACGGTGCCCGCGTCCGGCGTGGACGGCAGGTACACGCCGCCGCCGTCGATCGGATTGATCTGGCCGGCGTTGTAATGTTCCAGCACGCCGTAGGCCTGGCTGACCACGTAGTCCTCCTGGCCGTGGCCGGGCGCGGTATGCACCGCACCGGTACCGTCGGTATCGGACACATGCTCGCCGTTGAGCAGCGGGATGTCGCGGTTGGCGTAGAACGGGTGCGCCAGCAGCTGGCTCTCCAGCGCCGAGCCCGGTGCATGCCCATGCACCACCATTTCCGCCACGCCGTAGCGGGCCAGCGAACGCTCGGCCAGCGCCGAGGCCAGCACCAGCCAGCGAGGCTGGCCGTTGTGCGCCGGGCCCTCCACCAGCACGTAATCGATGTCGGCACCCAGCGACACCGCCAGCGAGGCCGGCAGCGTCCACGGAGTGGTCGTCCAGATCGGCACGGCCACTTCCACGCCGGCCGGCAGCGCCACGCCGAAGCTGGCGGCAAGCGCCTTGGAATCACGCGCGGTGTAGGCCACGTCGATGGCCGGCGAGGTCTTGTCCTGGTATTCGATCTCGGCTTCGGCCAGCGCCGAGCCACAGTCGAAGCACCAGTACACCGGCTTGGCGCCACGCACCAGGTGGCCGTTGGCAACGATCTTGGCCAGCGCGCGGATTTCATTGGCCTCGAAATCGAAGCTCAGCGTCTTGTACGGGTTGTCCCAATCGCCGATCACGCCCAGGCGCTTGAAATCGCGGCGCTGCAGGTCGATCTGCTCTTCGGCGTACTCGCGGCACTTCTGGCGGAACTGCTCGGCGTCCAGCTTGGTGCCGACCTTGCCCCACTTCTTCTCCACCGCGATCTCGATGGGCAGGCCATGGCAATCCCAGCCCGGCACGTAGGGCGCATCGAAGCCGTCCAGATAGCGCGACTTGACGATGATGTCCTTGAGGATCTTGTTGACCGCGTGACCCAGGTGGATCTGGCCGTTGGCATACGGCGGACCGTCATGCAGCACGAACAGCGGGCGGCCCTTGGCGTTCTCGCGCAGCTGCGCGTAGATGCCCTGCTCTTCCCAACGCGCCAGGATGCCCGGCTCGCGCTTGGGCAGGTCGCCGCGCATCGGGAATTCCGTTGCCGGCAGATGGAGGGTGGCTTTGTAGTCCTGGCTCACGCGGTGGCTCGCAATCTGTGTTCGGAAAGGATGCGACGCGCCTGTTCGGCGTCGCGGTGCATCTGCGCGGTCAACGCCGGCAGGTCATCGAACTTTTCTTCATCGCGCAGCTTGGCGACGAATTCCACTTCGATATGGCGGCCATACAGGTCGCCATGGAAATCAAACAGGTGTGCTTCCAGCAGGGGCTCCACGCCGTCCACGGTCGGGCGCGTGCCGAAACTTGAAACCGAGGGCCATGGCTGCTCGAACACGCCGTGCACCCACGTAGCGTAGATACCAGAAAGTGCGGGTGTTTTCGGGAAACGCAAGT